>CAWUNZ010000034.1:0-19366 GCA_963923445.1 uncultured bacterium
GGAAGGAAATGTTCCCCAAGTACCGCGAGGTGATCCTCGACAAGCTGGAGCGCACCGCCGGAATGAAGGACATCCGCTCCCGCATCCGCGTGGAGAGGGCGCTCACCCCCCAGGACATCCACGACCGTTACCGGGTCCTCAATGGCGCCATTTACGGCCTGGCCAGCCATGGACGCCTGCATGGCGCCTTCAAGCCCTCCAACCGCAGCCCGGATGTGCCCGGGCTTTACCTGTGCGGCGGTGCCGCCCACCCCGGCCCCGGCATGCCGATGGTGCTCATGTCCGGCTGGATCGCCGGCGACGCGGTCGACTCCGACATCAGGGGTGCCGCCCCCCGCCACGCGCCCGCGACGGCCTGAGCCATGCCAGCCGGCAAACTGCCCCTGCGCCAGGAGAGGCTGGTCCGCTGGTTTGTCTGGTATTGCCAGAAGTTTCTTTTGCCCAAGTCGTTCACCGCGTTCAGGCTGGCCAAGGCAGGCCCTGCTCCCGCCCCGCCACCGGATGTGCCCCTGGTGGTGGTGTGCAACCACCCGTCGTGGTGGGATCCAATCCTCTGCGCCCTGCTGAGCCCGCGGTGGCCCCATAGGGCAGACTACTGCCCCATCGACGCCCAGGCCTTGCGCGCCTACCCCATGCTGCGCCGGTTGGGTTTTTTCCCCGTGGAACCGGGGTCGCCGAGTTCGGCCCGGGAGTTCCTCGAAACGGGTGCCGCGATTTTGAATTCGTCGGACACCGCCCTGTGGATCACCGCGCAGGGCCAGTTCACCGACCCGCGCCGCCGACCCGTGGAACTGCGGGCGGGCCTCGGACACCTCCTGAGGCGTTGCGGACCGTGCGTGGTGGTTCCCTTGGCCTTGGAATACCCGTTTTGGAACGAAAAGCTTCCCGAGGCGCTCGCGCTGTTCGGCGATCCGATCGAGGTCGCCTCGGGGAAGTCACGATCGGCGGCCGAATGGACGGCGATCATTGAATCGGGCCTGGGGCAGGCGTTGGACAAGTTGGCTGACCTGGCCCAGTCGCGCGACGCGGAGGCTTTTGAAACCGTGGTCGCCGGTCGCAAAGGGGTTGGGGGCGTGTACGACTGGATCCGCCAGATTTGGGCCGCCTGCAGGGGCAGAACCTTTCACCCGGGGCACGACGAGGGGAGGAGAAATGCCTGAGATGGATCTCCTGGCCTGGTTGGCGCTGGCCTGCCTGCCGTTCTCGGCGTTGCCATTCCTGGTGTTCGTTGGAAACCTGCGGGCCTACCGTGTCCCGCCGCCAGCCCCATTACATTTGCCATCGGTTTCGATTCTTATTCCAGCCCGGGACGAGGAGAAGGCGATCGGCCAGGCGATTGATTCCGCCTTGGGGGCCTCGGAAGGTGTCGAGGTCGAGGTGGTGGTGCTGGATGACGGTTCCACCGACAACACGCGGGAGATCGTTCTGGGCCGCGCCCGGGCGGATTCCCGGATCCGACTGGAATCAGCCCCGCCCCTGCCTGCCGGGTGGTGCGGCAAGCAGCATGCATGCCATGTACTGGCCAGCCGCGCCAGGTGCGACCTGCTGCTTTTTCAGGATGCCGATGTGCGCCTGGAACCGGGTGCCGTCGGCAGGCTGGCGGCTTTTCTGAGCGATTCCGGAGCCGACCTCGTGAGTGGTGTGCCGCGCCAGGAAACGGGCACCATTTTGGAAATCATCCTGATACCGATGATCCATTTTGTGCTTTTGGGATTCCTTCCCGTCAGCCGCATGCGCCAAAGCCGGCATCCCGCCTTCGCCGCGGGGTGCGGCCAGTTGTTTCTGGCGACCCGGGAAGGGTATGAAAAAGCCGGGGGACATGCCGGCATCCGCGAGACACTGCACGACGGCATCCGACTTCCCAAAGCCTTCCGCCAGGCGGGCCTGGCGACCGACCTGTGCGACGCGACCCCGCTGGCCCGTTGCCGTATGTACGCCGGCGCGCTGGCCACATGGAAGGGGTTGGGCAAGAACGCCACCGAGGGGTTGGGGAACCCGCGGATGATCGTGCCCGCCACGCTGCTCTTGCTTGCCGGTCAGGTGCTTCCGTTTGGAATCATGGCGGTCGCCATCATTCGGGGGGCACCATGGCCGGCGATCGCCTTGGCTGGCTCCGGAATGGCCATGGCTTGGCTGCCACGGTTGATCGGGGCGGTGGTTTACCGCCAAAGCATCTTGGGCGCCCTGCTTCATCCGCTAGGGGTGGCGCTTCTGGTGATCATTCAGTGGGAGGCGCTGGTTCGCAAGCAGTTGGGGCTGGGGTCCTCATGGCGGGGCCGAACCTACCCGGTGTGAATCAGCGAACTCCTGCGCGGATCGATTCCAGCAGTTTGGCCATCGCCTTGGCGCGCTCGGGATCGCGGGCGATGCGGTTATCGGTTTCCCCCGGATCCTCGCCCAGGTTGAACAACTGGCCCTTGGGGGCGTTGCCGCTCTCGGTGTTGGTGTTGGCGAACTTGGCCGGGCCATTCCTCGGCTCGATGTATTTCCAGGCTCCCTGGCGTATGGCCAGGCCCGCCGCCTGCTGCACCACCACTTCGCGGCCCGCCTTGTCCGCGCCCAGGAGCACCTTCGAATGATCCCTGCCATCGGGCGTGGCGCCCGGCGGCACCTTGGCCCCGCATAGGGACGCGAGGCTGGCCAGCATGTCCACCTGACTGAACGGGGCGTCGCTGACGGTATTGCCGCCGATCGCCGCGGGCCAGCGCACCAGGTGGGGCACGCGCGTGCCGCCCTCGAACATGCTCGACTTTCCGCCACGCCACGGGCCGGCTGGCTTGTGGGCGCCGAGTTTTTCCACGGCGTCGTCCTTGTAGCCGTCGTCAAGCACCGGGCCGTTGTCGCTGGTGAGCATGACCATGGTGTCGCGCGCCAGGCCGAGACGGTCGAGCGTGTTCAGCACCTTGCCCACGGTGTCGTCGAATTCGAGGATGCAATCACCGCGCGGGCCCATGCCCGACTTGCCGGCGAAGCGCGGATGCGGAACGCGCGGCACATGAATATCGTGCGTGGCCAGAAACAGGAAAAACGGCTTGTCCTTGTTGCGTTCGATAAAGCCGACGGCGCTTTCGGCGAAGGTGTCGGCCATGGTCTCATCCGACCAAAGCGCCTTTTGGCCTCCCTTCATGTAGCCGATGCGGCCGATACCGCCCACCACGGCCATGTTGTGCCCGTGGCTCCAGTCCATGCGAAGCTTGGCGCGGTCGGAAACGCCGGTGGGCAGGCCGGGGAACGGCTTCTTGTAGTCGATGGAGATGGGGTCGGCGGGGTCGAGGTTTTTCACAAGCCCGTTTTCCACATACACGCATGGAACCCTGTCACCGGTGGCCGGCATGATGAAGGAGTGGTCGAATCCGATTTCCCGGGGACCCGGGGCGATGGCCTTGTTCCAGTCGATCGGGGCGGCGCTCGTGCCCAGGCCGAGGTGCCATTTGCCCACCACGCCGGTGGTGTAACCCGCGGACTTGAGCACCGATGGCAGCGTCGGCCTGCCGGGTTCGATGATCAGCGCGGCATCCCCGGGAAGAATGTTGGTTCCCTTCTTGCGGAACGCATATTCCCCGGTCATGAGGGCGTAACGCGACGGCGTGCAGGTGGCGGCGCATGAGTAGCCGGCGGTGAGGCGCAGCCCTTCTTTCGCCAAGCGGTCGCAATGGGGGGTCGCGACGGCCTTGGCCCCCTGGCAGGAGAGATCGCCGTAGCCAATGTCGTCGGCGTAAATCACAACCACGCCACGGGGTGCGGCGGCGAAAGCCAGCGAGAGCAACAAGGCATGCAACATGGCGAACTCCTCGGGGCGGTAGAAGCATTAAGATAGGAAAACCTCCGGGAGACGAAAGGGATGTCCATGTTGCGGCGGGTGGTGATCACCGGAGGGCCTTGTGGCGGAAAAACCCTATGTTCCGCCGCCGTGAAACAGGCCCTCGGCGACGATGCCATCCTGGTCCCCGAAGCCAGCACCCTGGTGATGGCCTCGGGATTTCCCCCTCCCGTGCCCGACGCCGGAATCGCCGACCTCGACGCTTGGCGGAAATCGTTTCAGGGAGCGATCCTGTCAACTCAGCAGCACTTGGAAGAGACCTGGGTGCGACTGGCCCGGCAGGCGGGAAAACGGGTGGTTGTATGCGACCGCGGATTTCTCGACGGTGCCGCCTACTGGCCCGGCGGACGCGACGCCTATCTGGAACAGTTCAACCTGAAACTGGAGCCCACGCTGGCCCGCTACGACCTTGTTTTCCACCTTGAGTCGGTGGCGGTGAGCAAACCCCACCTCTACGGAACCGGCAACAATCACACCCGCTTTGAGAACACGGCCGGGGCCAAGGCCGTGGATGAGCGCATACGCGAGGCATGGCTCGGCCACCCCGCCCATATCCACATTCCCTGCGCGGACACGCTGGAGGAGAAGGCCCTGACCTTGGTGGAAGCGCTGAAAAGGGAGATCGCTTAGCTGGTTTTCAAAGGGCCGCGCGCGCCTGGGCGATCCATTCCCGCGCCGTGGCCTCGTCCGGCCCCTCGGCGATGATCCGGGCGATCGGTTCGGTGTTGCTGGCGCGCGCCTGAATCCATCCATCGGGCCCATCGAGGCGCAGGCCGTCGCGCGTGTCGGCGGTCCAACCCGCGAATGCCTGTTCCAACCGCCTGAGGAATCCAGGCAGCGCGAGCCTGTCGAGCGGCACCTTGTCCTTGACGATGGCGTACCGTGGCAGGCCATCCACAATGGAGGACAATGGCTGTCCACGATGAGCCAGCAAGCCGAGCACCAGGGCCAAGCCGACAAACGGATCGCGCACCAGACCCACGCGGGGATCGATCACGCCGCCGTTCCCTTCCCCGCCCAACGCGGCGCCATGGGCCAGCATGGCATCGGCCACATTCGCCTCACCCACGGGGCTGCGGAAAAAGGGACAGCCATGCCGGCGGGCGACATCCTCGTTCATGCGGCTGGTGGAAAGGTTCACAACCAAGGCCCCGGGACGGCGGGCAAGAAGAAAATCGGCGGCCAAGGCCAGCGTGTACTCCTCGCCTATGTAACGCCCCCTTTCATCCAGGAGCGCCAGGCGGTCGGAATCGGGGTCGAGCACGGCACCCAGATGGCATCGGTTAGCCGCCACAAGGTCGCCCACACCGGTCACATTCTCCAAGGTGGGTTCAGGCGGATGGCGGAAAATGCCGTCGGCATCGCAGTGAACGGGAACCGCCGAGGCCCCCAAGGCATGCAGCAGGCGCAAGGCGGCGGGTCCGCCGGCACCGCCGTTGGCGTCGACCAACACGCGGGGTGCCATGGCGCGCACGCTGGCGGCGTAACCATCGGCCTCGGCCAGGGCGACCACCTTGGCCACATGCCAGGCGGCGACATCACGCGCCTCCGACCTGCCACCCCCACTGTCGTGCGCCACGGGTCGTGGCAAACCAGCCTCAAAGCGCTCGCGCACCCGGGTGCCCGCGGCGGCGTTGAGCACGCGGCCGTCGCCGCCGAAAAGTTTCAAGCCATTGTAAGGAGCCGGATTATGGCTTGCCGTGACATGGATGCCCCCGGCCGCTCCCAGTTGGCGCACGGCACCACCGGCCACGGGCGTGGCGGCCACACCGATGTCGATCACATCCCTGCCCCGCGAACGAAGGCCAGCCTGCGCTGACTGAGAAAGCCACGCCCCCGAAGGCCTTCCATCGGTTCCAACAACCACCGGTCCAGGAGGCAGGGCATCCGCCAACGCCGCGCCAAACCGGAGGGCCTCCAGTGGTCCTAGCGCCGGTCCGACCACGCCGCGGATCCCCGAGACGCTCACAATCAGGTCTTCAGACATGGTTGCCACCTTTGCCGGATGATTCGTGAACCGTTCAGCGCAGCTGCGAATGGATCTTGCGGGCCTGAATCGTTTTTTCCTGAAGCATTTCCGCCTGGTTCGGCGCGTCGATCTTGGACCGGGCAACTTGGAAATCCTCATCGGCGCCGGCGTTGTCTCCAAGACAAAGGCGGATATAGCCACGGTTGGCCCGGTAGTAGAACGGTTCCTTTCCCCCCCGGTTCCTGATCGCCGCTGAAAACTCCTGCCCGGCCCGCTCGAAATCGGCGCGCCTGAGGGTGCGTTCCGCCTCCACCAGATAGGAAAGGCCCAGAAATTCCCTCACCTCGGCATGGCCGGGGCGCGCCTCGGCAAGGCGTTCAAATTCCTGCCTGTACCGCGACACATCCGTTCGCATGGTGGCCTCGGTATCGGTGTCGAGGAAAATCAGGGCAAGAAACGAGGCCAGTTCCGGATCGTTATCTAGCGCCTTGCCGAACATGCGGTTTGCCAGCGCCGTGTCCCCGGCCTGATGCGCCGCCATGCCGCGCGCATAGAGTGCCTCGATCCAATCCGGCCTTTCGCGGAGCATGGTTTCCAGTTCCGAGGCAGACTCGGCCCTTTTGCCAACACCCAGCAGAGCGACCGCTTTACGGACACGCGCCTCCGGATTTCCGGGTGCCCTCGATAAAACCCCCGTCCACAGTTCCAACGCCTGTTTTTGGTCATTGCGACGGGACGCCAATCGCGCGCCCTCGAGCGGATCGGAGTGAACGGATGCCACGGGGATTTCGGCCGGGATTTCCCTTCGGGCACAGCCAAGGCCAATCACCAGCAATAACCAACAACCACGCATGAGCGACTCCGAAAACGCCAGCAGCAACAAGCTGATCCGGTATGCCACGAACTAAGAACTTGAGGCAATAAGTGTGTGATCGATAAAGTCAGCCGGAATAACCGGAACTCAAAATGCCCCTTGGTCGACCTTTCAGTAAATCTTTGCCAAATCAGCCATTGACTCCCAAATTGCCCTGATTAGCATATGCACTTAGCAATCTCATCTTTTCCTTCTTGCCCTGAAGGCTTTTTGAAGGAAAGTGGGTTCGTTGGATGTCCTTCGAAACCGACCCATTGGTCTTCAGGGTAGGTGCGGTTGCTTGGGTTCGATGATTTTTCTCCGGAGGTTCGCACCATGCTTAGCGCCGTGTTGATGATGGCTCTCTCTTCTGGCACCACCGCCCCCGAAGGCCTCTTCTTCAAGAAGAAGAAGGCTGCCGAGTGCACCGAGTGCACCACCGCAGTCGCCGCCCCCGCCAAGGGTCAGGACGCTGGCAAGGCTCAGGCCGCTGCCAAGGGTCAGGACGCCAAGAAGGGCCAGGACGCTGCCAAGGGTCAGGACGCCAAGAAGGGCCAAGACGCCGCCAAGGGCCAGGACGCCAAGAAGGGTCAGGACGCTGGCAAGGGCCAAGCCGCTGCCAAGGGTCAGGACGCCAAGAAGGGTCAGGACGCTGGCAAGGCTCAAGCCGCCACCAAGGGCCAGGCCGCTACCAAGGGTCAGGACGCCAAGAAGCAAGACGCCAAGAAGTAATCACGCGACAACCGCTTGATTCCCGATCCGGGCGCGCCCAACGGCGCGCCCGGATTGTTTTTCCATAGACAGTCACTGGATCCGACCACCGTACCCGACCGTTGGTGCACCATGCGTTTGGCTTCGGCCGTTCTGGCGTTTTGGTCGGCATTCCTGCTTTTCATCATCCAACCAGCGGCTGGCAAACACCTCCTGGCCTCCTTCGGCGGCACTCCCGCCGTTTGGACCTCCGTTTTGGTTTTTTTCCAACTGGCGGTGGTGGGAGGGTATGCCTTGGCGATGGGACTGGCCCGCTGGCAGTCCCCCCTGATGGCAGCCTTGGCGGTGGTCGCGCTGGCAGGTTTCGGGTGGATCGCGCATCCCTCAGCCCCACTGGCCGCCGAAACATCCCCGAGCAGCGGTTGGCCGGCATGGACCATCCTCGCGGGCCTGTCGGTGGAAATGGGCTGCGCGGTGGTCGCCGTGGCCACCACCTCGACGCTGCTTCAGGAATGGCTGGGCAGGCGAGGCGGCGACCCGGCATGGCTGTACGCCGCCAGCAACGCTGGAAGCCTGGGGGGATTGACCGCCTATGTCCTCCTCGTGGAACCAACCCTCGCCCTTGAAACCCAAGGGAGATGGTGGCAATGGGGAGTGGCGAGCTGGGGCGGAATGATGATGATAACAAGCCTATTTTTCCTCCGGAATTGTATTCAAAAACCAGCTTCCATTCCTGTCAAATTGCACATCGAAAAGATCCTGGTCTGGATGCTGATGGGTGCCGTGCCTTGCTTTTTCCTGATGGCGGCCACGCGGCACCTGGTGACCGA
Source organism: uncultured bacterium (assembly GCA_963923445.1). GTDB lineage: Bacteria > Planctomycetota > Planctomycetia > Gemmatales > Gemmataceae > REEB421. Next base: position 8,184 of record CAWUNZ010000034.1, read on the forward strand.
TGTCGCCCCGGTTCCCCTTTTGGGCTTATCCCCGTTGGCCTTGTACCTTGTGGCCTACACCCTGGCATTCGGCCGGGGTGACCAGCGCCTTCCCTCCCTACTTCAGCCGATCGCGGGTCTGGCATTGCTGCTGATGGCCGGCATGGGCGCCACGGATTCACGCCTTGGGGGCGCGGCGCCCGTTGTGATCCTGCACTTGGCCGGTTTCTTTCTGGTCTCATGGGGGGCGTTGGCAGGACAGGCTGCAAGCAGGCCGGAACCGGCACTGCTACCGGCCTTTTACCTCGCCACGGCGGTCGGGGGGGCGCTCGGCGGAACCGCGCAGTCCACCTTGGCGCCCGTGGTGTTCCGTTGGCTGGGCGACTGGGACTACGCTTTGGGATTGGCCGTCCTCATGCTGGCAACTCCCGCGGGTTGGCGCTGGCCGGGATGGCGCGACGCGGCGATCGCCTGCGGGTTGGGATTGGCCACTTGGTGCCTGACCACGGCTTGCCCCTTTTCACCCGGGCCTTGGCGGGAATTAACGGTGCGGGGCGCGCCGTTGGCCGTGGCTTTCGCCTTGGCGGGGCGTTCGGCGGCATGGGGGCCATGCCTGGCCGCCATCTTCATCGTGGGTGCCATGGCTCCGTCAGGAACCGGGCGGACTCGTTATCTGGAACGGGGATTTTTCGGTACCACGCGCGTGGTGGAGGAAGGGCCGGAAGGAGGCGCCCTGCTCAAGCTGTACCACGGCACAACGGTTCATGGGGTGGCTGGGCCTTCCCTCGCCGACGAGGAAGGTCGGGCCCTTCCCTTGGCCTATTACCATCCCAAGGGGCCCGCGGGCGCCACCCTGGGAAGGGTCTTTCCACCGGGCGGACCGCCGGCGCGGGTGGCGGTGATCGGCCTGGGGGCGGGAAGCCTTGCGTGGTACGCCCGGGCCGGCGACGAGTGGGATTTTTTTGAGATCGACCCCGTGGTGATACGCGCCGCCACAATGCCCGGCCTGTTTCCCTACCTGCGGGAGTGCCGCGGCCGATGGCGAATCATCCAAGGAGACGGGCGCCTGGGACTGGAAATGGACGATGGCCCCGGATACGACGCCATCATCATCGACGCCTTCAGCTCCGACAGCATCCCGGCGCACCTGCTGACGGTGGAGGCACTGACAAGCTACAAGGATAAATTGACATCTAGTGGGATATTGTTAATGCATATTTCGAACCGCTACCTCGAGCTGGCCCCGGTGGCGGCGCGATCCGCCGCCGAGGCCGGCTTGGCGGCTTGGGAATGGGCGGATCTGGCCCCGGAAACCACCGGGACCAGCCTTGGAAGGCTTCCAACCGAATGGGTGGCGCTTCGACACAATCCGGAATGGGAGGCAACCCGAAGGGGCGGTTGGAGTCGCCTGCGGGCCCCTGCCGGCACCCTGGCGTGGACCGACCAGCACTCCTCGGTGCTGTCGGCATGGAGAAAACGAGACGCGGACTGACCAAGGGCCTCAGGCGATGTAAAGTCGCTTGCTTAGGCCGCCGGAAACCGCCTGAACCACGGCGAAGTCGTACCGCAGGGCGACATTGCCGAACCCGAGGCTGACCCCGATGCCGCCGTTGTGGACCATGCCGCCAAGGGATCCGACCTTGGCGACGCCCGCCTGGTAGCCGGCCGGGACGGACCTGGACACAAAATAACTGCCCGATCTCAAATTCCCGAAATTGTAGGAACCGTCGGCCGCGGTCACCGTCGTGCGGCGCACGACCCGGCCGAGGTCATCGTTTCCCGTGAGGGTGACAAGCACCCCGCCCAGTCCGTATTCCCCCTGGTTGCGAGCGCCGTTTCGGTTGCGGTCCTGGAACACGGTTCCCGAGATCCGCGAGGGCGGCATCATCGGGAAGTCGTAGCCCACGGCGTTACCGCTGGGGCCAAGGTCGATACCCGCGACGCTTGAAACTCCAGCGCTGCCACCCGAGGTGCCGACAATGGCCCGGGCCGCGAAAGTGCCCGTCGCGGTCTGTGCGGAAATCCGGTAAACGCCATCGGGAAGCCTTGGGAACGCGTAGGCGCCCCGGGCATTGGTGGTCGCCTGCCGGGTGATGGATTCACCGGTGGACGCCGTTCCCGTGAGGGTCACGCGAATGCCGGAAAGGAGGGTGTCGACAGAATCGACGGCACCATTGGCGTTGCGGTCAAGGAAGACGCGGCCCGAAACGGTGAGTTGAGCCGAGCGACCCAGCAGGTATCCATCGCCCAAGTCCCCCGGGGCTATGGTGATGTCGGAAATGGAATCCGTTCCAGGTGTCCCGCCGAGCGACCCGGCCTCGGTTCCCGTGGCGGTGTATCCGCTGGTCGCCGGGCTTGTGATGGTGTAGGCGCCCGGTATTAGCTCGGCGAAAGTGTATTCCCCATCCGCATTGGTGACAGCGGAGAGATTCACATCCCTGCCACCGGCGGTGCCAGATATGGTGACGGTTTGGTTGGCGATGCCCGGTTCACCATCATCCCTGACACCATTGGAGTTGCGGTCGAGGTAAACCACGCCCGTCAGCGCGGCCGACTCGATCTGGGGAAGAAGATAACCGGTGGCATCGGTTCCGGAGGCCAGGGAAATGGAGGAGACCGAAGCGGGGCCCGACACCCCTCCCTGGTCACCCGGAACTCCCGGACCCGCCATGTACTTGGGCAGCAGCGAACTCGCGACCTTGTAATTTCCGGGGCGGAGTCCGCCAAAGCTGAAAACGGCATCCGCGGCGATCTCGGCCTGGCGGGTGACGCGCGCCCCGGTGTCATCCACTCCTTCGAGGGAGACAATGGCCCCCTCGGCGCCGGCCTCATCGGGGTCGAACGCGCCGTCGCCGTTGCCATCGATGAAGGACGAACCGGCTAGGCTGACGGCCTTGACCTCCCCAAAGCCCAATTTCGTGAAGGAAGTGGTCCCGAGCGTGACAGAAATCTCATCCGTCAGCCAGGAGTTGGGAATGACCGTCTTGCCATCCACGGAATCCCGGCCATCGAGGTAGCCGTCGGGCTGGGTCAATTCCCGGACAATATAGTCGCCGGGGCGAAGCGCGTCGGAAGGTTGATAGGTATACCGGATCGTGATCGTGGCAGATCCGGTGGAAACGACGGCGAATTGGTAGTTGCCGGGGCCTTGGGATGTCGCCCGCCCGACAATGGAGGCCTGAAAGGCGACCGACCCGTTGCCAACATAGCTCTGGAATTCCTCCGGGACAGCGCCGGAGGTGGCGCTGGTCGCGGTTGCACCCGTGGTCGCAGCCGAGGGATCGCCCGCAGCCGGATCCGACGCGCCCGGATCCGTTCCGGCGCCGGGATCTGTCGCACCGGGGTCGCCACCGGAGGCATCGGGAATCGAAACCAAGGTGTTGACGCTCGATGAGCGCCTCGGGAAGCGGATGCCGCTGCTACCGCTGAAATCGGTGTTGCCATCGAAACCGCCAAGGGCGGCGGTGAAGGTTTGGGCGGGGGCGCTGGCGACGATGGCGTCGCCCGGTCCGGTCACCCTGATGGAATTTTCCTGGCTGACACGCAGGACCGTGGAGTTGCGTTCGAGGTTTTCGAGGCTGGCGACAACATCGAGTTGGGCGTTCACCTCGATCTCGATGCCGGTCAGGGTTCCCAACTCGGGATCAAACCTGGGAAGGGCAACCACCTGGTCAGGTGAGGAGGAAATCTGCGTGAAGGAACCGGAGTAGGAAACCACCGCCGTGGTGCCGGTCACCCGGGCATCCCTGTCAAAAACGAAGGCGCCCGCGTCATCGGTGGTGGCATTGCCGACAATCACACCCTGGCGCGTGACAAGCTGGAGGGCCGTCGCGGAGATTCCCTCCTCGCCGCGATCACGCAGGCCGTTGGCATTGATGTCGTTGAAGACGGAACCGGCGATGACCAAGGGCGAAGCCGAGGGGTTGGCCCTTGCTTCCAGCGACTCGAGGGAAAGGACCGACAATTTCCTGGTGCCGACAACACGGGTGCGGGACATGATGAAACCCCTCCATGGAGAAATCAAAGGGATGTCGGGGCATCTTGCCCCGAGGCTTCATTCGGACAATCAGTAGCGGATTTCGAGGCCGACATTGACGCCCTGGGCCCATAGGTCGGTGAACTGGATCTGCTGGGCCGGTCGGGCCGGAACCGCCGCCGCCGAGGTTCCAGGTGGCACCAGGTTGGGGTTGACCACCGGATCGATGAGTCCGCCGGAGCGGGCCACATTGGTCCAATACAGGATATTGTAACCAGCGAACACTTTCATTCGGGGCGTCAGGTAATAGCCCACCGTGAAACCGAGTTCCGGCACGACGGAGAAATGGTTGTCGCTGTAGTTTCCGATATTGGTTCTCTGGGCCAGGAGGCCACCCTGGTAGTTGTTGGAGACCCCGGGGCTGTTGATGAGGGTGTTGCCGCTGATGTCGGCGTTCACATTGGTTTGGCCAAGGGCGACCTTGAGGGTAGTGTCGAAAGCCCAGCGCTTATAGTTGTATCCAAGCATCACGCCAAGCTGTCCGCCCCAGAAGGTGTTCTGAGTGCTGAACGAGTCGTTGACGACATAGGAATCGCCTCTACCGCTGGTTCCGTAGAGCGTCTCGTTGATGGAGAGAGTGTCGTTGAGGTTGAGGTTCCTGACGCCCGCCAAGGCGTCGATGGTCCAGTTGCAACCCCTGCGAATGCCAAAGCGGGCGTTCAGGTCGCCTCCGTAGAACTGGGTCTGGTCGCTGACGGTGACGGTGCCTCCCAGACCGCTGCCCTGATTGACTGAACCCGGCACGCCTACAAACTCGACGGCCTGACGGTTATTGAGGGCGTTGACGAACGGTCGCCCGAGGACGGGATTGGGAGTGGCGGTGTTGCCGAACGACTGGAAGGTGGTGGAAGTGTCGTTGTTGCCCATTCCGAAGAATGTGAATTCCGTGGCAAAATCCTGGGCCCTGTTCCACCACATGCCCACCTTGACTCGCCCGCCATTGGTCAGACCGGTGCCCAAGTCGCCGGCGTCACCGCCGTAGAGCACATTCGTTCCGGGCTGGTACAAGGCACCGGGGGGTGCGGCCGCGAGGTTCGAGCTGGAGGTAACCAAGGCCGGGGTCTGATTGCCCGTGAGGGCCCAGGCCATGTACTCGAACGAGGCATAGAAACGGTACCGATTCAGGTGGGGTTTATCCGGATCAAAGAATTCCTCGTTTTGGAAGGCTGAGCCACCAAGGGCCTTGGACTTCAGGCGCTGGAGCCAGTTGGTACCGAAAAGTCCCTGGTCGGCATCGCCATCGATGATGACCTCGCCGGGCATCGTCTCGATCACCGTGCCGCCCGGCCCCATCGGCATGACGCGGCCCGGGGAAACAACGGTCGGCTGGCCGATCACGGTGCCGGGTTGGGGAGTCGTCATGACGGTGCCCTGCCCCATGGGCATGGGTTGAACCACCATGGGGGCAGGCTGGATCACTTGCGGGCTTGCCGATGCCGCGGATGGCATGGCCATGGGCATCTGGCGCGGAGCGGGCAACTGGGCAGGGCCGGAATTGACCGGAACAGATCGCACTTGGTTGTCTGCGATGAAGGAGGTGGCAACCGCCGCGCCAGGTTGCGCGACAATGCCGACCGGTTGCTGCTGGACAAGCGAGGGACCGGCGACAGTGTTCACGCCCACGGGCACGATGGCCTGGTCAAAGCGGCGTGGTTCGGGCACCTGATACTGTGGGCTGACCGAGGGTGCAGCGCCGGAAACCGCGATCACCCGCGGGGCACCCAATGAAACAATGGGAGGAGTTCCGGGGGTCCCGGCCACGGGAACCTGTCCCGAAGCCGTTTCCCACTGGGCCAACCAGGCGAGCATGCAGGCCACAAGGTGACGCTTCCGTGCATGTATCATCCTTGATCTCCTCTTCATCATGTTGCTTGTCACTGGGTGCTGCTCGAAACCAAGGCCCCCGCATCCCGTTCCTGTTGAACCCCGCGGCAAGACCCCACGGGACTCCTTATCGTTGGTTCGACCGGACCCGGGCCCGGGAAAGCGGAAAAGCCGGGGAGATGCAAAGCCAAGACCTGATAAGTGGGAGCATCTTGAGCACATCGAGAAGTCATGCCACGATTGGTGAGTCTTCCCCAGATGGATGTCTTTGCCCCGCCGGATTAGCCGGCAACGCCATCACGACCGTTTCCACCGTCACTCAGGAGCACGCCATGAATCGCAGATTGCTGACAGGTCTGTTGTTGGCCTTGGCCGCCGGCGCCCGCGGGGCCGAAGCGGATTGGCCCCAATTCCGGGGCCCGGGAGGACAGGGACACGCCTCCGGCACCATACCCCTTGAGGGAACCACGCTTCCAAGCCCCACCTACAAGGTGGCGGTTCCCGGCAAGGGTTGGTCATCGCCCGTGGTGACCAGCGGAACCGTCTTCCTGACCAGCGCGATTCCATCGGCGGACAACAAGTCTCTCGCGCTGACCGCTCTCGCCTATGACCTGACAACCGGAAAAGAAACCTGGCGAACGGAGCTTTTCAAGCAGGAAACCGGCACCGCTCCCAAGATCCATGCCAAAAACAGCCATGCCAGCCCGACTCCCATCATCGCCGGGGATAAGGTTTTCGTTCACTTCGGGCACATGGGCACGGCGGCGCTGGACACCAAGGGGAAAATCCTTTGGAAGACCCCGGGGGTTTACACCAAGCCGGTCCACGGAAATGGGGGCAGCCCTGTCCTTGTGGACAACCGACTCGTCTTCTGCTGCGACGCGATGGACCTTCAGGAGGTCGTGGCGCTCGATGCCGAAACCGGAAAGCCTGCTTGGCGCACCAAGCGCGAGGCGACCCCGGGCAAGCCGTTTTCCTTCTGCACCCCCTTGGTGATCGAGGAGGCCGGACGCAAGGTCGTGGTATGCCCGGGTAGCGATGTGGTGCAGGCCCTTGATGCGGGAACCGGCAAGGAATTATGGAGGCTCAAGTACACCGGCTACTCGGTCATTCCCCGGCCCGTGTTGGGCGATGGCCTGGTGTACCTGAGCACCAGCTACGACAAGGCATCCCTTCTGGCGGTTCGCCTCGGGGGCACGGGCAATGTCACCTCGAGTCACCTCGCTTGGAAACTCGACAAGAACGCGCCACACACGCCATCGCCTCTTCTCACCAAGGGGGCCCTCTATGTGGTCAGCGATGCCGGCACGATGTCGCGCCTCGACCCCAAGAGCGGCGCGCCCGCGTGGCAGGAACGATTGGCCGGACACTATTCGGCATCGCCTGTCCTCGCATCGGGAGACTTGATCCTTTTGGCTTCCGAGGAAGGCGACATCACCGTGGTGCGCGATAGCGGCAAATTCGAGAAGGTCGCCACGGCCAAGCTGGGCGAAAGGTCGCTGGCATCGCCGGCGCTGATGGGCGCCACCCTCCTGGTGAGGGGCGAGGAGCACCTTTTCCGCTTTGACGCCCCCGGATCTCGCAAATAACCGAGGGTGGGAAAACAGAATAAGCGGGGGCGGTTTCAACCGCCCCCGCTTATTTTCATGCCCAAGTCACTTGAACGGTTCAAGCCGCGGCGTTGTCGTCGCCCAAGGCCTTCTCCAGCAACTTGATGGTCGATGTCACGCCACCCATGTGTGGATTGAGCCTTTCAGCCTTGCGGAAAGCCTTGAGGGCCGCTGATCCCCGACCCAGCCGCATCAGGCACTGGGCAAGGCCGGCTTGCGCGCCGAAATGGAACGGATTCAGCTCGATCACGCGCGCGCAGTCCCGGGCCGATGCGGCAAAGTCACGGTTCTGGAAGTGGATGATGGCCCGCTGGTTCCAAGCCTCGGCGAAGTCCGGCCTCAGGCGGACCAACTGATTGAGTGCCTCGAGCACCTTTCCAGGGCCTGGTTGTTCCAAGGCGGCGCGCAGAAGCGCGGCATCATGACTCAACCTTCCCCGAAACCAGACGCGCCAAAGGGCTTCAACCACCACGCGGCGGACTCCGGCGTCGTCGTTCTTAAGCATCGATGCCAGCTGGGAATTGCAGTTCCACGAACCGATCAGGCCAAGGGCAAACACCGCGGCCTCGCGGGCCTGCGGGTTTGGTGATTCCATGAGCCTGAGAAGGGTGCCCTCGTTGTAACGACGAGCGACCTTACGAGCAAAATGCTCGATCTCCCTGCGATTGCGGCGGGCCCAGTCCTCACGCGTCTGAAAGGCGGATGGAGAACGGAGCCGGATGTAGTAACGCAGGACTTGGGGGATCGTTCCGCGTCGGTGAGCCATGGGGGGACCTCGATGGATGGGCTGGTCGAATCCTAGAAGGCCGGCCACAGCCCTTCCAGTCCTTTAAGGGAATTGGATCGTATGTCGTTGTTCTTTCAACGGTTGCGATTTGTATTTCGTGTAATATGCGCCATTGCCCCACTTCAATCACCAACATCCAGACGCCACGGGTGTTGTTAAAATGGGAAGCACGCGTGGAAGGTGCCCCATGGACAATGGCCCGACCAAGTCCGATACCCCCGATGCCCTGCTGGTTGGCATGGCACGCGAGGGAGACCGCGCGGCTTGGGGCGTTTTGGCAGCAAGACACTACGAGGCCCTTTTTCGCTGGCTTTGGCGCATGTGCGGAAGACACGAAGTGGCCGAGGATCTCGCCCAAGACGCCTTCTTGCGCGCTTCCACCCGGTTGGAACTGTTTCGCGAAGGAACTCACTTTCGCGCCTGGCTGTTCCGGATCGGCCACAACCTTTGGGCCAACCACTGCCGATCGATGGCAAGGCGGAAAACAACCGGCCTCGATGCGGCGGCGGACATGGCGGAAATGTCCGCCGTGGCCGATGACCCCTCGGTTTTATTGGGCCATAGGGAGGAGATCGAGCGGTTGAAGGAACGGTTGCAGGATCTTCCCGGCGACTGGCGCGAAGCACTCCTCATGCGGGCCGAAGGTGAACTTTCCTTCAAGGAAATCGCTGAAATCCAAGGAATCACCGAAGAGACTGCGAGGTGGCGAGTGTTCAAGGCCAGACAACGAGTCAACCAGGGCAGCCAGGACACGCCAGCAAAATTGGAGAAAAAGGGATGAATGAGCAGGAAATAAATCAAATGGATGCTGTTCTCCGCTCTGAACGGGCACCGGGAGATCCCAACACGCGACTGTCCCGGTTGCTCAAACGCTTGGGCGCGGAATCATACGCGGGTAAGGAAATCTCCAAGGGTGATCCTTCCCGACGGGCCCACAGGCGTTCGCGGGCGTCGGTGAAACTATCCATGGCCTCGGCGGTGTTGGCCGCATCGTTATTGCTGGCTCTCGGAGTCGGCTTGGGCAGGGTCGGGACCCCGGTGACGGCAACCCCAACCAGGCCGACGGCCGTCACTGGCGAAAAAGGGCCCTCAGGGCCATGGATCGAGGCCTTGGGACGATCAAGGCAACTCTCCACCGAGAAGGCCGAGCAACTGGCGAAGGCTGGTAGGGCCTCGGAATTGGCTTCCGTCGGCGCGTTTTACAACGCCATGGCCATCGAGTTGGTCAGGGAATCTTCCGACGCCCCCACCAGCGCGGACAGAACGGAGTCCCTGCTGTTGCTGGCGGAAAGCCTGCAGCGAGACAGCAGCCGCTTTGCCCGCCTTGCCGCGGAGGTATCGATTGATTGCCGTGACATTTTGACAGCCTTGGCGAGGGAAGCCAGCAGGCAGTCCGCCCGCGCGCGCGAATTGGCCGGCTGATGGCTGCCCTTGGCCGCGAAAAAACAATGACGCCCCCCTAGCTTGAGCGAGCCAATTCCCATGTCGCATGCGCCCCGCGAGGTCACGGAACTTGCGACCCTGCCGGCGGGGCAATTAGGTGATTTTTTCGCGCTATTGGCCCACAAGGAAGCTGGAACCACCCGGGAAGGCAAGGCGTTTTTCAACCTCCGTTTTGAAGCCAAAGGCCGGGTAGTCGCCATGGCCGTCTGGCATGACAGCCCATGGCACACCACCTGCCGGGACTCATGGCAACCGGGGCATTGGTTCAAGATCCGCGGCTTGTGGCGGGAGCACCCGCGCTATGGCCCCAAGCTGGAAGCGACGCTTATCCGCGCGGTGAACGACAACGACCGCGACGACGGTTTCGATCCTCAAGCCCTTTCTGGAAAACCACAGGTGGATGTGGAGGCGGTTTTCGCCGAGATTTTTGCCTTGGCTGATTCGATCACGCATCCCGGCCTCAGAGCCTTGGTTTCGGCGCTGCTCACCGAACACGCCAATGCCTTGAAGCGCCTTCCCGCCAGCCGGGGGCGCTTCCATGTCCATCCGGGGGGATGGCTCGAGCACACGCTGGGGGTAGCCCGCAAGACCGACATCTTGATCGGGGAGATACACCGGAGCCATCGATTGGCCACGGAAAGGGTCGATCGCGACCTGGCCTTGGCGGGAGCACTGTTGCACGAGATTGGTCGGGTCCGGGAATGGCAGCCGACAGACGCCGCGTCGATTGTTCCACCAGAACCCTCCGAGGAGGGTCAACTGTTCGGTCCCAATCTTCTGGCCAGGGACATGGTGAGGGAAAAGGCCGCAAGCATCGGGACCCTCGATGCCGCGCGACTGCTGGCCCTGGAGCATTTGCTTCTTTCGTTCCTGGAACGACCGGAATGGGGATCTCCCCGACTTCCGGCGATTCCCGAGGCGCTGGTGGTCCACCATGCCGACGATCTTGACGCGAAAATGGAGATGTACCTGCGTCACATGTCGGAATCGCCGGGCCAAGGTCCGTTTACGCAGCCTGATCCGGTGCTGAAAAGAGTTTTATGGCGGGACAGGGCATTTCCCGCCGTGAAGTCGGATGAGGAGGTTTGATAAGCTGGGGGGAGATTCACACGCAGAAGGAGAGTCCCGGGTGGCGCCATCTTCCGGATATGCGAAGCACGGTGACTTCCAGCCGGCCGCCGGGTCGGGAAGCCTGACCCCCGACGACATTTACCTGTTCAACGAGGGGCGCCAATTCCGCCTGCACCATCATCTGGGTTCCCATCCCGGACACCTGGGTGGAGTCCCGGGGACTCGTTTCGCCGTCTGGGCACCCTCGGCGCGCCATGTGTCGGTGATCGGAGACTTCAATCATTGGAACCGCGGGAGCCATCCGCTGGTGCCCCTGAGCCATTCGGGCATTTGGGTCGGTTTCATTCCGGGCGTGAAGCATGGAGATGTGTACAAGTACCACATAGCCTCCCAGTTCGGAGGCTATGCCGTTGACAAGGCCGATCCGATGGCA
>CAWUNZ010000035.1:0-19334 GCA_963923445.1 uncultured bacterium
TGATCAAAGGCTTGGCAACCCATGGCTGCGCGCCGCCCATCGCAACAGCTTCACAATCTTATTTATCGTGCTGCTAGTGATTTTTGTGATGCAAGGTTGGGTGCTTGCCGCGACCTTTCTTGTTCAGGGTAGCATTGTCGCCTTTCTCATTAGTGGCACGATGGCCATCCAAGCCATCCGTTATTCAGACAGGTTGCTTGGGTGGATTTGCGTGGCCGGTGCCGTCACTGTGGTGGCCAACTGGATTTGGTGGATCGCGTTGACATTTCTTCCGGAATCGATTCATTACGGCGCAAGGGGCGCTGGTCTTCTGGTGCTGGCGATGGTCCTTGCAGTCCTCATCGGCGCCATGGTTTACCACCTTTGGCACAACGATTACACCGGTCGCAACGCCTTGTTCTGCGCTGCCAGCAGTTACCTGCTCATTGGATTTCTCTGGTCATGCTTTTTCGCGCTGATCTCTTACTACATTCCGGGCGCATTCGCGGACAATGGCGTCGGCGCTTCAGTTCAGATGGAAGGGCGCGCCATCCACGAAAGTTTTCACCGTTTTTTTTACTTCAGCATGATCACGATCACCACGGTGGGTTATGGGGACATGACCCCGGTGGCCTCACTGGCCCGTTCATTGGCTTGGATGGAAGCCGCTATTGGCCAATTTTTCTTCGCGCTTATCCTCACCCGGCTGGTTTCTTCCCAATTTGTCCAATCGGTTGAGAGGATCAGCCATTCTAAAGACTCTGAAACACCCCCGGGGGAAATGGACGAAAGCGGTATCATCCAGGCCATCAACCCGGCATCCGGTTACCAGACGGAATCGAACGCGGCCCTGCCTTCCAAGTTTCCATCCGATTCCTCCAAAAGCCCCTGACTATATCGAATTGAGCCTGCCTTGTGTGGCTGTGGCCCTATGTTGATGGTGTACCCATTTTTCGCGGGGTGAGTCGTGGCCATTATCGTTCAAGCCGTCTTCGACGCCATTGAGCGCCATGGGTTGCTCGCCCCTTCCGAGTTCGAACGGATGGTCAAGCGCTGGCGCAAGCCTGGCCGTCCCCATGGCGACGATGCCGTGGCCTTGGCCCGGTGGTTGGTGATCAACCGCTACTTGACCCTTTATCAGTCCGACCTTCTCCTCGCGGGCAGGGAAACCGAGTTGGAGATCGGCCAATACAGGGTGTCCGACCGCGTGTTCACCGGTGCCGCCGAGGGTTGCGTGGAAGCGACCGATGCCCTGGGGCGATCGGTCATGATTCAGTTCGCGGGTGAGGCGCATCGACCTGGTTCTCCCGAGGTTGCCCGGTTTTTGGAGTCGGGAAAAACAGCCGCCAACATTCAGGATCCGAGCTTTTGGCGCGTGCTCGACTCCGGCGTGCATGGGGGGCGATGCTACCTGGTGCGGGAATGCATCCAAGGCGACACATTCGGCCATTTGCTGGCCCGGGGGAAAACCGTCACGGCCGAAAATCTTGCGCGTATGCTGGCCCAGGCCCTTCAGGCGCTTCATGCCTTGCATCAGGCCGGCATCCGGGCCGCGGCGGTCAGCTTGGAAAGTCTCGCTCTGGTCCACCGCCCCTCCGGAGGCAAGGCCCTCAAGCTGATGGCGCTGCCTTCCGTTGGATCATCCGGGGAGACCGAGGCAGGCCAAACCCTCGCCCTGTGTCAGCTTTTCGATGGAATCATGAGGCAGTCCGGCCCTGCCCGGGGAGATGTCCCCGAATTGTTGGCGGGTGTCATGGATGACTTGGTATCTCCCGTGGAGGCCGCAAGGCCCAGGGATGCCGGCGCCGCGGCCAAGTCGCTGCGTGTCGCCTTGGCGGCACTCGAGGACACCCTCAAGGCCGAAACCATCGAAGAACTTGAGATTGTCGTGCCAGCCAAGGCGGAAACCACCCGCGCGAAGGCCGTGGAAGCCGAGGAAGAGGAAGACGATGGCCTTGGATGGGCCCGCCCCTGGCTGGAAAAAGCCGGTCTCACCGTTCGGGAGGCGGCGTGTGTCGCCGCCGGAGCCTTGGCGATGATCCTGCTTCTGCTGGCGGCGCTGTTCGCCGTGGGCGACCTCGTTCCCATCCTGGCCTTGGGACTGGGCGCGGCAGGCGGAGTCTGGACCGAGCGGTGGATTCGGAAAAGGCTGAAGGATTAACCTGCCTTGGTCGCGGCGACCACCTCCGCCCATTTGTCCTTGCCCACTTTGATGTTGCCCAGCGCGCAAGTGTCGCCGCACTCGAGTGCCACCCCGGCATGAATCGAGAAGCGGCCCATGGTGATCGGGCCTGCCAGCAGCACGAATCGTGACCTTTTGTGATCGCCATCAGGCCGGTTGACATGGCTGAAGAACGCCTGCTGGAAGCCGTCGAGGCTGTACTGCCTCGGCCAGATCGTGATCTGGGGATTGTCATGGTCGGCAATGCCGCCGAGTCCCGGCACCGCTTGGTCGAGAATGGCCTCGGCCATTCCCCGGTGAAGTTCACCCGCGTCGCTTCCCGCCGGAGCCAGCACCACGGCCCTCAACCTGGCGGGGATTTGCCTCACTGTCAGCTTCCGGCCCCCTTGTGAGGAGGTTAAACGGGGAATTTCACCCAAGTTCACGGTTTGCAAAGCCACGGGCTTTTTCCGGCCCGTGTTTTTCCGCCGCAGCGCCTTCCACAACCGTCGGGACATTCCCCTGAGCCAAATGAGAATGATCAACGCCGCCAAGGCGGCGACCAGCCAGATTCCGCCCTTGGAGAGGAAGTCCCGCGCCGGTTCGGGTAGCCAGCCGATGTACGGTTGCAGTTGTTCCATCATGCGAATTTGATACGGCTCGATCATCGCTCCGGCCTCCGCTGTCGCCGCCTCGGCGGCTTCCAGCCATGGTTTCAGCTCGCTTGCCGCCTCGGCGGTGATTTCCCGCGCCTGCTCCGGGAGCGCCTTTTCCCAAGCCCTTCGGGCCCGCTCTTGAGCGTCCGCCACCACGGGCATGGAGGCGATGCTCGGCCAGGCAAGGCGCATGAAACTGCTGATCCCGAAATGGCCCACTGCCACAAGCACCAACATCATCAGCCATTGCAGAAGGACGATTCCAAGCGCCTTGCGGAACGGCACCCCCAACCCCAGCACGGCCAGCACACCGGCCACGCACAGGCCAAACACGAATGGCAACCTGCTGACGCCGGGAACCCGGCCGGCCAGTTCAAGGCGCATGCCCAAGGGAAGCCGGGCCCACTGGGAGTAACCCAGTTGGTCCACCCATGCCATCCTTTGGGCCAGGAGATTCTGATTTTCGATCCATTGATCCCTGCAGGCCGCTTCCTTGGCCATCTTCACCATGGCGAACGATGCCCCGTCCCACGCCAGGTAGGCCCCGCCTCCGGTGATCAGCACCACGGCGATCGCCCGGCGGTACCCCGGCAATTCTTCCCCGAAGATCGAGCATGCCTGCCGCAGCAGGAACGCAGCGAACGGAAGCGCCACCAGGGTGGCCACCCCCATGAACAACAGGATTTGAGGCAACCCTTGCTGCATCGGACTCTCTGCCGGAAAGGCCCTGCAGGGTCGCGGGCCTGATGCAAACTATGGTACAATCAGCCAAGGGAACGGGACACAGCGGACCAGTCATGGCCAACACGCTTTACATTGAAACCGTCGGCTGCCAGATGAATGTGCTGGACAGCGAGCTTGTTGTCGGTTCGTTGAAACGGAAGGGATACCGCCTGGTGGACACGGCCGCCGAGGCCGATGTCATCCTGTTCAACACCTGCAGCGTCCGCCAGCACGCCGAGGACAAGATTTACAGCGCCTTGGGTCGCCTGCGCGGCCACATCGAGCACCATCCCGAAAAGGTGCTGGGCGTGCTGGGCTGCATGGCCCAGAAGGATCAGGAGATCATCCTCAAGCGCGCTCCCCATGTCGACCTGGTGTGCGGCACGGGCCAGTTGGCGCGCGTGCCCGAGTTGATCGACGCCGCCCGTTCCACCGGGCGGCCCCAGATGGCCCTCAGCCTCGGGCGCAAGGACGGTTCCAAGCAGGAGGTCACTTCCTCGTTCGAAAGCTACGACCCCCCGCGCGACTCCGCGATGAGGCCCACCCCGTTTCAGGCGTTTGTCCGGGTTCAGATCGGCTGCGACAAGTTCTGCACCTACTGCATCGTCCCTTCCACCCGCGGTCCCGAGCAAAGCCGGCACCCCGACGCCATTGTCGACGAGGCCCGGCGCCTGGCGGAAGAGGGTTGCCTCGAGGTCACCCTGCTCGGCCAGACCGTGAACAGTTACCGGTTCCGCCACGAGGACGGACGAGTCACCCGCCTTTCGGACCTGCTCGCCCGCCTGGACGCCATCCCCGGCCTGAGGCGCGTCCGTTTCATCACCAGCTACCCGCTCGACATGACCGACGACCTGCTCGACGCCGTCCGCGACCTCCCGAAGGTCGTGAAGTACCTCCATGTTCCGGCCCAGTCCGGTTGCGACGAGGTGCTGGGGCGGATGAAGCGCGGCTACACCGTCGGGCAGTACCGGGAAATGATGGGCCGGATTCGCGCCCGCTGCCCCGAGGCCACGGTCTCCAGCGACTTCATCGTCGGCTTCTGCGGCGAGACCGATGAGTCGTTCGCCCGCACCATGGAACTCACGCGCGAGTCGGATTTCAAGAATAGCTACATCTTCAAGTACAGCCCGCGCCCCGGCACCAGGGCGATCGACAAATTCCCCGATGATATTTCCGAGGAGACGAAAAAGGTCCGCAACAACGACCTCCTCGCCGTCCAGAACGCCAACAGCCTCCGCAGCCACCGGGCGATGGTCGGCCGCGAGGTGACCGTTTTGGTCGAGGGGCCTGGCAAGACAGGCCCGAGGGAACCGGGGGCGCTTCCCCAGCTCACCGGACGCTCCATGGCCGACCACATCGTGGTGTTCGACGCTCCCGAAAGGCTTGTGGGCGCCGTGGTCCGCGCCCGGGTGACCGACGCCACTTCGTTCACCCTCTTCGCCGAGGTCACGGAAGTCGAGTCGGCGCCTCCCGACTGGAAATCAACCGCCGCCCCGGCCTCCCCGATTCCTCAGGCGCGCCGGCTTGAACTGCCGGTGGGATGAACCCGGGGGCCTTCATGGACGAGGCCGTCGCCGACGAAGCAACCCTTGCCCATTGGGGACTTTCCCACCCGCGTGCCGGGCTGGCCTTGGCGGAACACCTTGCCAGGCTTCTGGGGGATCAGCCCTGGCGCGACCTCAGGCGGACGCTGGGCAGGCTTCTTTCCAAGGCCGCCGACCCCGATCTGGCCCTGGGCACTTTGGCCCGCTTCCTTGAACCCGAGGACAGGCACGCCCGTCTGGCCCGCCTCCTGGATGGGCGCGCCCGTGGCCTCGAGCAGGCCTTGGCCCTTTTTTCCGTCAGTCGGCCCTTTGGCGACCTTCTCGTCGCGCACCCCGGAAGCCTCGACTTGCTTCGGCCGGGACCACGCCGAAGCCCTCCCCTGGCCGAACTGGTGGCAAGCCTGCTGGCCGAGGCGCGCGCCTCAGCCGACCCCGTCGCCCAGGCCCGCGCCTTTAGGAAATTCAGGCTGCACCAACTCCTCAGGGTCGGCGTGAACGACATTCTCCGCGACCGGTCGCTCGAGGATGTCACCCGCGACATCAGCCGAGTGGCGGATGCCTCCATATCCGCCGCGTTCACCATGGCCATCGAGCGCTGCTCGGCCCGCCTCGGAACGCCCCATGGCGCGACCGGGCGTCCATCCCGCGCTGCTGTATTCGCCTTGGGAAAACTCGGCGGCGAGGAACTCAACTACTCGAGCGACCTCGACCTTCTCATCCTCTACGACGAGGAGGGCCACACCCGCGGCGGCAGGCGCGAAACCGATTGCGGCGAATTCTTCTCGAAGGTCACCACCGAGATGGTCCAGCTCCTGGCGTCGCCTTCCGACGCCGGCCTCGGCTACCGGATCGACCTGCGCCTGAGGCCCGAGGGCAACGGCGGGCCTGTCACCCGGACGGTGGAGAGCGCCCTGGGCTATTACGACCGCCTCGGGCGAACATGGGAACGGCAGGCGCTGATCAAGCTCCGGCCCGTCGCGGGGGATGCCGAGCTGGGATCTTCGTTCGCGAAGTCCGTCCAATCATTTGTTTATCGCAAATATTTGTCATTTTCGGAAATCGCCGAGATCCGCGCCCTCAAGCGCCGCATTGAGCGGCGGTCGACAGGCCTCGACGACGAGTCCGCCGACCTGAAAACCGGCTACGGGGGCATCCGCGACATCGAGTTCGTGATCCAGTTCCTCCAGTTGCTGCACGGGGGCGATGAGCCTGCGATCAGGCAGCGCTCAACTCTTGCCGCGCTTCCGGCGCTCGAGCGGGCCGGTTGCCTGACCGACCAGGAATACCGGGTTCTTGACGAGTCCTACCGCTTCCTGAGGCGTGCCGAGCACCGCCTTCAGCTCCTCTTCGACCTGCAGACCCACCGCGTGCCCGAGGATTCCGAGGCGCGCGGCAGGTTGGCGCGCGGATTGGGCTTCGAGGCCGCCGCCGGACGCTCCGCCGGCGAATCCATGCTCTCGGAACTCGAGTCCCGCAGGCGTCCGACGCGACTGATCCTCGAACACCTGCTTCACCAGTCGGTGGCCGCGGGCGACGACTCTTCCGAGCCGGAGACCGACCTCATTCTCGATCCCTCCGTGGATCCGGCCACCGCTCAGGCCCTTCTGGCCCGTCACGGATTCAGCCAACCGGCCCAAGCCCATGCGAGCCTCATGGAATTGGCGACTGAACCTGTCCCTTTTCTGTCCACCCGTCGCTGCCGACTGTTCCTTGCCAGCATCATCCCTTCGTTGCTGGCGGCGTTGTCGAGGGCGCCATCTCCCGACCAGGCCCTCGCCAACCTGGCCAGGGTCACCGGGTCACTCGGGGCCCGGGCCGAGTTGTGGGAACTTTTCCGGGTGCATCCCCCGAGCCTTCGCCTGGTGGTCGACCTCTGCGCCCGGAGCCAGTTCCTGACCGACCTGCTTGTCAGCAACCCGGGAATGACCGACGACCTGATGGATTCCCTGGTTCTGGGTCGCCCCCCCAGCCGCGACGAGTTGGAAACCGAATTGACGGGGCTTCTCCGCGGGGCCGAGGATCCCCAGCCAATCCTCCGCAGCTTCCTCGACAAGGAACTTCTCCGGGTTGGCGTCTGCGACCTGCTGGGGCGAAACAACAATCGCTTGACGGCCTCGGCCCTCAGCGACCTCGCGGAGGTGGAACTTGGCGGCATGGCCCGTCTGGCTGAAACCGCCCAGCAGGCGAGGAGCGGTCCCCTGCTGCTCCTGTCGGGGCCCCGTCAAGGCCTGCCGTGTCGCTGGACACTGCTGGGGCTTGGCAGGCTCGGTTCCAGGGAAATGTGCTACCACAGCGATCTCGACATTGTCCTCGTTTACGAGGGTGCCGCTCGACCGGCGTGGGACTCGCTCAGCGGCGGGCAATCCGACAGTCACCAGTACTTCACCGAACTGGCGCGGTCGATCATCAGGACATCCTCCGGCTCATCCGGCTCCGGAAGGCTTTACCAAATCGACATGCGGCTGAGGCCGGATGGTCGTTCCGGCGCCCTTGTCGCGTCGTTTCCCGATTTTCTCCGCCACCACGAGGCGGGCAACACCGAGCGGCTTTGGGAAAAACTCGCCCTGGTTCGTGCCCGGCCTGTCGCTGGCGACATCGCCTTCGGGGAAGAGTTGATGGTGGAACTGAACCGCTTGCGTTCCAACCAGGCCTGGCCCGAGGGTGGCGTGGCCGAGGTCATGGCCATGCGTCAGCGCCTAGAGGCGAGCAGGACCGCCGGCGATCTCAAGCGTGGGCCGGGAGGCCTGGTCGATATCGAGTTCATCGCCCAAGCCCTTCAATTGCGCCACGCCTCCCGACTTTCCCGCGCGGTGCAACCCGGAACGGTGCAGGCGCTGGAGTCGCTGGCCGAAGCCGGGATTCTTTCGGCTGAAGCCGCAAGGGAACTGGTTGCCGCACACGATTTCCTTTCCCGTTGCCTGCTCAGCCTCAGGTTGGCCCACAATCGGCAAACCGACGAGTGGCCAAGGGGCGACACCCCGGAGTCCCGCGAGGTCGCGAGGCTTCGTCCCCGGGTGCGCTCATTGTTCAATCAATGGGTCGGGGCCTGATCACTTCTTCTCGGAATCGGGCGTGGGGTGGGCAATCTTGGGCCACTTCCTCTCGAAACCCTTGTGGGTCCAGGTGACATCGTTGTCGATGTCGTGGCATCGCTGGCAGAACTGGTCCACCCGCAGTTGCCTCGCGGTTTTGTCCTGCGCCGACTCGTTGGGTTGCGCCTTCCAGGGGTTCATGAGTTTGTGCCAGGTTTCGTCGGAGGTGTTCCTCAGATGCTCGCTGGAAGGGCCATGGCAGCTTTCGCAGCCCACATCCTTCAGGGTGGGAGTCTTGTCGGCATCAATGAACCCGCCCTTGGTACCGAAACCCACGGTGTGGCAGATGATGCACTCGGGATCATAATGCCTTTGTGATGGGCGCTTGGCGTCTGCCAAGGTTTGCCACGCATGGGAATGCGGCGTGGATTGCCACACCGCGAACGCCGAGGCGTGGCATTTTTTGCACTTTTCGGAACCGACATAGGTGGGGGACGAGTCGGGCACCGCCGCCTGGAAGGGATGCACCATCTGGGGGTACTTGGAAAGGTAACCATCGCGTTTCAGTTCCGCCGAGTAGGCCTCCATCAGCTTCACGATCGGATTACCTGCCGCCTGGTCGTCCGGGGTGAGGTAATCCTCGCTCATCTGCACGATGGTGTACTTGTTCGCCGGGGTTTCCGGCTTGGCGCCCTTGTACAGCCCCAGCACGCCCACATACTTTCCCTTGTGCCCGATCCGCACCACCAGGGTTTCCCTGCCGTCGGGGTGCCGAACGCGGGTGGGGGCACCCGCCGGTTCATCTTCTTCTGAAAGAGCGACGACGACTTGGTACTCGGGGAAAGCCCGGGCCGCGGCCTCGGCTTCCACAGGCTGGGCCCCTTCAGGGGCGCGGTTGAAGGTCCCCTGATAAAGAAGAACCCGATATTCCACCCCGGCCTTGTCCATCTCGGCCTTCACCGTCTCGAGGGCTTGGCGGCTGGAACCGAACTTGGCGGCTGGATCCTTGATTTTCGCGGCCACAGTCGGGCCGACCGCCGAGGTGATCCCCACCTTCCAAGGCGAACCGGCCGGCTGGGCCAGATGCCATTTCGCCGTTTGTTCGGGGTACTGGGTTTCGGCATCGGCCAGGTTTGCCGCCACCACGCGCGGTGATGACTCATTGAGAGCATACTCACCCAGAGCCTTGAACAGCGGCAGGCTGCCCTCGTATTCGCCCAACGCCACCGCGGCGTATCCCATCAGCTTGAGCGCCTGCATGCTGAAGCGATATTTGGGCAAACCTTGGATGTTGGAAAGGTTCACCGGCCCGGCCATTTGGGGTATGTCGCCCAGATCCACCGCGACAGTCTTCCAACCCCGCGTGGCAAGGGTTTGGAAAAAGTTGTAGCGCCGCTCAAGGCCGCCCACCTGTGGTCGAGAACAACCGCAAGGCAGCAGATAGCCGTGCTGCTGGCCGGTGATCAGAAGGGTCAGGTCGGGCTTTTCCCAGCGTTCCAGTTCCGCCGCGAGTTTACCCGAGGGGGCGACCAAAGCCGTTTGGTTCGGTCCGGTTCGCATCCAACGGGCCAAAGATCCACCGCCAAATGCCGCCACCACGGCAAGCAAAACCAGCAAGCCGGGCACACCCCAGCGGGCGAGTGAACCAGCAGTCTTCACTATCTTGCCAGCCATACTGGTTCGCCCTTTGAATCAGCCGAAACCAATTCTTTCCGGAAGAAGTTGGCTATTCAGTTATCGGCGCGCCCCTCAACCGGAATTCTCACGGTTCTGGAGGCCTGTCCATCGATTGTCACATAAACGGCGCTGTCCCGGTAGGCCGGGTTCGGGTCCAGCCCACGAGGAAACTCGCCGGAAACCTTTCCCGGGCCAACTTTTACCAAAAGTCGCCAGCGGAATCGGTCGCCCGAGCGCTTGGGTGACTTATCGATTTCCGCATCAAGAAACGAGGCCGTTCTCTGGCGGTCGATCTTCAGAAGCAGACCTGGTTCCTTGCTTTCGAGTGCTGCCTCCGCCTTCGAGCCTTCCTGCCGTTCGAAACGATTGAGCATCACATGCCCTCGTTGATTCGTGCCGACCACCTCAATGTCGCCCTCCACCTTGCCAAACACCCGCACTGGAGTGGAACGCTGGGCCTGGGCGTTCACTCCAGGCTCATCGGTGCTCACCTCCACCCGTTTGATGAACGGGCCAATCTCCGGGTATTCCTCCCCCGGGGCCTTCCATGTGGCCTTGATGGAAATGGTGTAAGCCGCCTTCACGGGAATCCTCACATCCTTGCGCAAGGCTCCAAGCCCTTCACCGGTCAACGGTGAGGCCTCCCCCAAAATAATTCTTTCCTTGGGAGAAGCGTTGAGAATCTCGGCCTTGAGGGGGAGTTTCTCGCGTGTGGGCAGCACGATTTTCAACTTTCCCTCCGCTTGGCTGCGGTCGTTGGCGTTCAGCGTTCCCAAGTCGACGAAATCATCAAGCAGGTACAGAACCGGATGGGTATGGATCGCGGCTTCAAGTCGAATGTGATTCCGATTTTCCGGTTTGCCGATCCAGAGCGTCGCGCTCATGACATCCCGTTGGACCTTCTCGTTTTTCCATCCCATGCGAACAAAGCCCGCTTGGCCGGGGGCGAGGTCGATGGCCGGTGGAATGCTTGATTCCGATCGGCCCAAAAGTTCCACCCCCTCCAGGCTTTTCAGGAGGCCCGACAACTGTGGGGATTTCGATTGTTTTTGCAACTCGTCGACCAAAGGTTGGCCGTCCTTCACGAACGCCGCCCCTTCTCCCTTCCACCATGGATGGTCACTGGGCACCACGAACACCTGCACACCGGTGCATGTGCATTTCTTCCCTTCCAGACCGAAGCGCACCGGCGTGGCGTGCGGATTGATGAACCAATAATCCTGAAAACCCGGATTGAACTGCTCCTGAGGCAGGGCGTCGGCATCTCCATCGGGAATTTGTCGCGTGACAAATCTGGGCTCCAATGCCCTGGCCTCGCTGGTTGACGGCGTCACCGAGGCCACCTGACCCTTGCCCGACTCCGGGTTGAACTGCGCGACAAAGCTCATGGCGAAGACAAAGGCGACAAACGCCAAACCCGCCACGATCCAGCCCCAATTTTTCATGGCCCACGGACTCCGGATGCCCGCGGCGCCCGTGGCGCCGTCGCGAACAAAATCATCTTTCCATGATTCTAAGGCGTGGCCCGAAACGGGGGTAGGAGTCATTCGCCATGGGTGGAGCCGTTAAGGCGCCACCCACGCGAAGATCGAGGGCTGATCGCTTGAATTATTGCTGGGCCGGCGGGGCCTCGGCGACTGGAGCCCGGGGCTTGAGACGGGGGCGGATCACCGGTGCCAAGGTTTTGTCAACCAACTTCGAATCCACATTCGACAGGATTGACTTCCACTTCTCGGCGTTGAATTGTCCCTCGGGTACTTTTTCCACGGCCAGAACCTTATAGTCCCTGGCGAGTACGGCCACCGCGGCGGAGCCTTCTCCCAGCGGGTAGCTTTTCAGCACCTCGGCGCTGTCCAACCCGACATGAACTCCGGGAAACGGATTCTTGGCCTCCATTTTCGGATCAGTGGCGAATCCGAGCGCGGTGTCGATCTTGTCCCTGGCCGCCTTGCGCTCCGCGTTCGCCAGGTACAGAGGGGTTTCCAACTTGTCTTCCACGAAAATCACAGCGGCGCGCAAAGCCGCCGCCTTTGATTTTTCCACCAGGTCGTTCAGTTCGCCCAGCATTTCCTTCAGGCCTTCTGGGGCGTCCGTCCCGCGGATCAGGACGAGCACAAACGGCCGGGAACCGAAATCCGAAAGGGGGCAATGGTACCGACCGGACAACTCGCCGTTGAGGATCAGTGGATGGAACGGACCGGGAATCGGTTGGTTCCCGGACAATCCGGCGGGCGCCGCGGCTTGGGAAAGGACGAGAAACAGACCGGCAAGCATGTGCATGGACAGACCCTCGATGCGGACCATCGGGAAACTGTTGCACCCGGGTCCTGCCCGGTCAACGCGCCAGAGCGAGGTTGGGTTGCCTGGCTTTCCAGTTTTTCCGGTCATTCCGTCGGCAAACGGCCCGCATGTCTGGTTCGAGGGGACCAAGCCGGGGGACAAGGTTACCCAAAAATTGCTCGGTTGAGCGTTCCCAAGTGTATTTCGAGGCGAAGGAAACGCATTCCACGCTCTTCCCCCGGCTCAACGCCTGACGAATGGCGGTGGACAAATCGGCGTGCAGGGCCCCGGTTCCCTCGGGTGCTCCTTCGAGCACATCGATCGGGCCCGGCACCGGGTAGGCCGCCACGGGCACGCCGCTGGCCAAGGCTTCCAGGAGCACCAGGCCGAATGTGTCGGTTCGACTGGGGAAAACGAAAACCGACGCGCGGCGGTATTCGCGGGCCAGAAGTTCTCCATAGAGCGCCCCCATGAATTCCACATGGGGGTATTTTTGCCGCAGTTCAGCAAGCGCAGGACCGTCACCCACCACGCGAGCGCGAAAGCCCTCGGGCAATGGGGCGGCCAGAAACGCCTCGATATTCTTCTCGTACGAAACCCGTCCCACAAAAAGGGCGACGGGTTCCCTTTCGTCCATGGGTCCCGGGTGAAAAAGACCGAAATCCACTCCCCTCGACCAGCGTGTCATCCTGCGGAAACCCCAGGAATACAACTCCCGCTCAAGCGAGGAGGTGGAAACCATGATCCGGCTGGAGCGTCGGTGGAACCAGCGCAGGTAGGCGTAAATCCATGAGGGAGGAATTCCCAGATACCGATGTAGATATTCGGGAAAACGGGTGTGGTAGGCCGTTGTGAAACGCCTGCCTCGGGCCATGCAGTGATTGCGCGCGCGAAGGCCCAACGGACCCTCCGTGGCGATATGCACATGATCGGCCTGATCGATTCTCTTACCCAACCGTGGGCAGATGAGCGCCAGCTTGATTTCGGGGTAAAGCGGTACTGGAACACTCGGGAAACCGCCGGGATGCACCACATCGACCAGGTGACCCTTGGAACGGATCTCCCGGACGGTACGCTCCAGCGTGCGCACCACCCCGTTGACTTGGGGGGACCAGGCATCGGTGACCAGCGTTAGCCGCATGGACGATACCCCGCGACCATAATTCCTGGAACGGCGCAGATCAGCGCCTTATGAGAACGATACCCGCGCCTTGTTGATCGGTCCAGTTACCCGGAACGCAACTGGACTCTTCGGTCGCCTCGGTTTGTGTCAGCAACCAATATTCCGCTTGCCCATCGAGCATTTTACCCCTGATCACCCGGAAACCGTTCCGCTCCAATTGCAAAAGCAAACCATCGTCCCTGAGACCAATCACGCCAAGGGTGGCTTGGTGAGGTAGCGCCAGGGCCAGACGGTTCGCCACATGGGCCGGGGCGGTTTCCGCCATGGCTGCCTGAATTCTCTCGTTCCTGAACACAAGCATGACAATCAGCCAGAGACCGCAGGCCGCGAACAAAATCCTTCTTGGCCGCACCCGGTTGCCGGCATGGGTCAGCGCCAACCCTCCAAGCCAGCAACCAGTGGCCACGAGACCCGCCACCGCCGGCAGGGAGTGCCTGGGGCGGTGACCGGGCACCAAGGTCCAAAACGCGAGTGAAAGCAGCGACCCGGCCAACAATACTTGAAAACCGGTGGCGCCTCCGGCATCGTGGCGGAGATTGCGACGGATCAGGAAAAACAAACCAACAATCGCGGGTAATCCCATTCCCAAGGCTTGAAACGGGTAGCTCAGCCATTCAACCGGTCGCAAGCCGACCCGGTGATGCCATGGTGAAAGATGGGGAAGGGCCTCCCGGTGAACGACCCCGTCGATCAATGCCTGAAAACCGACCTCCCGGGAGGCCAAG
Organism: uncultured bacterium; assembly: GCA_963923445.1. GTDB lineage: Bacteria > Planctomycetota > Planctomycetia > Gemmatales > Gemmataceae > REEB421. The sequence goes on from CAWUNZ010000035.1 coordinate 13,961, forward strand.
GCCAACCAGGCCAAGCCAAAAACCGATTCGGCCAAAATAGCCAACCCGTGGCCCGTACCAATCAGGATCCATGGGTCGCGGCGAACGATCGCCATTCCCAGCACCGCGGCATGGAAAAAAACGGGGGCGGTCCACTTGGTCCAAAACCCGATCCCCGCGATGGCTCCCGCGAGTACCCACCAAAGGTTGGCGCGACCGGTCTTTTTCTCATCGAGGGCAACCGCCAATCCCAGCCAACTTCCAGCAACGCATGCTGTCAAAGGCATATCAAGCTCTGCTGATGGAACTTGTGACAGCCATCCGATCGCCATGGGAAAAAACAGCCCGGCACCGAGGCCTGCCATGCGATCATGCTGACGGCCCACCACAACAGCCAAACCAGCTGACACGACCACCAAGGCGGCGACGGATGGCCATCTGGCCAATGCCAATGGGATGTCCCCCAGCAATCGGGCGGGTGCGGCGACCAGCCAATAAACCAACGGTGGCTTGGTTGCCAGCAATTCACCGTCAAGGCGGGGAACAATGGTCAGCCCGTCGCGAGCCATGGTCCAGGCCACGCGCGAGCGAAGGCCTTCGTTGCGGAAAAAATCACCGGTGCCCATTCCGATGATCAGGCAGCATGCCAAGGACCAAGCCGCAGCCAGCAAAAATTCACGATTCATTCACATGGCCCCGGGCTTTTTCATGGTTCAATCTTCTAACCTGACTGGATGATGCCGGGACAGACGGCTTTTCCGCTTGGCAACGGAGGTTTGGTGATGCGTGGTTTTGGAGTTCCTGCGGCGCTGGTCGTTTGCGCCCTGTTGGCTGGCTGTGCTGAAAACAAGGACCAGGGGGCCAAGGGCAAGGGTTCGCCCGGCAACTCCTCCGCGGTTGTCAGGATTAGGGCCACCGGGTCGAGCTTTGTCGAGCGGATGATGAAGAAGTGGTCTTCCTCGTTCGAGACGCAGGGCGCGCGGGTCGATTACCAGGCCACCGGTTCCGGCAAGGGCGTGCAGGACATGCTCAGCGGCGAGACCGACTTCGGCTGCACCGACGCGCCGCTATCCGCCGACCAGGTCGCCAAGGCCGGTGGCGCCGACAAGGTCGTCCAGGTGCCCCTCGTCATGGGTGCCGTGGTCGTGGTTTATAACATTCCCGATCTTAAGAACACCCTCAAGCTCGACGGTCCCACGATCGCCGGTATCTACATGGGCGCCATCAAGAACTGGAGCGACCCCGCCATCGCCAAGCTGAACGAGGGAGCTGTTCTTCCCGACAAGCCGATCTCGGTTTGTCAGCGCGCTGATGGCAGCGGCACCAGCCATATCTTCACCAGCTTCCTCAGCGCGGTCAGCCCCGAATGGAAATCCAAGGTCGGCGCCAGCACCCAACCCGCCTGGCCCGTCGGCCAAGGTGGCCAGAAGAACGCGGGCGTTGCCAGTCTGGTCGAGCAAACCCCGGGAGCTATCGGCTATGTCGAGCTTTCCTTCGCGCTTGAGAAGAAAAACCTCAAGAGCGCAACCATCCAGAACGCCGCCGGCAAGTTCATCGAGCCAACACTCGATGCCGTGACTGCCGCCGCGGGCGCCCTGAAGGAAATCCCTGATGACCTGGTGGTCAACCTGACCAACCTGCCCGGTGATGCCAGCTATCCGATTTGCGGCACGGTCTGGGCCGTCTTCAAGAAGGACCTCAAGGCTGACAAAATGGCTGCGGTCGTCAAGGCCTTCACCTGGGCTCTCTCGGACGATGGCCAGAAGGCCGCTCCCGCCGAGAATTACGCCCGTCTTCCTGACGCCATCGCCGGCAAGGCCAGGACGATCCTGGCCGCCTTGGGCAAGTAATTTCCGGACGAACCAGGCATGAGCCGCAACGGATTGGCGACGAATTCCAACGGGGACTGGGGAAGTCCGGTGCTGCGCGCCATCACGGCCGGCGCCGCTCTCCTGCTTCCCTTGGCGCTGGTGCTTTCCGCCACCGTTCTTCTGTTGCAGGCCCGTCCCGCGCTTGAGCGGCAGGGATGGGCGTTCTTCACTTCCAGCGAATGGAATGTGGGCCAAGGTCGGTTTGGGGCGTTGCCGTTTGTCTATGGGACGCTGGTGACCAGCGCCATCGCCATGGTTGTGGCGGTGCCGGTCGGTATCGGCGCGGCCACCTACCTGGCGGAAATCGCCCGGCCCACGGTTCGCCTGGCCGTGGGTTTTCTCGTGGAGCTTCTGGCCGCCATTCCTTCGGTTGTATACGGTTTTTGGGGAATCATATTCCTTGTGCCGTTGCTTCAGGGCTTTTACGGGGCCATCGGGCTCCAAGCCACCGGGGGCCGCGGCCTGCTGACCGCCGGACTGGTTCTGGCCCTCATGGTGGTGCCGTACATCACCGCCGTGACCATCGACGCCTTGCGCGCCGTGCCGGTCGCCCAGCGGATGGGGGCTTATGCCCTTGGTGCCACGCGATGGCAAACCATCTGGAGCGTTGTGCTGCCCAATGCCCGATCCGGGATTATCGGCGGCGGGTTTCTCGCGCTGGGCCGAGCCTTGGGTGAGACCATGGCGGTGGCCATGGTCATCGGCAACTCCGCCAAGCTTCCCCTTTCGATCGTCGAGCCGGGTTACTCCATTCCCGCCGTGATCGCCAACGAGATGCCTGGAGCCGCCGACGACCAGCATCGCTCGGTTCTCGTCGCCCTTGGCCTGGTGCTGTTCGTCGTCTCGGTGGCCATCAACCTGCTGGCCCGATGGCTGCTGCATCGAAACGCCCTTCCTTCCCAACCAGCCAACGAACCGGTGGGCAGCGCCGCTGAGGATGGTCCCTCCATCAAGCGGTCGCTGGCCCAAGCGACCATCCCTTTGCCCCCGGTCAGCCCTTGGCCGGCCCGGTTCAACCGGTTCATGACCGGCGTGCTCTCGCTTTGCGTCTTTCTGCTCCTTGTTCCACTGTTCCATATTTTTTGGCAGGTCACATCGGCGGGTGCCGGCCAGCTCAGTTCTGATTTCTTCCTCCATTCCGCCAACACCCAGATAGACGGTCATTCGCGTCCCGGCCTGGGGCATGCGGTGGTGGGCACCATGATGCTGGTGGGTTGGGCCACCGCCATCGCGGCCCCGCTGGGGATCCTCGCGGCAGTCTTTTGCGTTGAATACCGCAAAACCCGCCTCGCCAAGGCCACCCGCTTTTGCGCCGAAATCCTGACAGGTGTTCCCAGCGTGCTGGTGGGCCTTGTCGCCCATGCGTTCCTGATCCAATTGCTGGGCTCGTTTCTGGCACCGCATCCCACGGGATGGGCCGGGGTTTTTGCCCTGGCCATCATGATGATGCCCATCGTCCTCCGCACGGCTGAGGAGGCCCTGCTCACCGTGCCTGACGCCCTCAGGCGCGCCAGCTACGCCCTCGGCGCGACTCCGGCCCAGACCATCATCCGCGTCATCCTTCCCGCCGCGGCCACCGCCATTGTCACGGGCGTGTTCCTAGGCATGGCGCGCATCGCCGGAGAGACGGCGCCCTTGCTGTTCACGGCTGGCAACAGCAATTACTGGCAGCCCGGCCTCGAGGATGGCGTGAAGCCCTTCTTTTTTGTGTCCGACATGACGGAGCGCATGCCGTTTTTGACCTACTACATCTACAACTACGCGATGAGCGACAAGGCCGAGGAGCAGCACCTCGCCTGGTGCGGGGCCTTTGTCCTGCTTTTCTTCGTGCTCCTCGTGAATGTCGCCATGCGCCTCGTGGCTGGCAAGCGCGGTGTCGCCGCCAGCAGATCCGGCTAAGTTTATTCCGGGGACTTCCGTCGTGGCCATCGTCGCATCAGGTCCGGCTTCGGAGACACCCGTTGAAGCGGTGGGAAAACCGAGACACTCGTACCGGCTGTTCAGCCGCGTCCTCACCACGATGGCATCATTCGTCGTTGCCCTTTGTGTGGGCGTCGAATTGGCTTTTGTGGTCTTGGGTGAACCGGTTTCCTGGCCGGTTCATGCGCTGGTGGCGGTTTCCTGCCTCTTTGGATTGGCCGCCGCCACCCTTGTGGCTTGGAAAATCTCGCAAGCCATTTCCGGGCCGCTCGCCGAACTTGTCCGCTTTGCCGAGCGCACCGGCCAAGGCGAACCCGTCGCGCCCGCGGCGATCGACGATTCCAGCGAAATGAGCGTGCTGGCCAAGGCTTTCAACCGCATGGGTGACCGCCTCGCGTCCCAGATCGCACAGATCGACGAGGAAACCGACCAGTTGCGCGCCATCCTCGGCGGCATGGTCGAGGGCGTTCTCGCGCTCGACGCCGAGCAGCGTGTCCAGTTCGCCAATGACAGGGCGCTTGAACTGCTCGACTTGGCGGTGGGGCGCAGGCCCGAGGGGCGTCGCCTTTGGGAGATGGTGAGGCAGCGGCCACTCATCGACGCCGTCAGCGAGGCCATGGCCGGTTCCGAACCTGTCCGCACCGAATTGTCATGGCCGGGTTCCAAGGCCCGAAGCCTCACCGTCCATGCCGCGCGTCTTCCCTTCGGCCCGGGCGGGAGGTCCCGCGGAGCGGTCGTGGTTCTGCACGACACCACGGAATTGCGACGCCTTGAGCGACTTCGGCAGGACTTCGTGGCGAATGTCTCGCACGAGCTTAAGACACCCCTTTCCGTGATCAAGATTTGCGCCGAGACGCTGCAATCCGGCGGCATGGACGACCTTGATGAAAGAGGCCGTTTTATCGACCAGATTCTCCAGCAAAGCGAAAGGCTCAGCTACCTCATCGTTGACCTGCTCAGCCTGGCCCGCATTGAATCCGGCCAGGAAATCCACACGCCCCAGGCCGTGCCCTTGGCCAAGGCTTTGATCGCTTGCCGGGAACGCTTGCGGGAGCGGGCCGAATCACGCCGTCAAACAATCGTGCTCGACGGGTACGACCAGAAGTGCGAGGTTTGGATCGACGAGGAGTCCTTCACCCAGATTCTCGACAACCTGGTGGATAACGCGGTCAAGTACACCCCGGAGGGAGGCCTGATCACCCTTTCCTGGTCGGCAGGGCCGGAGACCGCCTCGTTCACGGTGAAGGACAACGGCATCGGCATCCCCGCGCAGGATCTTCCAAGGATTTTTGAGCGCTTTTACAGGGTGGACAAGGCCCGAAGCCGCGAGATGGGCGGTACCGGCCTGGGTCTTTCCATTGTCAAGCACATGCTCCAGGCCCAGGGCGGCCAGATTGCCGCCAAGAGTGAACTCGGCAAGGGCACCGCCTTCACCGTCACCTTGCCCAGGCCGTGATCGGTGGGTTTGGAAAACCAGCGACTACTTCATCATCAAGAAAGACAACCAAGCGGGATCCACGATTTCAGCGACATCATTCGCCGCATGCTTCGATGCTCTTCAGCGATGCAAAATCCTGTTGGGGTCGAGGAGAGCCAGCCTCGGG
>CAWUNZ010000036.1:0-19070 GCA_963923445.1 uncultured bacterium
AGGCGGTGCAAGGCTTGGTGCTTGTGGCCCCGGCATTCCGATTCGGGTCCACCATCCTTGGACGGATCCCCGGACTGACCGCCGAGGCTTGGCGCGATGCGGGCAGCGTCGAATATCGGGGTATGTCCGGGCCCGTCAGGCTTGGATGGAAACTTTATGAACAGGCCGAGGGCCGCAATGAAAGTGTCCTGGCCCAAAGGCTGAACCCGGCCATGCCGATCCGGATATTCCATGCCGTGGATGATGATGTCATTCCTTATGCCGACAGCGTGGCGTTCGTCGCCGCGGCTGGACCCGATGTCGAATTGGTCCTATCCAGATCGGGCGGTCATCGGCTTCAGGAGAGCGCGGTGGCCATTGCCCAGTCAGCCTTGTCCCTGGCCCAGCGAATCTGATCGCCGCATCATGCGCGCGGAGTGCGCGCCACCGCATGCCAGCCATAGGCGATCCAGCTTTTTCCCGCGGGGCTTTGGGCGGGTTGGATTGATTCCAACTCAAATCCGTGTCTGATCAACAGGTTCCGGAGTTCGCCCCGCGAGTAATGAGTCAAGGCGGGCGCCGATGCCGGCGCGTCGGGATGCCGAAACTCGCCGGCACCCGGCCTGCCCATGAGCTTTAGCCATGCATCTCTGGTAAGCCATTGCCTTCCCGCGGTGCTGCCGAGGTGCCACCAGCGGTTGTGGGCATGAACAAGAAACAACCCGCCCGGTTTCAAAACTCTTCTGGCATGAACCAAAAAAGAATCGCGCGCCTCCGCGGGATAGATCATTCCCAAGGTGCTGAACAGGCAAGCGCCCACATCGAACTGGTGATCGGAAATGGAATCCAAGTCAGCCAAGTCGGAGCGGAGCAGGCAATGGTTGGGCGATTCGGATGCAAGGCGTTGCCGGGAGCGTTCGAGTCCGGGCCAGGAGATGTCGATTCCGAGTGAGAGGGAGCACAGGCGGGCCGTGGCCTCCAGAAGCCTGCCTCCACCGCAGCCCAGATCCACCAGCCTGCAACCGGGAAAGAGATGGTTTGAGACCCATGCGACATCGGCATGGTGGAGTTCGGATGCGGCGCGTTCATCCTGAAGCACGGCATCCGGATCCGCGGCCCTGTTCCAAGATTGCCGGCTGACGCCGCGAGGAAGGCGCCAACCGGCGGAGGGAGAACCCGGAATCAACCCTTCACCTTTTTGAGAGCATCCTTCACGGCTCCCATCAGGGCCTTGTCGCGCTTGTTCTTCTTGTCCTCAACCATGGCGCGCAGGGCCTTTTCCGATTCCTTGGCGGTCGATCCCATCTGGGCAAGGGCGCCCACCGCCGCCATGCGCACTTCCGGGTCGCCCAAGGCCTTGGTCAGGTCGCCCACGGCCGGGCCGCCAGCGGAACCGAGAAGGCCGATTCCCTCGGCCGCCTTGGAACGGACGGAAGCGTCGAGCTTTTTGTCCTTGAGCGCGCCCACCAAGGCGGGAATGCTGTCGGAACCGATCTTTCCAAGGGCGATCGCCGCTGCCTGCTGCACTTCCCGCGCTTCCCCGTTCTTGGTCAGGGTGCTGGAGAGTCCCTTGACGCCGGGTCGGGCGTCCGCGCCGATCTCGCCCAAGGCCTGGGCCGCGAAGCGGCGGACAAACTTGTCCTGATCTCCCAAGGCCCCGACGAGGGCGTTCACCGCGGGCTTGGCGTCGCCGCGCATCTCGGCGAGTTCCTTTGCGGCCGTGCGCCTCTCCTCGGCGCTGGAGCTCTTCAGTTGCTTGACCAAAGCGGGCACATCGGCGGCCATCGCCAGCCCGCCGAGAAGCATCGCGGCGAGCGCGGGGGAGAGAAACTGGCGCATGATCGGGTGGTCTCCTCAAAAAAAATTCAAAAGGTAACAAGATCATTGTGGGGCATGCGCCGCCGGTATCAAGTGCCCGCGCCGTTATCCATGCTGCCGCCCGATGCGCGGGCATGCCCGGGTTATTACAGCCACTAAAGCCATCTTGAAATTTTATCAGGCGCTTCCGGAACTAAGACTTGGGCGGTCTGTTTATGGAAAACGGGCCATTTTTTGGTCCTCCCGGCGGCATAACGGTCTTGTTTTTAAAAGACCCCCCGTTAACATCCTGCCCATGACCGGAGGCCTGCGCCCCAGCTGGTGCGACCTCGCCGCGTGAGCGGCCTTCGCCGGTCACTCAAGGATGAGGCCGACAGGTGAGCCATCTCGAAGACCATAAGGTCAACGCTTCCGTGCCCTCTCGCCCCTTCCCAGAAGACGACGAACCCCCGGGTCAACCGCGACGCCACCCGATCTGGGCTCATGTGCCTGATCACCAGTGGAACGATTGGCGCTGGCAGGCACAGAACTCGATCAAGACGGCCAGGCAGCTACGCGACATGCTGCCATTCAGCGAGGCCGAGTTGCGCGCGATCGGCGAACTGGAGCGCGATTACAAGGTCGCCATTCCGCCTTACTATTTTTCACTGATCGACCCAACCAACCCCGATGACCCGATCCGGGCCCAGTCGGTTCCCTCGCCCCTCGAGGCGGAGAACCCCTCCGGTTATGAACTCGAGGACCCCCTTGAGGAAGACCTCGATTCCCCGGTCCCCGGTTTGACCCACCGTTATCCGGATCGCGCGCTATTGGTTTCCACCCATGTCTGCACGATGTATTGCCGCTTCTGCACCCGCAAGCGCGCGACCATGGTGCATGGCGGCTATGACAAGATCTCCGGCAACGACCAGCGGATGATCGACTATGTCCGCAACCATCCCGAGATTCGGGATGTGATTCTCTCAGGGGGAGACCCCCTCACCCTCAACATGAACAAGCTGGCGTTCTTCCTCGAGAACCTGGCAGCCATGCCTCATGTCGATGTCATCCGCATCGGCACGCGGGTTCCCGTCACCCTTCCCATGCGTCTTCGCGACACCCAGTTGCTCGACCTGATCGGCAGCGTGGGCAAGGTCTGGATCCAGACCCACTTCAACCATCCCCGCGAAATCACCCAGGAGTCGGCACGCGGGGTCAAGGCCCTTCTCGCCCAAGGTGTGCCCGTCAACAACCATTCCGTCCTGCTCAAGGGCGTCAACGACGACCTTGGCACCATGCGATCGCTCTTGCGGGGCCTGCTGCGCATCAAGGTCCGCCCTTATTACCTTTTCCATTGCGACCCGGTCATCGGAGCCGGCCATTTCCGCACCTCGGTGTGGAAGGGAATGGAAATCATGGAAGGCCTGCGCGGGCACATGTCCGGATTGGCCATCCCCACCTATGTGGTCGACAGTCCGCATGGCGGCGGCAAGATTCCGGTCATGCCCAACTACCTGATCTCCGCCTCCGATGATGCGGTTGTCCTCAGGAATTACGAGGGTATGTCGGTCCGTTACCAGGCCCAGGACAAGCCATCCACCACCAAGGCAACGCCCACCCGGGGAGTGAGTTCCCTGCTCCACGGTTACAGGTCGATGCTGATGCCTGAAAACAATGAGCGCATGCGCCGCCGCGCCTTGAGGATGGTTTCCGATCCGCCCCGGCCCGGCTATACCACAAATGAGGAATCCGAGCCTAGTTGCGGATTCGGCGCCGAGGGGAATGGATCCCCAGGGTGCGGAACGGGGCCATGACGGGCAAAGTATGCGGATCGGGCTGACCTTCGACGCCAAGGAAGACGGATCCGCCCCGCCCGGCGCACCCGACGACTGGCAGGAAGAATTCGATTCCCCGGCGACCCTCGCGGCGCTGGCAGGAACCATCGAGTCCTTGGGGCACACGGTGGAAAGGCTGGGCAATGGCCCGGCCTTGGTTCGTTCGCTGATTGATAATCCTCCCGATCTGGTCTTCAACATCGCCGAGGGGCGCGGCACCAGCCGCAGCCGCGAGGCCCGCGTGCCCGCCATTTGCGAAACATTGGGTATTCCGTGCACCGGTTCGGACCCCGCGACCCTCGCCGTGGCGATGGACAAGGGGTGGACGCGCTCCCTGGTGGCCGAACGCGGCGTGGTCGTCCCGCGTGGAAGGACTGTTTCCGACCCGGATGACTCACTCGACGACCTGCCTCTCCCGGCGGTTGTGAAGCCGGCTTGGGAGGGATCGAGCAAGGGCATCAGGTCCACCAGCCTGGTGACCCATCGCGATGAATTGCGGGCCCGGGTGGTTGAAATGCTGGCCGCCTACCGGCAACCCGTTCTGGTCGAGGAATTCATCGATGGCGAGGAGGTCACGGTGGCCGCGCTCGGGAACGCCCCATGGTGGATGGGCGCCATGCGCGTCCTGCCCCGGAAGGCCTCGGGCCCGTTCATCTACAGCCTCGAGGTGAAGCGCGACTGGGAAAACCAGGTGTCGTACGAGGCGCCGGCCGCCCTGGGCGACGCGGCGACCAGGGCGCTGTTTTCCGCGGCGGAAAAAATCCTGAAGATTTTAGAGGTCCGCGATGTGGGTCGAATGGACTTCCGTGTCCGCCATGGTGTTCCGTATTTCCTGGAAATCAACCCCCTTCCCGGGCTCGACCCCAGGACGGGCGACCTTTGCATCCTGGCCCGGGGCCACGGCCTTGACCACGCCGGGGTGATAGGCCGGATCCTCCGCGCCGCCGCGACTCGCCACGGACTGGGTGCCTAGGGCCCATTCCCGCCGGAACAAACCAAGGTGGAAGCATGACGGCATCATCTGGCAGTTCCAAGCTTCGCGTGGCGATGCTTTACAATCAGCCCGTCCTCGCCGCCGGTCACCGCGACGCCGAGTCCGAGCACGAGATCGTGTTCACGGTGGGAGAGGTTGAAAAATATCTCTTGGCCGGCGGATTCGATGTGGTTCGCGTGGGCGTGCGCGAACCGGCGGAACTGCTCGCCATGGTTGCCGACGCCAAGCCTGATGTGGTCTTCAATTTCTTTGAGGGATTGGCCACCCACTACGAGACCGAAAGCACCGTCGCCGGACTGCTTGAATGGCTGGGGGTCCCGTTCACGGGTTCGCCCTCCACAACCCTCAGCCTGGCCCGCAACAAGCCGCGCACGAAGGCGTTGCTGCGCGGTTCGGGACTCCCGGTGACCGATTGCCTGGTGATCCAGGATCCCCGCGTCCCCGCCTGCCCGTTCGACTGGCCGGTCATCGTCAAGCCGGGTGGACAGGACGCGAGCATCGGCGTGGACCACGGCAGCGTGGTCTCGTCTCAGGAGGGGTTGGTGCGCCGCGTCTCGCTGATGCTTGAGCAATACGGGGCACCGGTGCTGGTGGAACCCTACCTGTCGGGGCGGGAATTCAGCGTGGTGGTGGTGGAGTGCCCCGAGGTTTCGGTGATGCCCGCGTCCGAAATCCGCTTCGATGAACGGGGCCAGGGGAAGTGGCCCATCTTCACCTACGACGCCAAGTGGCATGTGGAATCGAGTGATTTCAATTCAACTCCCGTGGACTATCCGGCAATCATCCAGCCGGAACTCCAGGACCGGTTGGCGGACCTGGCCAGGAGGGCCTACGGGGCGTTGGGTATTCGCGATTACGGCAGGGTGGATTTTCGCTGCGACTCGAGCGGGAACCCCCACATCCTCGAGGTGAATCCCAATCCGGATTTCAGCCCGCTGGCATGCCTGGCCAGCGCGATCGAGGATATCCGCTTCCTGACGCACAAGGAGTTCGCCATCCGTCTGGTCCACCAGGCCCATGCCCGGGGCGGCGTCGCCGCTCAGGCGCGGTAGGAGGCGTTGCAGGACTCGGTTTCCCACAATTTCACCTCCACCACGGGGAACCCCGATTCCTTGGTCTTCTCGTAGATCAGCCGCGCGATGTTCTCGGCGGTGGGGTTCCTGTCCATCACGAAGATCGGTTCCCCCTGCGCGAGCAGGTAGGCAAGGGCGGGGTCATCCTTGTGCAGGATCATGCGGTGGTCGAGATGGCTGTCGATCCACCCGCCAACCTCGGCCTTGAGACGGCTGAAATCGACCACCATGCCCAGATGATCGAGCGAGGCGGACTCCAGGGTGATGACCGCGGTGCCGTTGTGCCCGTGAAGGTGCCGGCACTTGCCCGGGTATTCGAGCAGGCGATGGCCGTAGCAAAAATGGATCTCTCGTGTCACGGCGTGCATATGGAGGTCCTTGGAGCAGTGGAGGCGTAGGGTGTCGGGTCGGTCATGCGGGCATCAGCGAAGGCCCCGATCCTTTCGGCGCACTTGTTGCAGGCGCCGCAGTGGATGCCGCCGACGGGCCTGATGCATGAGAACGAGTGTTCAAGCGGCATGCCCGCGCCAAGGCGCATGACATCAACCTTGTGCATGTTCAGGAACGGCAGAACTATTTCCACCGCCCCGCCCACGGCGGTGTTCACGGTCGAGGCCATCGCCTTGAAAAAGGCGGGAGTGGCATCCGGAAACGGGTTGGTACCCAAGGGGGCCAACCCCAGCTTGCCGATGCCGCGCAGGTGGCACATGAGGATGGCCTTGGCCAAAAGCAGCACATTTCGACCGGGCAGGAACACGGCCTCGTCGGCGGAGTCGCTGGCGGGTACCCCGTTGCCGGTCAGGCTCCAATGGTTGCCGTAGAGGTCGCCAACCGGCTGGGCCAATTCCACCAAGGGCAGCACGCGCTCGCTACCCAGCGCGGCCAGGAACCGGCGGCAGTGGGCCGACTCGTCGTTCTCCCAGTGCAGGCCGCAGCGAATGTAAACAGGTTGAACCATCCGGTCCCGGGCCCAAAGTCCTGTCAGAATGGCGCTGTCGAGACCTCCACTGACCAGCACGGCGGCATCAGCGACGGGGCGAAGGCTGTCGTTCATTGTGACCATGAAATCATGTTAGTGGACGGGCGGGAAAAACGCCGTTCTGGTCTGCCGTGTATAAACTGGACAGGAAGGGCGGAGTTCAGCAAGGGAGGTGGCGAGATGGGAGCGCTGGATACTCTTTCGGGGATCGTGACCAAGGATGGTGAACTCGGGCCACACCTGCCGTTGGGGCTCACGGGAAAGGCTGAATATCTGGCCTTGCCGCGCACGCGCGAGGACCTTGGCCGCGTGATGAAGGCGGCGGCGAGCGATGGTGTGGCCACCCGTGTTCTGGGTTCGGGGCGGCATGTGATTGTTTCGAAAAACACGGTAGACGGTCTGGTTCTGGTTCTAGCCGCGCCGGAATTCACCCGCGTGACCGTCGCGGGCGACCGGGTGGTCGCCGGCGCGGGCGCCAATCTGGCCTCCGTCATCGATGCCGCTGGCCGCGCCGGCCTTTCGGGCCTTGAACACCTGGTCGGCGAACCGGGAACCGTGGCCGGGGCGATCCGTTCCCGCGTTCCGCAGGGGGAGGACGCCCTGGTCGATCATGTGGACCGCATCTGCACCGTCTCCGCCTCCGGGCGGGTTGAGGAACTAGACGCCGCGATGCTTCACCAAGGCGAGAACCGGCACGACCCTTTCCCCAGCGCCGTGATCGTGGAGGTCGAGTTCCGGTTGGAATCGCTCGGTCACGACGCGGTGGTGCAAAGGCTGAAGCGTTCGTGGATTGAGCGAAGAATCCGCGAGCCCTTGAGGGCGAACACTTTGGGGCCGATTTTCCGGGGCGGCGACGCCGTCGACTTGCTTCGCAAGTCCGATGTCACCCGCAAGAGCGAGGGATGCGCCGAGGTGTGCGATCGAAATCCGAACTTCATCGTGGTGCGTTCACCCGCGCATCCGGCGGATATCATCGGATTGATCGAGGCGATGCGGCAGCGGGTTCGGGAGCGGTTCCACATCGATGTCGAGCGTCAAATCAGCATCTGGTGAGGAAAAGCCCGCCAAGCGGGCCAAGGCGACCAAAGCCGCCGATCAGTCCCAGCCTGTCCGTGGCAAGGGGCGTCCCTACTCCATTGCTGGCCTTTTTGTCTTGTTGGGAGTCTCCCTAGGAGGACTTTGCTGGTTGGGCCTGTGGGGCCTGGACCAGCGCGTTCGCACCGACCTCGACAAGGCCGGCAACTACCAGTTTTCCTTCGATCAGATCGAGGTCGCCTCTCCTCGGGGAATGGGCAAGCAGGCCTTTTTGGCCGAGGTTCGTTTCCTGGCCGGTGGAAGCGATGCCCTTTCGCTGCTTGACCGTGATCTTCCCGCCCGGTTGTCGGCTTCATTCCGCGGCCACCCCTGGGTGGCGGAAGTTCGATCGGTTTCTGTCTTGCCAGGCTCAGGCATCCGCGTGGACTTGAAATTCCGCGACCCCGTGCTTCGCGTCGCCGACCCGCTTGGCATGACCGAGCGATTGGTGGATCCCGCGGCCATATTGTTGCCCCGGGTGGACGGGGCGCGGGAATGGCCCGTGCTGGAAGCGGAACCTGAACGAGGGCCCGCGGCGCCGGGACAGCCATGGCCCTCCAAGGTGGTTGAGGAAGGCGCCCGCCTGGCGGGTGTTTTGGCCTCTGGCAGTGTTTCGGGCAAGGTGCGCGCGCTTAAGCGGAAGGGCATCGACTGGATTGTCAGCACTCCGCAGGGGGATATTCGCTGGGGGCGTTCGCCCGGCTTGCAAACCGCGGGTGAACCATCGCCGGCGGAAAAGATCGCGGTACTTTCCGCTTGGCTTGCCAGTCCTGGCCGGGAAGCGCCCGACCTGACGGTGCCCCGCCGTTAGGCCAATGCCTCGCCGGTCTCAAAGACCAACCTCGACCATGTCTCGTACTTGTCGGCCTTGGCGCGCAGTTCCTCCAATGTCTCCATGCGAGGATCCACCAAGGCCAAGTCCGCCACCGAGGGTTCGGCCATGGCCTCCACCAGGTAAGCCAACCCCAGGTGGACGGCGCCCACGGCGTTGCTGTCGTCGTTGATCAGGCCCAGAAAGCGCATTTCGGGAACCCCCGGCAGATGCAACTCCTCGCGCAGTTCCCGCTCCAATCCGCGGGCCAGAGACTCGTGCGCTGGCCCATCGCAAGGCTCCACATGGCCCCCGACGCCGATCGATCGCAACGCGTGAAGCCGCGACTCGCTTCCTTTTTTTCCGCGCGTGTAAGCAAGGAACTTCCCAGCGTGCCTGACCACCAGGTAGGGGATCAATTGCTTGTGGCTTGGATCTTCCTCCGCGGCTGGACGGTCCATGAAGCTCATGGCGGCGGGAACCAGAAGACGCTCAAGAAAGCCGGGTCCAGCGGGTAGGAAGCCTTGGAACCTGTGGATGTTTTCCAGATGCGCGCGCGGCACCACGAGAACTTGCTGTACCTTGCTCATGGATTTTGCTCCTGCGGTGCCGGGCGAATGAGCGGCGGTGGCTTCCAGCCGGTTGAAGCCAGGATCAGTTGGCCGATCGCCAGCGCGGCCAGCAGCAGCAGTCCCAGAATCATCACATCCGTCCTGCTGCCCCGGTTGAGGAGGCGACCGACCGTGTCCTCGTCGCCTTGGGTGGCGGCTTGATGGAGGGAGCGTTCGTAATCCCCCTCCGGGTAATCCCCCACCTGCGTCCAGGACCAGGCTCCCTCCGCCATTTTTTCGCCCGCTCCTATCGCGAGACCGTGCCGGTCGGAGTTCAGGTAGGTGGTCCAGCCCAAAAGGGCGCGCTGGCGGTTGGGGAGCAGGGCCCAAAGCGAAGCGACCTGATCAACCGCAACAGGCGCTTCGACCACGAAGTGCAGACTACCGCCGTCCACCAACAGTTGAGCCGCTCCCAGCAAGGTCGGGGTGTCGCCATCCTTCAAGATTTGGAGCAGTTGACTGGCGGAACGGCGGGTATCGAATACCTGAACGCTTTCCGCCAACGGGTTGGCCTCCAAGGCGCGAACAATGGCGGGCGCGTCGGCTTGGCAGCAGCGGTAATCCGAGCGGTTGACGCACCACACCTCAACAAGGCAATCCGCGCCATCCCGGCGATGCCTCAGGAACAGCACCCAACCTCGCTCAGGCAAGACGGTCCACGCGGTTGCCGATGGGTGACATTCCGCCGGCTTGGGCAACATTTGGGCGATGGCTTGGCACCGGCCTTCATCCAGTCCCGCGGGCGGCTTAAGCCATTCGGCAGTCGAGTTCGTGTCCTGTACCCGGGCGATTCCGGGTCGTAACCTGATCGTTATGAAACCGTCGGCTGGCATTCCCCGGAAATCCTCCTCCCGAAAGGGTATGGAATCCGCTTGGAAAGGATGGGTCGCCGGCTGGCCAGTGGTGCTATTTTTCGGGCTGCTGGCGGCGACCATCTTCGGGCACGGGTGCCACTCGGGAGGCCACGACGAGGACGATGAGCTGGTTTACAGGCCTGCCGCGCGTCTTCCCGCCCATGGCCAAGGCCGCGGAGTTTCCTCCGCGGCCCGTTGAATTCGGTTGGTTTTGATCAACGGTCGAACCTGGGTATTTCCATCGGGACAGGCTTGGGAGAAAGGTCCAGCGGTGTGAGGTTGAGCTTGGCCAGGTGCGCGGCCACCTGCTGCATTTTGGGATCGTCCTCGCGATCAAAGCCACCGATGGTGACCATGCTCGTGGTCTTGGTGTGCAGCACATAGGCGTCGAATTCCAGCTTTCGCAGAACCCGGGCGGTCTCGTGGGCCTGCATCGCGCAGGCGTTGAGGGTGTCGCTGTTCTTGCTGAACCCGATCTTCTCAAGGAACCCTCCCGCCTGGCCGGTGGCGCCCGTGGTGGATTGCACCATGGTGGCGCCGCGGTATTCCTTCACCAGGAGGGTCCACTTCTTGTTGCTGCGAAGCAGGCTGTAGCTTTCCTCGGAGTTGAGCTTCTTCATGAAGGGGTCATACTTCGGCGGCGGGGGCGTGTTGTTCGGAACGGTGGGATTGCGGGTGACAAAGCTGCGCGTGAACGGATTGACCATCTCGCGGCGGATTTCAACTCCCTTGCCGGGAACAGGGACAAAGAGGCTCACCACATCGGAATTCACCTTGCCCTCGGCCACCTTCAATTCGGGCGGGTTGAGCTTCTTCACCTTGTCCAGCGACGAGCGCGCGGCGTCGATGGTGGCGAAACCGCCCACCACCACGGCGCACTGGTCGGGGATCTTGGCTCCGCGGCGGGGCATTCTCGCGTCGGGGTTGAGCTTGAGTTCCTGTTCGATTTCAGCCTCGCGTTTTTTGCGCTCCTGCTCGCCATAGTTGATCACATAGGCCGGAAGGTTGTCGCGGGTGCGGATGATCTGGGCGCATTGGCGGGCCATCTCGGCGGCTTCAGGTCCGGTGTAACTCGCGCAACAAATAAGCCAGTTGCCCGCCTCCGGCGTGAGCGGGGGCACGGTCCCGTTTTGGTTGGCCGGGGCGGCGAAGGCGCGGCACGCCAAAACCGCCAGAAGCAGGCCGCAGGCCAGTCGGATGAATCGAGCCATGAGCGATCTCCCCAAGAGGCGCGAACGGGGCGCCGGCATGGGGCGGGGCTATAGCCTCGGGGAGAAGTTCTCGTCCAGCCCGGTTTGAAACTTGAATCAAATCGGGCCCGGTTCAGGATTTAGTGATATGGCTGGCAAGAAGCCAGCACAGCAGGGCCTTTTGGGCGTGCATCCGGTTCCCTGCCTGCGGGAAGACCAGGCTGGCCTTGCTCTCCATGACCCCGGCGGAGACTTCCTCTCCCCGGTGCGCAGGCAGGCAGTGCATGAATTTCGCGTGCGCCGGGGCCTTTGCCATCAGCGATTCATTCACCTCGAAGCCACGGAAGTCGCGCAGACGCTTGGCTGTCTCGGCTTCCTGGCCCATGCTGGTCCAGACATCGGAGTAGATGACATCGGCATCGGCGACGGCACGCGCGGGATCCGACTCCTGAATGGGCAGGTGTCCTGGGAACGCCGTTCTGCAGGTGGCCAGGAATGACTCGTCGAACTGGTAGCCCTTGGGTGCCGCGAGCACGAACCTCATGCCGGCCCGAGCGCAGGCCACCACCAGCGACCTGGCCACATTGTTGCCGTCGCCCACAAACACCAATGTGCGACCCTCCAGGGATCCGAACGCCTCCTGGATGGTGAGCAGGTCGCCCAATGCCTGGCACGGATGGTTGTAATCGGAAAGGCCGTTGATAACGGGCACGGAGGAATGCTCCGCGAACTCCTCGATGGTGCGGTGACGGAAGACCCGCAGAACGACGGCGTCGCAGAACTGGCTCAGGACGCGGGCGAAGTCGGCGACGGGTTCGCGCTGGCCGATGGCGCCGTCGGTGGAGCTGAGGAAGACGCTCGACCCGCCAAGCTGGCCCATGGCGGCCTCGAAGCTGACGCGCGTGCGCAGGCTGGGCTTCTCGAAGATGAGGCCGAGGACGCGGTTGGGCAGCAATGACGGACGGTGGCCGCGGGCCAGGTCGGCCTTCAGGGCCCGCGCCTTGTCGAGAAGGTTGTGGATCTCGCTGCTGGTCAGGTCCAGCAAGGCCAGGAAATGCCGCATGTCGGGATCTCCAATGAGACTTGATCTGTCAGCCCACGAGGCCGGCGATGGATTCCTCGAGAACGGCGCAGCCGCTGTCGAAGTCGGCGTCGGAGAGGTTCATGGCCGGCAGCAGGCGAATCACGGTCTGATGCGTGCAGTTGATAAGAAGCCCCTTTTCGAGGCACTTGCGCACCACGGGAGTGGCGTCCACGGAAAGCTCGATGCCGATCATCACGCCGCGGGCGCGCACTTCCTTGATCCATGGGCAGCGCGCGGCGAGGGCCTCGAACCGGGCCCTGAACTTGCCCTCAAGGACTTTGGCTCGTTCCAGCAAGCCGTCTTCCTCAATGGTCGCGACGGTGGCCAAGGCGGCAACGGAGGAGACCGGATTGCCGCCGTAGGTGGAGGCGTGCGTTCCGGGCTTGAGGAACGAGGCCACTTCCGGGGTGGCGATGATGCCGCCGCAGGGGATGCCGCTTGCCAGAGCCTTGGCGAGGGTGATGATGTCGGGCTGAACATTCCAAAGCTGGTGGGCGTACCAGTGGCCCACCCGGCCCATGCCGGACTGGACCTCGTCCAGGATGAGCAGGCACCCTTTCCGGCGTGTGATTTCACGCAAGCCCTCGAGGTAACCCGGGGGCGGGATGTTGATTCCCCCCTCGCCCTGGATGGTTTCCAGGATCACCGCGCAGGTCTCGTTGCCCACCAGACGATCGGCGTCCTCGAGGTTGCCGAACTCGGCGTAGGAGAAACCCGGCAGGAGCGGAATCACGCCCTGATGGTATTTGGGCTGTCCGGTCGCCGACAGGGCGCCCAGCGTGCGGCCATGGAAGCTGTTGAGCATGCTGACGACGCGGTAGCGGCCCGAAGCCTGACCCCACAAACGCGCCAGCTTGATCGCGGCCTCGACGGCCTCGGCGCCGCTGTTGCAGAAGAAAGCCTGGCCACCCCAGCCGGTGCGATCCGTGAGTGCCTTGGCCAGACGGCCTTGGGCCTCGGTGTGCCAACTGTTGGGAACATGGATCAGTTTGCCGACCTGCTCGCGCACCGCGGCGACCACCCGGGGAGGGCAGTGGCCAACGATGGCGCAGCCCCAGCCCGGGAAGAAATCGAGATATTCGCGCCCCTCGTCGTCCCATACGCGCGAACCCTCACCCCGCTCGATGCAGACGGGGTAGCGGTTGTAGTTGGGGATGACATGCTGGCGATAAATTTCCCCGGTCGCGGCGTTCATTGTCGGCGTGTTACCCGATGGGGGTTGAAAGGCCAAAAAGTCAATATACCCGCGCGCAACGGCTTGGAAAGCGCTTTCCTGCCCGCTGTCAGCCCGGAAGGATTTCCGTGCCCACGCCCGCCTCGGTGAAGATTTCGAGGAGAAGGGCATGGTGCCGCCTGCCATCGACCATGTGCGTCTTGCGCACACCCCGGTCGAGCGCCTCGAGACACGCCTCCACCTTGGGGATCATGCCTCCAACGATCACTCCTTCGCTTATCAGCTGCCGACATTGGGCCCCGGTGAGCGACTGCATCAGGCTGGAAGGATCATTCCGGTCGCGAAGCACGCCGGGAATATCGGTCAGGAACACCAATTTCACCGCCTCAAGGGCCGCTGCCACGGCGGCGGCGGCGGTGTCGGCGTTCACATTCAGCCACCCGCCTGAAGCATCCTTGGACAGCGACGGGATCACGGGGATCACGCCAGCGAGACAGAAGTCGGCGATGAGCGCGCGATCCACCCTGTTCACCGTTCCAACCCGGCCAAGGTCGACCGGTTTGCCCTCCTGGTCGTGAAGCTTCAGAAGTTCACCGAAAAGCGGCTGAAGCGCGCCCGTGTGCAAACCAACGGCCCGGCCACCCAACTCGTGGATGATCCGCACCAGTTCCGCGTTGGTCTCGTCGCGGAGCACATCTGTCACGATCGCCAAGGTGGCCTCATCGGTGTACCTTCGGCCTAATACCTTGCGGGTGGGCAGGCCCGATTCGGCAACCTTGCGATCGATTGCCTTGCCCCCTCCATGAACCACCACGGGCCTCAGGCCCGCCGTCTGCAGAAACACCACATCCTCGAGCAGGGTTCGGACCGCCTCGGGCGCGTCCATCGTGCTGCCACCCAGCTTGATCACCACAGTCTGGTGGCGGAAGCGGCGGAGATAGCTCAAGGCCTCAATGAGCACGGCGGCTTTTTCGGCAGGTTGGAGCATGGTGGAAGGGTTCCCGTCGAAACTCTGTATTACTTGCTTATACTTGCCATGGCGTCTGCCAACAGAATTCTTGCAAAAAAAATGCGCTTTCGTCTTGTGTCAAGATGCTCGATGCCTAAAAGTACAGCAGACGAATCCGTTGGGATGCGTCCCCAACCCGTGGTATTTCACCACACTATTCTGGAGATTGTGAAACATGCGTATCACCGGTGCGGTTCTCGCCTCTCTGGCCTTGGCGTTCGCCCTTGTTATGAACGCCGGCGCCCAGGAAAAGAAGAAGGAAGCCAAGGCGACCACCCTGAAGGGTGAAATCGGCTGCCTCAAGTGCGGCTTCAGCGTGGCTGACAAGTGCAGCAACGGCATCAAGGTGAAGGAAGACGGCAAGGATGTGATCTACGCATTCGACGATGCCGGCGCCAAGGCTTCCTACCACAAGGATATCTGCACCGAAACCAAGAAAGGCTCCGTGACCGGCGCCGTTGCCAAGAAGGGTGACAAGGCCACCATCAAGCCGGGCAAGGACGGCGTCAAGTTCGACTGATTCGCCATAAGCGCTCAGCCTGAAACAAAACGCCACCCGCTTCCGCGGGTGGCGTTTTTGTTTGCACCAGCCAACTGGTTTGGCCACCCTGTCGGCCTATGGTTAACCTTAGACTTTCTCTTTACCCATGGACCGGGGTCCTTCCATGAAAATCATCCTTGCCAATCCCCGAGGTTTCTGCGCCGGCGTCAACATGGCCATCGAAAGCCTTGAGCGCGCCTTGGAACTCTTCGGCACGCCGCTTTATGTCTACCACGAGATTGTCCACAACCGCCCGGTGGTGGAACGATTCCGCGCCAAGGGTGTTGAATTCGTTGACAGCATCGACGAGGTTCCCCGCGGCGGCACGGTGCTGTACAGCGCTCACGGGGTTTCCCCGGTCATCCGCAACGCCGCGCAGGAACGCTCCCTGCGCGCCATCGATGCGACATGCCCGTTGGTCACCAAGGTTCATGTCGAGGCGATCAAGTTCGCGCGCGAAGGTTACCACATCATCCTGATCGGCCACGAGGGGCACGATGAGGTGCTGGGCACCATGGGCGAGGCGCCCCACGCCATGACACTGGTTCAGGACGCCGCCGATGTCAGCCGGCTGGACATTCCCGCTGGAACGCGCCTGGCCTACCTGACCCAGACAACCCTCAGCGTGGACGAGGCCTCGGAGATCATCGCCGCGCTCAAGGCCCGTTATCCGGATATCACCGGTCCGAAGAAGGAAGATATCTGTTACGCCACCCAGAATCGCCAGGAGGCGGTGAAAACCCTGGTGGGTGAGGTGGATTCTGTCATCGTTCTCGGCAGCCGGAACAGTTCCAACAGCAACAGGCTGGCGGAGTTGGCCCAGAGCAAGGGCAAGCCCGCGAGACTCATCGACACCGCTGTTGAACTGGATCCGGCATGGTTCCAGGGCGACGAGACCGTGCTGGTGACCGCGGGCGCCAGCGCCCCGGAGGATGTGGTGGAGGCCTGCATCGACCGGCTGAAGAGCCTGTTCCATGCGACGGTCGAGAGCCGTGTGGTGCGCGAGGAGAATGTGAGCTTCCCGCTGCCCCGCGAACTCACCGTGCTGGCCAACCGCTGATCATGCTTCCTTCCGCGCTGCCACCGCCCATCGCGCTCCCTGAAAATACGGAAGAAGGCATCGGAATCCTGGGCGCGGGATTCATTGTCGAGGATTGCCACCTGGTGGCGTACCGAGCCGCCGGTCTGAATGTGCGCGCCATCGCCTCGCGCCAGTTGGAACGCGCCCGAAAAGTCGCCAACCGCCACGGCATCGACATGGCCACGGACGATTTCGCTCGCGTGATCGACGATCCCGCCGTTTCCGTGCTCGACATCGCCGTGCCTCCCCTGGCCCAACCGGCACTCATTCGGGCCGCGTGCGAGCGGCCGCATATCAAGGGAATTCTGGCTCAGAAACCGCTGGCGATGGATCCGGCCACCGCGCGGGAGCTTGTGGAACTCTGTGAACGATCGGGCAAGGTTCTCGCCGTGAACCAGAATATGCGGTTCGACCACTCGGTTTCGTCGCTCAAAGCCGTTCTCGATGCTGGAATGCTGGGTGAGCCGGTGTTGGCGAGCATCGACATGCGGGCGATTCCCCACTGGATGCCCTGGGCCCGGGATGGTCGTTCCCTGGCCACCTATGTGATGAGCATCCATCACCTCGACACTTTCCGGTACTGGCTGGGGAACCCCGAGCGTGTGCTTGCCAGCACCCGTCCAGACCCCCGCACCGGGTTCCCGCACGCCGATGGCATCAACCTGTACATCCTGGAGTTCGCCTCTGGGGCGCGTGCCACTTCCATCGACGATGTCTGGGCAGGCCCGGCGCGCGAAGGGGTGGCCTCTGAAATCGGCATCCGCTGGCGCGTGGAAGGCACCGAGGGGTTGGCCACGGGCACGATTGGTTGGCCCGGCTGGCCCGAACGCGTGCCCAGCACCATCGATTTTGCCTGCAAGCGATCGGGCGATGGTTGGCATCGGCCGCGTTGGCAACAGGCCTGGTTCCCGGATGCCTTCATCGGGCCGATGGCCGACCTTTTGGTTTCACTGGAAACAGGAAAGCAACCTTCCATCTCGGGCCGTGACAACCTTGGAACCATCGCCCTTTGCGAGGCGGTGATGACTTCGGCGCGGGAACACCGGGCGACCAATCCGGCCGAATGGCTGGGCTGACTGAATTTTTGGAAGGTTATTTGGCCGCGGGTTTGGCGATGTCCATGCCGTCGGTCGCCAGTCCCATGAGCGATCCGAGCAATTTCGAAAACACATCGGCGTCGAGTTTCTCGCAGACCCGCTTGGGTAACCCGGGCCATGCCTTGGCGAAGGTGTCGTCAAATGCGCCATGGTTGTTGACCATCAGGTCAACTTTGGCATGGGACCCGAATATCAGGCTGATTCGGCCGGCCTTGTTGTCGATCTCGACCGTGATCTCCCGCAGTTTTTCATCCTGCGCGTTCGGTGATATCCAATTGGCCCGGAAGATGTCGCCAAGTTGGCGGGCATCGGTTGGAATCCACCCGCATTCGAGGAAGTAAGCCAACATACGCGACCGCGATTCCTGGGAAACGATGAGCGGCAAGGTCGCGATGGCCGCCATGCTTTTGGTCATGGCCCCGTTCCCGGGTTGAACCGTGTTGAATTGGAAGTTGAAATTCCGGTCGGTCTGGCTCAGCCAAAAGGCGGGAACCATTCCCTGTGATGCGGGAAATTCCCGGATTTCCTTTTCGCCGGCCAACAGCAACCGCATGGCCTTGGTTGTGGTTTCAGCGGCGAGTTCAACGGCGCCATCCCGGAAGGTGACCAGGGTGAACGATTCCGACGCCGGATCCGCTTTGGCAAGGACCTCGCGCGATCCCCCCTTGGTCGTCCGCCAATTTGCCCGCAAGGCGATCCCCTTGAATGCGCCTTGGGTGATCCACGGTATCGCTTTGTCAACGGCTTCCCTGGTTGTTTCGAGTGACGGTTTCAGCCGGGCGATCGCCGGGAGCAATTTCTGGGCGGAAGCCGAGAACGGGTTTCCCGCCACCGCTGCCTGGCGCAATGACTGAGTCGCCCGTTCTGTTTCACCTCGCGACAGCAGCAGGCTTCCCAAAAGGTAGTGTGCCTCGGGGGTGGGATTGTGGGTGACCAACCCCTCAAGCGCTTGAAGTGCCGCGTCCGGTTGTTTTTCAAGCATCAGGATCCTGGCCAGGCAAAGGGTGGTTTCCGGTTGCTTGCGTTCATCATCCGCAAGGTGGTTCTCGATCAGGGACCACAAAAACGGCCGAACGAGCGCGATCCCGATATGTGGTTTCAGTGCCAGAACCCTTTCATCCGGCTTATGGGAGGCCTTTGAAAGATCGGCAATGGCTTTGGATGTGTCGTTTTGTGGATCACGAATTCTCTCGATTTTGTCGGGGGAAACCGGGATATCCAGCAGCAGGGCCAGAAGAAGGACCTCGGAGTTCGGTTCCTCCGGCACGATCGAAATCGTATTGGTGAGGGTGCTTTTGAACTGATTGAACTCATTGTTGGTTAGGCACTTCTGGCGACCAGTCAACCGGGACATGAAAGCGGGCATGATGCCGGTCCACTTTTCCTGAAAGCACACAAAGCGCGTGAATGTGCTGGCAGGGTGGTTGAACAGCAGTTCGCCCTTGAGGCGCGTGCCCTCCTCCTTCTGGTTGGCCATGGTGGCCACCATCAGGGCCCTGTAAATTTCCAAGGCCTTTAAGTCCTGGTCTCCCGCTGGATTGGACGCCTTTTTTTTGTTGGCCAGAAGTTCCTCAAACCCGCCGGTTCTCACGGTTCCATTCGGAGGTGGTGGAGGAATGGTCAGCGGATGATCGCTTCCGGCTTGCGCGATGCCCAGCAATGCGACCGCGCAAATGCCCGTGATACTTGCAAACATCGCGAACCCCGGATTTGGTTGGAGCAAACCAAATCGGGGCTTAAATCAGGGCAGGTGGAAAAGTCAATTCGGGTCGCGTTTGCGGACTCACCTCAGCGAAGCCAGGAACTCCACCAGGTCGCGCAGTTCCCGGCGAGTGAGTTTGTTGACCAGGTCGGCCGGCATGGCGGAGGGACCGCGGTCGTGCTCGT
>CAWUNZ010000037.1:0-18879 GCA_963923445.1 uncultured bacterium
AGATTCCTCTACGTCTCGTGGGCTCGGAGATGTGTATAAGAGACAGGGCCGTAAACGGCCTGAACGGTAGCGGGGTGGGTGGACATGGATTGATGCCGCATGTCCCTCGCTTCGTTCAGGGTTCTTGAGTGATGGCCGAATCGGAAACTTGTTCCCTAATCAATTTTCACACGCTGATCAGTCACCGGATTTCACGGCCGGCAGGGGCAGGCTCTCAATCCGTTCGGGCCGGGGTTGAGGGAGGTTTCCTTCAGGCAGCGGTTCGTCTCCCTCGGGCCTGAGGTTCCAACCTCCGCCGAGCGCCCTGTAGGTTTCCACCAGCGCCTGCAACTGCTGCCCCCTGGCCTGGATCAACTGCTCCAGGATTCCGGCGAGGGCGCGCTCAAGGTTGTACACCCACAGGTAGTTCTGGGTGTTTTCGCGGTACTGGGTCACGCCCAGTTCCATGGCCCGGCGGGCCGCCACCGCTCCCTTGGTCAATTCATCGACTATCTCGCTCGACTTCAGGTAGCGAACGATGCCGTCCTCCACCTCCCGCTGGGCCTCGAGCACCCGGTTCTCAAGGGCGGCGACCGCGCCGGTGAACTGCGCGTCCTCGTAACGCACCTTGGCCAGCAGGCGGCCGTAGTTGAGCACATTCCATTGGAACGACGGCCCGATCGATCCGGTCAGTGAACCGGTGGAGGCGAAATTGCCCAGGGTGTTGTAGTACACGCCAACGGTGCCATTGAGCGACAGCGCCGGCAGGAGTTCCGAGGTCGCCACACCGATCCTGGCCGATTGCGCGGCGACCTTGCGCTCGGCTTCCCGCAGGTCGGGTCGCCTCCTGATCAGGTCGGCTGGAATGCCCGTGACCAGTTTTCCCGGCAAGGCGGGCAATCCCTCGTTTCCAAGTTCCTTTTCCAAGTCGGTGGGGAACCTCCCCGTCAGCACGCTCAGGCGGTTCA
This sequence comes from uncultured bacterium, assembly GCA_963923445.1. GTDB lineage: Bacteria > Planctomycetota > Planctomycetia > Gemmatales > Gemmataceae > REEB421. Next base: position 948 of record CAWUNZ010000037.1, read on the forward strand.
TGGCGAGGCGGGTCCGCAGTTCATAGTCCCGCACCTTGGCGAGCGTGGTCTGGTAGGCGGTCTCGCTGGTGCGGGTGTCCACCTCGGAGGTGGCGCCCTCGTCAAACTTGATCTTGCTCAACTTGACCAGTTCCGCCTCGAAGCGGGCGATGCGGCCGGAAAGGTTGCCCAGCGCCTGCGCCACCTTGTAGTCCACATAGGCGGTCGCCACTTCCGCCTGCAGCAGCACCAGGCCCTGGTCGCGCGCGGCGAGGGAGGCGTCGAATTCCGCCGCCTGACTTTCGATCGCCCTGCGGTATTTGCCCCAGAAGTCCATTTCCCAACCGACGGCGAACGCCGCCAGCCCGGTGCTGAACCATTTGTCATAGCCGAGCAATTTCAGCAACTCCGCGGGCAGAGGGCCTTGGTTGAAGTTGAAGACCTGGCGCGAATAAGCGCCGTCAATCGCCTGCCTTTGGGGAAAGAACTTGCCCTTGGTGACATCGAGTTGGGCGCGCGAGGCCAGCACGCGCGCCCCCAGTTCCTTGAGCGTCCAGTTGTTGTCACGAACCTGACGGGTGAGGTCGTTGAGGACCGGATCGCCCAGGATGGTCCACCATTCGCCTTCGTTCACCGGGGCGGTTGCCAGCAACGGTTGGCCGTCATCGATCCAGGCGGATTCCGCCGGTACGGGTGGCGGCCGATAGTCGGGACCCACCTTGAAGCCTTTTCGGACCCAGTCCTTCAGGGGGGAACACCCGGTCAATCCCGGCATCAGGGTGGCAGCCAGCGCCAGATGGAAAAAACCCCGAGGCATGCCGGTCCGCCACCAAGACAAAAGGGTCCTTCATCATGATCGGCCGCTAAGTTCGGAAGCTTTGGTTTAATCGGACTATTTTGCCCAATTTGTCAGGTGGCTTGGGAACTGGAGGAACGCTCGAAGCGGTCGAGGCAGAGGTAAACCGCCGGGGTCAGGTAGAGCGTCACCAGTTGGGAAAGGATCAGCCCGCCCACCACCACAAGTCCCATGGGTTGCCGGCTTTCGGCGCCCGCACCCCACCCCAGGGCGATCGGGGCGGCGCCGGCGATGGCCGCGAATGTGGTCATCAGGATCGGTCGCAGGCGGGTGACGCACGCCTTTTCGATGGCCTGGCGGGCGCCCATGCCGGTCTTTCGTTCTTCCTGGGCAAAGTCGATCACCATGATGGCGTTCTTCTTGACGATGCCCAAGAGCAGCAGCAGGCCCAGGAACCCATAGATGTCGAGTTCAAGCCCGAGGCGGGCGAGCACGAGCAGGCCGCCCAGGCACGCCGATGCCAGCCCCGAGATCACGGTCAGCGGGTGAACGAAGCTCTCATAAAGGATCCCAAGAATGAGGTAGATCACCAAGAGGGCGAACGCGATCAGCGCGGGGGTGTCGGTCGAGGCGCGCGAATATTCCGAGGCGACGCCTTCCTCCCGTCCCTGCACGCCCGGATGGCGGGCGCCCACGGCCAGCCACAAGCTGCCTGCCCGTTTGATCGCATCCTCGGCGCTGATGCCGGGCGCCGGGTCGAACGACAGGGTCCGGGCGGGGAACCTGTTGGCGTGGTTGATGCGGGTGGGCATGCGAACGGTCTCAAATTCGGCGAGTTGCCGGATTTGCACCAGGGCGCCCCCGCGGGAGCGCACCTGCAGGAGTCCCAGTTGGGTGACATCGTTCCTGAATTCGGGCGAGGCGGCGAAGATGAGCTTGCGGGCGCCGGCGCGGTCATAAACCGTGTCGGAATTGTCCTCCGCGCAGGCCGCCTGCAGTGTTTCGCCAACTTGCCCCGGATCGACGCCCATCAGTCCGCACATGCGGCCGTTGACCACCACGCGTACCGCCTGGGCTCCAAGGTCCGGATTCCCGGGAAGGTTCGAGAAGGCGCCGCATTCGCGCATCGACTGGAGCAATTCCTCCGCGGCGGCATCGACAGCCTCGCGTTCCTGCCCGTTCAGGGTGAATTGAAGCGACGCCGTCGACAGGGTCGTGGCCACCGGAATGGACGCCGGTTGAACCACATGCGCCATCACATCGGGTTCCTCGTTCAGGCTTGCCGCCAACCGGTCCCTGACCGGCCTGATGTCACCCCTGACGCGCTTGGGGTTTAACTGGAGGAGGATGCAGCCCTGATCCTGGGACGGATTGAACTCGTTGACGCCCAGGAGGGTGGCGTGACCCTTCACCGCCGGGTCGAGGTTGAGCCTGGCGCGCAGTCTCCGGTGCGCGTCGTCCATGCGCGGGATCGAGGTTCCCGGGGCCACGCGGGTCCAGACGACAAGCCTGTCCTGGTCGTCTGCGGGAATGAACCCCTTGGGCCTGGCGTTGAACTCGGTGATAGTCCAGTAAACCGAGCCTGCTCCAGCAAGGACAAAGAGGATTGGAAAAGCAGTCACGGGCCGGAGGCTGAGAAGGTATAGGCGCGCCAGCCAGCCGAGGCGATCGCGACCCTCGGCCCGTGCCGGCCGGGGCCTGATCAGCCGGGAGCAGACCATGGGGGTGAAGAACATCGCGATGACGCCGGAAAGCAGGATGGCCACCGACAGGGTGATCGCGAACTCCCTGAACAACCGGCCGACCACGCCGCCCATCAGCAGAACGGGAAGGAAAACCGCCACCAGTGAAAGGGTCATGGAAAGAATGGTGAACCCGATCTGCCGGGCGCCGTTGATGGCGGCATCGAGCGGGCTCATGCCCTCCTCGACCAGGCGATGGGAATTCTCCAGAACCACCACGGCGTCATCCACCACGAACCCCACCGCCAAAGTCAGGGCCAGCAGCGACAGGTTGTCGAGGCTGTAGGAAACCAGCCACATGAAGGCCAGGGTGCCCGCGAGACTGGCGGGCACCACGAGGCTTGTGACCAGGGTTGACCGGAAATCACCCAGGAAAATCAGTGTCACCAAGACAACAAGGCCGATGGCAACGCCCAAGGTCGCCTGAAGGTCGCGGATTGATTCACCGACGGGCATCGAGGAATCGGCGAGCACCTCGAGCCTGGCCTCGGCCGGCAGGGCCATGGCCAGGCTGGGCAACATGGCGCGGACCTCGCGCACCACCTCGAGCGAATTGGCGTTGGTGGCATGCCTGAGGGCGAGCACGATTCCGGGGGTGTCACCCACCCAGCTACGCGCCAGGTCGGTTGAACGCTCCTCGAGCGCCCCGCCAATGTCGGAGAACAGCAGCAGGCCGTCCCTGCCCGATCGCAGGGGTGCGGAGTTGATATCCCGCGCGGTCTCGAATTGCGCCCTGTTCTCGAGTTGGATCGCCCTTTGAGGACCGTCGAGCCTTCCAGCCGGCAGGTTGGAATTCCCCGCCATCAGCCGGTTTTGGGCCTCCAAAGGACTCAACCGGTGCCCCGCCAGCAGCACGGGGCTGAACCTGGCCTGCAGGGCCTTACCCGCGCCGCCGATGACGGAAACCCGCGCCACCCCGCTCACCGTTCCAAGCCTGGGGCTGACGATCCTTCGTGCCAGGTCGTCAAGGTCCCACAGCGGCAGGGTGGAGGACCTCAGTCCCAAGAGGAGCACGGGCTGGTCGGCCGGGTTGAACCGCGCCAGGACCGGCGGGTTCTCGAGGGCGGGGGACAGGTTCGGGCGGGCCTCGTCAATCGCGGCCTGGGTCTGGTTGGCGGCCTCGTTCATGTCGCGGCCGAGTCTGAACCGGAGAATAATGGTGGAATATTCCTGCGCGCTGGTCGAGGTCGTGGACTCGATGCCGGGGATGTTGACGAGCTTTTCCTCGAGGGGATTGGTGACCGACCGTTCCACCAGCGATGGAGAGGCGCCGGGGGCCCGAGCGGTGACAACCAGGGTGGGAAACTCCACCTCGGGGATGTTGCCCACGGGCAATTCCCTGTATCCCAGAATGCCGGCGAGCAGCAGGCTCACCATGAGCAGCGATGTGCCGATCGGCCTGTGGATGAACCAGGCTGTCATGGCGCGCCTCCCCCGGCGAGCGGGCGGAACCGGCGTGAGAACCATTCCATGAGGCTGAACAGCGGCGGAGTCAGCACCAGCGTCACCACCTGAGAGACGAGCAGGCCTCCCAGCAGGACGGCACCCACGGGCTTGAGCACGGAACTGGTGCCACCCCACCCCGCCAGCATGGGCACGGCGCCCGCCGCCGCGGCGAGGGTTGTCAGTTGGATGGGCCTGAGCCTTTCTCGGGATGCCTCGAGGATCGCCTCTGTGGCGTCGGTCCCCTCACGCTGCCTTTGCCTCGCGAAGTCGATCAGCATGATGGCGTTTTTCTTGACCATGCCCAGCAGCATCAGGAGGCCGAAGAATCCATAGATGTCCATCTCCAGGTTGAACAGCCACAAACCCATCAGGCCGCCCAGCATGGCGGAGGGGAGGGTGGCCAGAACCGTGATCGGCTGGGCGAGCGATTCGTAGAGGAACCCGAGCGTCAGGTACATCACCAGGAACGAGAAGAGGATCATCGGAACGGCCCGGGCCACCGACGACCTGACCTCGCGGGCGACGCCTACCAGTTCCGCGCGCGCCCCTCCGTCGGAGACAGCTTGGAGGCGGTTCTCGAGTTCCCCCAGCACCTTCGATGAGTCGGTCCCCGGCACCAGGTTGAACGAGACCGACGCGGCGGCGACACGGTTGTGCCTGTTGGCCTGCCTGGGTTGGATTTCCGTTTCCTCGTAGGAGAAGGCCTGAAGCGGTGCTGATTCCCCCAACCCGGGGAAGCGGTGACGGCCGACGCGCAACATCTGAAGCGTTTCAGGGTAGGCCGAATCGTTTTCAGCGAGTCCCGCGCGGATCGACCGGGTGGACCTCTCAGCCCACAGGCGGGTGGCCAGAACGGGGCCGAACGCCGAGTTGGACGCCGCGGCCAAACCGGTGGGGCCGAATCCGGACAGGGCCATGCGCGCCCTGTCCGGGTGGATGGCGAGGGAAGGCATGCCCTGATCGATGTCGGAGTCGATTCCCGTGAAGTTGCCATTGGACCGCATCCAGTCCGTGATCGAGTCGGTCACCTTTGGAAGCATCAACGGATCGGGGCAGGTGACCAGCACTTGAAAGGGGCTCTTGGTCTGCTTGGTGTTGAGGAAAATGGTGGGCGGGTTGAGCGCCAGGCACGAGAGGGGCGATTCCCGCCTGAGCGCTTGCCGGATCTCCTCCGCGATTTCCCCCACCGGCCTGCGTGGATGAGGCGCGAGCTTCAGAACCAGGGTGCCGTCAGCCGGGGTGGTGTTGAAGTCGCCTTGGCCGAGGATCGTGAGGTGGTGCTCGACTTCCGGAACCTTGGCCAGTGTGTGCCACAACCGGGCATGACTATCACGGATGGTTGACCAAGGGGCCTGCGGATCGGACTTGGTGAACAGGATGAGGAATCCCCTGTCCTCCTCGGGGAGAAAGCCCTTGCGAACGGCCCCGCCGAACCAGAGGGTTCCCCACACGAACAACGCCATCCCTGCCACGCCGGTCAGTGGGCGGGCCACCAGCCACGCCAAACACCGATGGTAGGCGCTGGAAATTCCAGAAAAACGCCGCTCCACCCCCGGGGACGCCCGGGTGCTTGCGGCTGGAATCCAGCGGGATAGCACGGGGATCAGCAGCAGGCTGACCAACCCGGACAAGGAGATGCAACCCATCAGGGTGAGGGCGAACTCCCGGAACATGCGACCCAGCATGTCGGGAATCAGCAGCACCGGCAGGAAAACCGCCAGGAGCGACAGGGTGATCGAGGCCATGGTGAAGCCCACCTCGCCGGCGCCCTCGATCGACGCACAAACGGGGTCCTTTCCCATTTCCCTGTGCCTGATGATGTTTTCCAGCACCACCACCGCGTCATCGACCACGAACCCGATCGCGAGGCACAAGGCCAGCAGCGTGAGGGTGTTGATGCTGAATCCGGCCAACCACATCAGGCCGAACATCGAGACCAGGCTGACGGGCACGACAGAGCAGGCGATCATGGTGCCCCGCCAGTCACCGAGGCCGACGCCGATGATCACCAGCACCAAGGCCACGGAAAGCGCGAGCGTCACCTCCATCTCCCTGATCCCGGCGCGTATGGGCAGGGAGTTGTCGTTCACAACCTCCAGGCTCGCGCCCCGGGGGAGGTTTTCCCGGATATTGTCGAGCAGTCCGCGGGTGGAGTCGGCCAGGCGGAGGGCGTTCGCGCCGGTCTCGCGGAAAAGGAACACCGTCGCGCAGGGCTTTCCATCGAGCCAGTTTCCCGTCCTGGTCCTTCCCGGTTCGGCGGCGGTGGAGGCGATATCGGAGATCCAGACGGGGGGATTTTGGCGCTGGCTGTCGGCGCGCTCCATGGGAAGGGCGAAGGTTCCCATCAGCGGTCCGCCACCGGCGGCGGGCGCCTCGGCCTGGATCGGGATGTCGGCCACCGGTCCGGATAGCCTTCCCGCGGGCAGTTCCGCCCCGAGTGATTTCAGCGCCGATGCCACCGTGTCTGTCGGGATCCCACGCCAGGCCAGTTCCCGCGCGTCGGACCTTACAACCCACGAGAAGTCACCGCTCGCCTGGACCTTCACCCTGGCCACCCCCGGCAGGTTCCTGAGCGGATCGGCCACAAGCCTGTTGGCCATTTCCTCGAGTTCCGCCGGCGGGGTGAACGGGGATACGAGGGCCAGGTACATGATCGGCGTGTCGGTCGGATTGAATCGGGCGTATGTGGGTGGTTCGGTCATCGCCTTGGGAAGGTCCCCCGCGGCGGCGCGCGCCGCACGCCCCACTTCCCCCATGGCCTCGCCCATGTCGATCCCGAACCGGAACCGCAGCGAGATGGTCGCCGCGCCGGGAACGCAACTGGTGGTGCAGTCGAGGAGTCCCGCGACCTCGCACAGGCGCGCCTCAAGCGGGGCGGCCACGGAGGAAGCCATCATGTCCGGGGTGCTTCCCGGCAGGGAGGCGGTGACCACAATTGTAGGATATTCAACATCCGGCATGCGATTTCTGGGGAGGCGGAGCAGGCCCAGGAAACCGAGCAGCACCAGGCAGGCATGCGCCAGTAGCACCGCCACGGGGCGTCGCAGGATGGAGTCCAGCAGGCCCCTCCCGCCCGGTCTCATGGGGTTTCGTTTCCGTCCAACCGGCGCGCGGTCACTCCGTCCTGAAGGCGGACGGCCCCCTCCGTCACCACGAGTTCCCCTTCGCGGAGGCCGTCCTCAACCAAAACAAGGTCGCGGTGGATGCGGTGGACCTTGATCTTGCGCAGGCTCACACGGTTATCGTCGCCCATGACGAAGACATGCTGCCCGGCGTTGCCTTGCCCGAGGGCTGAGGAGGGTATCACCAGCGCGCCGCGGTCCATGCCCAGGATCACGCGCACCTCGAAAAACTCACCAGGCCAGATCGCCAATTCCCGGTTGGGAAACTTCGCCCGCATGGTCAGGGTTCCGGTGGCCTGGTCCACCTGGTTGTCGAGGAAATCGACGGTGCCCCGGGTGGGTGGCCCGTTGCCCCCCTTGGTGACTTCCACCTCGAAGGGGGCCGGACCCGCCGCCGCGGCGCGCACCTGCGGAAGGAGGCGCTCCGGCAGCGCGAATTCCACATAAACGGGTTGGGAATTGTTGATGCTGATCACAGGCCGGGGATCGTAGCCGCGGGTAAGGCTCCCGCCGTCGGTCTCCAGTTTGCCGGCGATGCCGGCAATGGGGGCAAGAACCTTGCAGTATCCCAGTTGCAGCTTGGCGACATCGCGTTTGGCGGAGTCGCGCGCCACCGCCGCCACCGAGTTTTCATGGCTGGCGCGGGCCTTTTGGAAAACCTCGACCGGGGCGGCACCCGCCTTGGACAGGTTTTCGGACCTGTCCATGTCGATTTTTGTCAATCGCAGCGTGGCACGCGAGGCTTCAAGCGTGGCCTCGGCTTCCTTGAGGGTGGCCTCGAACGATTCGCTGTCGATCTCGAACAGCAACTGGCCCTCGGTCACCGCCGAGCCTTCCTTGAAATGCACCTTCCGAATCTGGCCGTCCACCCGGGCGCGAACCTGGACTGTCACGGATGGCTTGGCTGTTCCGACGGTCTCGGCCACGCGGGGGACATCGGCCCGGCGCGCGGCAACCACCCGCACGGGTGGAGGGGCAGGTTCGGGAGCGTCTGTCCGGCCACCGGTACGGGCCGGACCACCGCAACCCGGGGCCAGGAAAAGCGAGCAGGCGAAAGCACCCATCACGGCGAGGCGACCGAACGCGGTTGGAAGCATGCGCCGAATTCCAAGGGCCCTTTTCACGGTGCCGTGGGCGGTCGTGGGGGACCAGCCCATCAATTTTTCATTATCGGCAGGTCGCGGTGGCATTCCAGCACAATTCCCGGGGCGGTCGGTTGGAGTCGGCCATCTCCACTGTGCGTACGCCCATGCTCACAACATGTTGCCGGGATCCACATCCACGGCGATCTCGGCACCTCCATCGGGCCTGCAGGAGGCGAGGGCGGCCCGGGTGACCGCATGGAGGTGACGCGAATCGGGAGACAAAATGAGGATATGCCTGCGGTGATAGTCGTTGAGCCTGCTGACGGGCGCCACCGCGGGCCCCAGAATTTTCAGGTTCTTTTTCGGCGTGGAAGATTCCTGCGCCAGCTTGCAGGCCGCCGCGAATCGGTTGGCGTAGTCGTCCGCCGCTTTTTCGTCCCGGGCCCGGATGATGATTCGCACCATCCGCTGGTAAGGGGGGTAGCCGAGCATTTCCCTCTGCTCCATCTCCCCTCGAGAAAACGCCAGAAAGTCGTGCCGGGCGGCCAGGGCCACGGCGTCGTGGTCCGGGTTGAGCGTTTGCACGATCACCCGGCCGGGAGATTCGCCGCGTCCGCAGCGGCCGGCCACCTGGGTGAGCAACTGGAAGGTCCGTTCCGCGGCGCGGAAATCGGGCATGTGCAACGCCGCGTCCGCCTGGATCACCCCCACAAGGGTCACGCCGGGAAAGTCGAGTCCCTTGGCCACCATTTGCGTGCCCAGCAGCACCTGCACCAGTCGGTTGCGAAAAGCCTCGAGCGTTTGCGCGTGGCTGCCGGGCTTGCCCATGGTGTCGCTGTCCATGCGGCGGATCACCGCCCCGGGGAGATGGCGCTGGAGTTCCTCGTGCACCTTCTCGGTGCCCAGGCCCTGGTAGCGCACGGTGGCCTTGCGGCAGGAGGGGCATTCATCGTTGGGCGCCTGGTTGAAGCCGCAATGGTGGCACATGAGGATGTTGCGTTCGCGGTGGAAGGTGAGCGACAGGTCGCAGAATTTGCAGGTGGCGGTCTCGCCGCAGGCCGGGCAGACGACAAAAGGGGAGTAACCCCTGCGGTTGAGGAACAGGATGGCCTGCCCGCCGGTGCGTAGGGTGTGCTTGAGCGCGAGGACCAGCGGATCGCTCAGGGCCCTGCCGGGGGGCACGCGCGCCGGGGGATGCCGCATGTCGAGAACTTCCACCTTGGGAAGGGGACGATCCTCCACCCGCCGGGTGAGGTCGAGCCGGGTGTAGATCCCGCGCGAGGCGTTGAACCATGATTCCAATGACGGCGTCGCCGACCCAAGCACCACCGGAATCCCAAGCAGGTTGGCGCGCATCACGGCGACATCCCTTCCGTGGTAACGCGGGGTGGATTCCTGCTTGAAGCTCGGTTCATGCTCCTCGTCAACGACGATCAGTCCGAGGTTGGGGGCCGGGGCGAACACCGCCGAGCGCGCACCGATGATCACCTGGGCCCTGCCGGCGGCGACCTTGCGCCATCGGTTTTGTCGCTCGCTTTCGGAAAGGTGGCTGTGGAGAACCGCCACGGTGGCGAATCGCGCGGCAAACCTGGCCTCGGTTTGCGGGGTGAGGCTGATTTCGGGCACGAGCACCAGGGCTTGCCGGCCTCGGGCCACCACCTGCTCGATGGCGGTCATGTAGACTTCGGTCTTGCCGCTGCCGGTGACCCCCAGCAGCAGGAACGGGGCGAATCCGTTGCCGGCCAGCGCCGGTTGCAAACTCGCCAGTACGCCAGCCTGTTCCGGCGTCAGCGCATGTCCCCGGGCACCGGGGGCCTTGTCGGCGTCCATGGTCTCGGGCCTGACGGTTTTGCCGGCGTACCCCCGTGAAACCAGGCCATCCACCACGCTGCTGGAACAGTCCATGGCCTTGAGCAGCGCCGAGGCCTCCATGCCGGCGGGGGCCAGGCGGAGATGGGTGAGCACCTCGCGTTGTCGGGGTGTCAATTTGGGGGGATCCGCCGGAAGATCGGCCTCCGGGGTGGCAACGATCCAGGTGGCCCTGGGGGGTGGCCCTTCCGCCCGCTTGCGCACTCCGGCGGGGACAATGGCCTGGAGCACCTGTCCCCAACCACACAGGTAGTAGTGTGCCATCCACCGGGTGAGTTCCAGCAGGTGGCTGTTCACCAGCGGTTCGGGGTCGAGCACCCTGATGATGGGCTTGCAGGGCCGGTCGGGGGCCTCGGGGCGCAACGCCACGCACCAGCCACGGTCGGGCCTGGTTCCCAACGGCGCCAACACGCGCTTGCCGATGGCGATATCCGCCGCCAGTGCCGGGGGCACGGCGTAGGTGTAAGGGACTTCCAAGGGCCGGTCGAACACCAGGTCCGCGTAAAGCGCGGCGGGTTCCGTGGAGGGTGGTTGCGGAGGGGGGGGCGGTTCCGGTTCGCCAAACAACGATCGCGTGTCCGCCATGCGCCCGGGATCCGGCCGGATGCGGACACCATCGTCCGTATCCGATTCGATTCTACCGCTGGTGGAACTCGGGCGCGTCGTCGGGCAGCAAGTCCTTGATCAGGCTTTGGCGCATGTCGTCGGTGATGGGCTGGCTGGCTTCGATGTAATCACCCGAACGGAGGGAAAACCAAATCCCAACTTGAGGATCTGTCAGGAGTTCGAGATCGGCTTCCTCGGGCAGGAACTGAACCCAGTGGGCGGTGCCCCAGCAGCGGTCCTCGGGATTGGCGGAAAGGATGTTGGCGCGCAGGGTCCGCTCGGGCCCCAAATGCATGGCGACATCCGCGCCCCGAAGGTCGCGCCAGGTTCCGGGGTCTGCCTTGGGGCCGGCGGGCACATCGAGGAGCAGGGCGGCCTGCAATCCCCCTGCCGAGGGAAGCAGGTTGCTGTGGTGGTCGAGTTCCCTTTGCTGGGCCTTCGGGTCGGTCAGTCGCGCGGTCGAAATGATCTCCTGAACGCGGAACCATAGGGTTTGCCGGTTCTCGAACACCAGGGTTGCCCGTGGGCCGACCCGGGTTTTCCGGTACCGGTCGACATAGCGCATGTGCTTGGCGAGGTGCTCGCGCCGGTTGGCCACGAACTCCTCGGGCGGGATGATGAGATCCAGCGTCAGCGGTCGCAAGGGCCTTGCCTCCCAAGGTGCCTCATTGCAACCCGCCGGGCCTCCCGGGATCAAGCCATGCATGGCCCGGGCGCATCGGTATCGAAACGAGCGGGGGAGGCGGTTAGCATTCTGGAAGGCAATGGAGGGAGACGCGCCATGACAGGACGGAATCTGGTTTGGCTGATCGGAGTGATGGCGGTCGGCGTGTTCGGCTTGGCCGTGAGCCGTTCCGCACCCAGCCGGGGCCGCGACAGCGACTACGAGATGGCCCGCCTGATGGTCGATGTGCTCCAGGAGGTGCGCCAGCGTTATGTGCGGGAACTCAAGCCCGAGGAGCAGCGCCAACTGGTCGAGGCCATGATCAACGGCGGCCTTGAAAGGCTCGATCCGCATTCGAGCTACATCAATCCCCAGGAATACAAGCAGTTCTCCCGAGTCAGCAAGGGGTCGTTCGGCGGGGTCGGCATCAGCCTGGGCGTGGACATGCAGAAGGGCAGCCGGCTGACGGTTCTAAGCCCCATCGTGGGCACCCCGGCGTACAACGCCGGCGTTCTCGCCGGGGACATCATCACCAAGATCAACGGCAAAACCACCGAGAACATCGGCATCAGCGAGGCGATCGACATGATCCAGGGCGAACCCGGCACCGAGGTCACCCTGACCGTGGTGCACGAGGGGGAGAAGAAGCCCGTGGATTACACCCTCAAGCGCGACATCATCCGCGTGCAGAGCGTGATCGGCGATTCCCGCCTTCCCGAGGGCACGCCCGACTTCATGCTCGACAAGGAAAGGAAGATCGCCTACATCCGGATCTCGAGCTTCGCGGAGACCACCGTGGGTGAATTGAAGGCGGCCCTGGCCACGATCCAGGCCGCCGGCGCCCGGGCGCTGGTGATCGACCTGCGCTACAACCCGGGGGGCCTGCTGAGCGCGGCGGTGGAGATTTCCGACATGTTCCTCGACGACGGCGTGATCGTCTCCACCCGGGGCCGCAACCAGCAGGATCAGGTTTATTCCGCGCAGCGCGATGGCACCCTGTTCCTGCCGGCCAAGCAGTTCCCCATCGCCGTGCTGGTGAACCGGTACTCGGCGAGCGCCAGCGAGATTCTCTCCGCGGCGCTTCAGGACCACGGCAGGGCGATCATCGTGGGCGAAAGGTCGTTCGGCAAGGGAAGCGTGCAGAATGTGATCCCGATGGAAAGCCAGTCGAGCGCGCTCAAGCTCACCACCGCCAGCTACTGGCGTCCCAGCGGCAAGAACATCCACCGGTTCCCCGACAGCAAGGAAACCGACGAGTGGGGCGTGAAGCCTTCCGAGGGAATGGAAGTGAAGCTTGAGGACAAGGAACGGGTCGATTACCAGCGTTGGCGCGGCGACCGCGATGTGGTTCGCGAGGCCGGCAAGCCGCATAGCCCGGTCCTCCCGGACTTCAAGGACCGCGTGCTCGACAAGGCCCTCGAGGTGGTGCGCGCCGCCATGCCCGCCAACTGAACCTGATGGCCACCGCGACCGTCCTGTTCGAGGACAACCACTGCCTGGCGCTTTGCAAGCCGGCGGGCCTGCTCACCCAGGGCGTGCCCGGTGCGGCGCCCAGCCTTGAGGAAGTGGCCCGCGACTACCTGCGCGCGACTTACGACAAGAAGGGGCGGGTTTACCTGGGTATTCCCCACAGGCTCGACAGGCCGGTCTCGGGCATTGTCTTGTTCGCCAAAAGCTCGAAGGCCGCGGCCAGGCTCGCCGAGCAGTTCCGTGATCGCGTGGTGCGCAAGACCTACTGGGCCGTCCTTGAGGCAGCCAATGCGTCGCGGGCTTGGCAGGGGTCTGTCCTCTGGGCCGACCACATGCGCAAAATCGCGGATGAATCGCGGTCGGAAATAACCCCCGCCGACGCCGAGGGGGCACGCCTGGCCGAGATGGAGGTCGAGTGCCTGGGGTGGGATTCCGCCGGCCTGCGGGTGGAGATGCGCCCCAGCACCGGGAGAATGCACCAGTTGCGCCTGCAGGCCGCCAGCAGGGGCCTGCCGATCGTGGGCGACCAGCAGTATGGATCCACAAGCCTCATCGGCCCGCCTGATCTTCCCCCTCGTGACAGGGTGATCGCCCTGCATGCCCGAGGCCTGCGCTTCATGCACCCGATCCGCTACGAACCTGTCGAGCTGACAGCGCCCCTGCCATCCCATTGGCCGCCGGCGCCATGAATAAGGATTCGCCTTTTCGGCTTATTCCCGTGATTGACCTCAAGGGTGGCTTGGCGGTTCACGCCGTGGCTGGCAAGCGCGATGAGTACCGGATGGTGGAAGGTGCCCTCGGCCGCGGCGATGCACCGGTTGAACTGGCCGTTTCAATGACCAGCCGATGTGGGACAAACCGGCTGTATGTCGCCGACCTGGACGCCATCGCCGGTCTGGCTCCACATTGTGCCTTGGTGGATTCCCTTGTGGCCCGGGGTTTGGAAGTGTGGCTTGACGCCGGGATCACCGGACCGGGCGACGCCAAACCTTGGCTGAAAAGGCATGGGAACACGACGCTGGTGCTGGGGCTGGAGACGGTCCAAGGGCCCAAGGCTCTGGCGGATGCCACGGCAATCGATCCAAACCGGATCGCTTTTTCACTCGACCTGGTGGCTGGGGAACCGAGGATGGCTGAAGGGTGGAGCACCAAGAACCCCGAGGCCATGTTCCGGACAGCCGCCGAGGCCGGGGTTACGCGTATGCTGGCGATCGACTTGGCGAGGGTGGGAACAGCCAGCGGACCATGGGGCGAAAACATTGTTCACGCGTGGCAACGATCTGGCGCCGCGGGCGAACTGCTGGCGGGTGGCGGCGTGCGAGGTAGGAACGACTTGGATTCCTTGGCCGCTGTGGGTTTCCACGGCGCCTTGGTGGCCACGGCACTCCACCGGGGAGCCGAACTGGCCTGATGGGCGCTTGAACCTCCACCAACGAAGAAGGCCCCGGTAAACCGGGGCCTTCTTCGTGAAATTCAGGTGTTCGCCTCAGGGAATCGGGGAGGACGGTATCGACAGGGGCGCCGGGTCGAGCGAGGGCGCGCCCGGAGGCGGCGGCAGCATCGTTGGGCTGCCCGGGGTGAAGGGAGGCAGGGCGGGCCCGGAAACGGCCGAGGGCTTGGCGGGTGTTTCCACCGCTGGAGTCGCGGGTTCAGGCAAAGTCAAGGTGGGGGGTGGCGGCACATTGAGGCTGGTGGCCGGAACCGCGGGCGCGCTGGGAAGCGAAACCGGTGGCGCGGCGGGAGCGGCCACGGGCTGGATGGGCGCGGGGGCGACCGGATCTGGCTTGGTAGCCGCCTTCACCGCGGCGGGACTCATGCTGAGCGGGCTTGGTGAGTTCGATTTTGGAGTGGAAGCCAGCGACGCCGCGCCTCCACCAACCGGAGTGGATTTGGTCGTTGAGGGAGCGGTCTGCCACGCCGGCAGGGGCGCGGAGTCCTTCTTCTTGGTGTAACCGTCCTTGCACATGAAGCAGGAGCTGCTGCCGCAGCCTGTGAGCAATGCCGGAATAATGGAAAAGCCGATGATCCATGGCTTCATCTTCACGCGACACCTCCACAAGGAACCTGAATCCCGCGGGATGGTTGTTCCGAATGGAGGCGCCGATAGCCCCCGGCCCAACACGAAGCAAGGGGGATTTGATCACTCGGTCCAGAGGTAGCCTGCCAGAAGGCCGGCCAAAAGCCCGCCGGCGTGGGCGTGATTGGCCATGGAAACGCCGCCCACGGCGTTGAGGAAACCAGCGAAAAACCAGCCCATCATGAGGATGGCCGTCAAGCCGTCGATCGCGAGGCCGCGCCCCGGTGCCCGGGACATCTGCATCCAACTGAATGCGAAAATGCCATAAACCACGCCGGACATGCCTCCGAAAAGGCTGCCCGGCACCATCAATCCCTGGGTCAGGTTGGAAACCACCGCCAGATAGACCAAAAGCAGGCCGTACCGGGTTGGGCCCAAGGCCCGTTCCACCTTGGCACCCAGCGAGATGAGCATCAGCATGTTGAACAAGAGGTGAATGGTGCCGAAATGCAGGAACACGGGCGTGATGATTCGCCACGGTTCCCACCAGGGAAAACCATTTCCAACCAGGGTGGACAACGGGTCGCTGAAACTGAGGTGGGAAACCACCTCCTCCGGAGTTCCCATCGGCCCGCCGGATTCCTTGCGGCTGACCGCGGCGATGGAAAAAAGGGATACCGCCACGGAAACCAGAACCACAAAAAGGGTGACCTTGTCTCGGGCGGCGCCTTCCATGCGGCGGTCCATTCGCTTTTGCCGCTGCTCGTATTCCCGCTCGAGGGCCTGCTCCTCCTCACGGATTTTGCGGGCCTTGGACTTGGCGTCGGCGCGGGCGAAGGTGTTCGGGTCGGCCTGAAAGGAGGCGATGATTTCCCGCGCGCGGGGCAGGGAATCCTCCTCGATGATCCAAACCTGAACCCCCGCAGGGGTTTCGCCCAAATGCGACTTGATCCCCTCGGCCAAAAGGACATCGGCAAGCAGGGATGCCTGCGCCGCTGGAAAGGTTGGTCCTATCTGCCTCATGCGGCGGACTCCCGGGAGGGGGCGGAGGGCCCAATCCCCATCGTAGGGCATGGCGCGAGGCCTTGAAGGCGCCGGAGCCGAAACTACCATCGAGGCATGGGAAAAACCAAGCGACGCCAACCGCCCGCGGACCTTTTGGAAAGGTTGGCCCGGATGTATCCGGACAGCCATTGCGCGCTGAACTATTCCAATCCGCTGCAATTGCTGGTGGCGACCATCCTTTCGGCGCAGTGCACGGATGCCCGCGTCAACATGGTCACCCCGGCCCTCTTCGCTCGCTTTCCGGACGCGGCGGCCTTTGCCACGGCCGATCTGCCGGAATTGGAGAAACTGATTCAGTCCACTGGCTTTTTTCGCAACAAGGCGGCCAACATCCAGGGGTGCTGCCGCATGCTGGTGGAACGCCACGGGGGTGAGGTGCCTTGCACGCTTGAGGAACTGGTGGTGTTGCCCGGTGTGGGACGGAAAACCGCCAATGTGGTGCTTGGACATTGCTTCGATGTTCCGGGCATCACCGTGGACACCCATGTGGGCCGCTTGAGCCGCAGGCTTGGCCTGACGCGCCATGATGATCCCGTCAAGGTCGAGCAAGACCTGATGGCGCAATGGCCACCCGAGTTGTGGACCATCACCAGCCTCCGCCTGATCGACCACGGGCGAGCGGTTTGTGATGCCCGCAAGCCGGCTTGCGACCGCTGCGAGTTGGCGGACACATGCCCCCGCGAGGGGGTCGCTGTGGCGGGTGTGAAAAGCAAGCAATCCTCCAAGTCTGCAAAGGAGCGCGAGGCATGAACCGCCTTCTGGATTCTTTTTGCCGCTACGCCCGCGTGGACACCATGGCCGTCGAAGGGGCCAAGACCTACCCCAGCAGCCCGGGGCAACTCGAACTGGGCCGCCTCCTGGCCGAGGAATTGCGCCAGATGGGGGCTATGGAGGTCGAACAGACGGCCGACGGGATCGTGTTCGCGACGATACCGGCCTCGGCGGGTGTGATCGCTCCGACCATTGCCCTGATCGCCCATGTGGACACCTCTCCCGAAACCTCCGGCCATGGCGTGAAGCCTGTGGTGCACGCGCCATACGATGGAGGCGATATCAGCTATCCAGCGGTACCCGGCCTTGTGTTGAGCCCGTCGAAGGATCCGGAACTGGCGCGGTTGAAGGGGGCCACCATCATCACCTCCGACGGAACCACCCTGCTGGGGGCCGACGACAAGGCCGGTGTGGCGGTGATCATGGAGGCGGCGCGCAGGTTGTTGGAAGCGCCTGCCCTGCCAAGGCCCCGCATCCGTATCTGCTTCACCTGCGACGAGGAGATCGGCCGGGGCACCGACCATGTGGACCTTGGAAAGCTGGGCGCCAAGGTCGCCTACACCCTCGATGGAGGCGGTACCGGGGAGATCGACGCCGCGACATTTTCCGCCGACCTGGCCACGGTTTGTGTTCGGGGCGTGAACATCCACCCGTCCATCGCCAAGGGGCGCATGATCAACGCCGTGCGCCTGGCGGCCTTGTTCATCGACCGCCTGCCCAGGCAGTTTCTTTCCGCGGAAACCACCGAGGATGATCAAGGATTCCTGCATCCTTATCGCATCGAGGGGGGCGTGGAGGAGGTGCGCGTGCAGATTCTCCTTCGCGACTTCCGCACGGAGGCCTTGGCCGAGCAGGCCCGCATGCTTCGTGAAATCGCCGGGCACCTGCAATGCGAGTTTCCCGGATCGCGCATCGAGGTGAACACGCGGGCGCAGTACCGGAACATGGCCGATGGCCTTGCGGCTGAACCCCGCGCCGTGGCCCTGGCGGAGGCGGCGACCAGGCGCGCGGGTGTGGCACCCCGGGTGACCAGGGTCCGCGGCGGAACCGACGGCAGCCGTTTCACGGAAAAAGGCCTGCCGTGTCCCAACCTTTCATGCGGGGAACACAATCCGCACTCGCCCCTGGAATGGACCTGCCTGGAGGAGATGGACGCGGCGTGCCGCGTGCTGGTGGAACTGGCAGGCTGTTGGGCCGCCGAACGCGGCTGACCTACCTTGCCGCAGCGGCGGCCAGGGAAAGGGCGCCGTGCAGAACCACCTCCTCGCCCAAGGCCGCCGGCACAATGTCGAACAGGCCT
>CAWUNZ010000038.1:0-18787 GCA_963923445.1 uncultured bacterium
TGGCCTTGTGCGCGCCATCGCAAAACGGCCTGTTCTTGGTCGCGCCACAGCGGCAAGCACTGCTAAACTGACCGGAACAGAATCCCGAATCAGGATATACATCTTCACGCTTCGAAGCCCTCCGCTGCCTAACACTTAGAGGCTTCAACAAAAACGGCGCTCGGCAATTCCATCTGATAATGACACATCACGATGGTGGGAAAAGCCTCTAGATATCGTGCATTTTTTGTTTCTGAGCACGAGCCTAGATTGCTGAAACGGCAAGGTTAATGGACCCTCGTTAATGCATGGAGCGGTTCTTCCCAAGCGGAACCCATGATGCGACATTCCGCCTTGATATTTTTTGAGTCAAAGAGGCCACGGTTCGATCCGATCAGAAAGCCTCAAGGCTGACCGCCGGCGAACGCTTTGCGGTAAAACTCCCAATTCTCATCGCCAAGTCCTTTAAGCAGCGCCATCGTGTCGTGGCCGATGTCGGGCAGCAACTTAAAATCATGGTCGATCATGTGTTTTTTGAGGTGGTCGGAAAATGCGCGATTCAAGTCGGCAGTGAAGTCACGGCTGCCGACAGCAACTCGAACCCTCGGCCTGACCGCATCACTGCCCGCAGCCTGCGCCACCACGGTCAGTGGGCTCTTGGCTTTGAAATCCGCAAGGTCCCCGCCGAACGTGTCCTTGAGCACGCGCTCGCGGAGAGTGGCGTTTCGTTTGGCCCTTGGACCTTGAAGTTCCAAGTCCAACGGCCCGCCGGCCAGGACAGAGACCGTTCCGAAAGTTTCGGGATAAAGGAACCCCAAGCGGGCCGCTCCATAGCCGCCCATGCTGAAACCTTCGAGGATCCTTCGGGTGCGGTTTGCCAGCGTACGATATGACCGATCGATGAGCGGCACCAGTTCCTTCACCACGACCGTCTCCATCGGCACCCTGCCGTCTTTCGAATCACACCACATGCTGAGTTCAAGCCCGTTGGGAAAAACCACCAGCATCGGCGGGATTTTTTTCTTGCGGATGGCGTCATCAAAAAATTCGCTGAGGGGCTTGACCCCCGGCAAGCCGCCACTGGAGCCGTGAAGCCAGTAAAGCACGGGGAACCGACTGTCCTTTTCCTGATCGTAAACCTCGGGCGTGTAGATGTGGTAACTCACCTTGGTTTTGGCCGCGGCGCTCTCAAAGGTGCGGCGTTCGACCCGGTTTGCCCGCACCGCGGGGGTCACCCAGGGCGCCGCGGGTTTTGATTCCAAGGGCTGCGCGGTTTTCGGCTGCGGATCCGGATTCTGGCCGCGGGCTGTCGGCACGGTTGTGAACGCCAGCCACATTGCGGTGATTAACATGATTCTGCAAGTACGATCCATGGTGTCTCTTGGTAAGTGCGTGACACGAATATGTGCTTGACCAATCTGCGCTTTTTATCGTGAGCGTTTCATGTGGGATCATCAAGCCGATCCTCACTTTCGGCGTTCCATTTTTCCGGTGATTTTTGAAACCCAATCTTCGAAACACTGAGTAGTAGCAGCCGATTCACAAAATCGGTCAAACCTCCCGAAAATGAAAAGCGGCATGTGCCATCCACATGCCGCCTGGTTTGGTTGACGAAAATATCAGGCGACCGGCGGAGTCGCCTTCTCGCAGGCGGTGAAACCGATGGCCTTGTGCGCGCCATCGCAAAACGGCCTGTTCTTGGTCGCGCCACAGCGGCACAGGGCCACCACTTCCTTGCCCGGGGGAATGGGGAACGCGTTGCCATCGGCATCCACGATCTGCACCGTGGCGGGCATCACCAGCGGACCATTTTCCCTGCACCTGATCGTGAACGGCTGCGACATGGCACTTCCTCCTGTTTCAAACAAACGCGATCACCACTCAATCAGCATAGAAGTCATCGCGGGTCGGATGGGCGGTGAATTTCCACGAAACCCTGCGTCCAAGGTAATCGAGGAACATCTGCCTGAACTCCGACGGACTCTTGTCCGCCGATGTCATCTGGATCCGCGACTCCCGGGGATAGCTGCAGGTGAAGGCCTGCGGCGGGCGGGAATCATCCGGGTTCTTCACATCAATCAGCGAGATCGTCATGTCCGCCTTGCCTCGGTACAGGGTGCCGCCCGAACCGGGTTCATAGAGACTGAGGCTGTTGATCTCGAGGTACACCACCCAGTCGGCGCCGAAATGCTTGCCAATGTCGGAAAGTTCCTCCTCTTTCCAATCCGGATGGTTGTTCTTGTAATCCTCAACCTTCCGCTGGTGGACGAGGGTGATCTTCTCCTTGTTCACCTCGGCCAGTTGCTTGATGTGCTTCTCCACCGAGTGCGTCAGTTCGCGGTCACAGTTGGCGAATTCCGGTCGCAGGTCGAGCCTGTGGTAGGTGAGGAGCAAGACCTTGCGCTCCTCCTTTTTGTTGGGTGAGGCGATCTTCTGAATTTCCGCCTGGTGCTTGGGATCTTCCATGCAAAACAGGAAGTAAGGCACCGCCGCCATGTTGCAGCCCGTGGTACCCGCCAGGGAGAAGGCCGCCAACGCGCCAGCCATCAGGTTGCGTCCGAATAAACCGCCCGCCATGGCCCGATCCTCCACGATCGATCAACCGGCGCCAGCGAGCATCCAGGCCACAACCCAGAGCCACCGGATCAGCAGGAGTGGAAGGAACAGGCTCACGGAGGCCAGCGCCCACCATTCCACCGACCGCACCACCGGCAGCCTTCCGGCCAAGGCGCCATAAAGGGCCAGGGGAATCGCCGCCGCGCAGTACAGCGCCATCAAGGTGCCCACTCCGTTGGCGCGCCACGACCCGGCCAGGTCACCGTGCATCAGCAGGGCAAAGCTGGTGGTCATGCCGCAGGAGGGGCATGGGAGGCCGCTCATGACCAAAAATTGGCACGATGGCAAGCCCAGTTGACGGTGCGTGCCCATGGTCCGGCCCACCCCCAACGGAAGGGCCTCGCCGGCATCATCGACATACGGGTTAAGCCACACCGCCACGGCGAGAACGGTCGCCAGAAGGCAAGATCCCACCAAACAGGTGAAACGCTCAGGCCAGGAGAGTTGGTAGGGGGGCGGCACGAAATGAAATGCTCCGGCGAGGCGCCGGACCGGGGTCAGTCAGGCCGCCCGGCGATCGGGGATATCCGCCGTGATTTTACCCGCCAAGATTTCCTCGGCCATGCGGTTGGCCTCGGCGAGTTCAGCTTCCAGGTTTTGGCGCCATATCTCAATGCCGTCGCGGTCCAGGTTTTCCGGCACCAGCACGGCTTGTCGGGTGACCAACACCACGCGGCTAAACGGCCAGGGCAACATGAAGCGGTCCCACGAACCGAATCGGTGGGCGCATGAGCAGGCGACCCCGAAAGGAATCACCGGCAAGCCGGTCTTGGAGGCCAAAAAAGCCGCGCCCTGCTGCATCTCGCGTCGTGGCCCCCTTGGGCCGTCCGGCGTGATGGCCAAATGCCCCACCTTGCCCAGCGATACCATTTCGCGCACAGCCTCGGCGCCACCTCGAGTGCTGGACCCTGCCACGGTTTGAAAACCCAATTGGCGGCAAGCCGACGAGATCATCTGCCCATCGGCATGCTTGCTGATCAGCACCCAGATATCGGGCCGGGCGTAGCGACTGGCCGGAACCAGAATGTGCTCGTGCCAGAATGCGTAGATGAAGCGCTCGTCCGGTTTCAGCGCCGCGGGTTCGTAGTCGGGTCCTTGGCGGGCATAGCGGAAGCGGATCGTGCGCATCCAGGTGCGGATGATCTGGGCGATGCACCAAGCGGCAATCGCCACCAGCCACGGATGCCGGATCTTCATGCGAGCGTTTCCGGGGGTCAGCCCGGCCACTCACCCACGAAGACCTCCGTGGCCGGGCCGGTCATGAGAACATGATTGGTTTGGGAAGACCACTCCAATTTCAGGTTGCCTCCCAGCAGTCGCCCCTCGCATGAGCGGTCGAGGCGATTGGTGATGGCGCCGGCCACGGCGACCGCGCACGCACCCGTGCCACAGGCCAGGGTTTCGCCGGAACCGCGCTCCCACACGCGCATCTGGAATGCGCCGCGCGACAGCACCTTCACAAACTCGATGTTCGCCCTTCTGGGAAACGCGGCATGCCGTTCCAACACGGGACCGGCCTGGTGAACCAACGCGTCGGTGATCTCGTCCACGAAAATCACCGCGTGCGGATTCCCCATGGAAACACAGGTGGCGCGCAAGATTCCCAAGGGAGATTCAAGCTGGACCTCGGTGGGAGGCGTGCCGGTGAGCGTGGTCGGGATGGCGGCGGCCTCCAGAATGGGTTCGCCCATGTCCACCGTGACAGTGTCGACAAGCCCGCCCTTGAGATGCAAATCGAGCGTCAGCACGCCGCGACCGGTCTCGATGGATAGTCGTGATTTCCGGGCAATGCCATGGTCATGGACAAGCTTGGCGACACAACGAACGCCATTGCCGCACATCTCGGACTCGCTGCCATCGGCATTGAACATCCGCATGCGGGCGTCGGCCTTGTCGGAGGGGCAAACAAGAATGAGTCCGTCGCCGCCGATGCCGAAATGCCTGTCCGAAACAGCCTTGGCCAAGGCCGCCGGATCGGCGGGGACAGGTTGGCGGACACAATCGACATAGACATAGTCGTTGCCGATGCCGTGCATCTTGATGAAGCGCATGCTGGCTACCCCGAAACGGTCATTCCCACTCGATGGTGGCGGGAGGCTTGCTGGAAATGTCGTAAACCACGCGATTGACGCCCCGCACCTCGTTGACGATGCGGGTGGAGACGCGGGCGAGCAGGTCGTGGGGAAGTTGGCTGGGTGCCGCCGTCATGAAGTCGTCGGTATCCACGGCGCGGATGGCGATGGTCTCGTCGTAGGTGCGTCCGTCGCCCATCACCCCCACGGAGCGCACGGGCAACAGAACGGCAAAGGCCTGCGAGGTTTTGCGGTACCAATCCGCCGCTCGCAATTCCTGCAGGAAGATGTCGTCGGCCTTGCGAAGGATGGCCAGCCTGTCGGCGGTGACCTCGCCCAAGCAGCGAACCGCCAAGCCTGGTCCGGGGAACGGGTGCCGCCAGACCATGTCCTCGGGCAGGCCAAGCTCCAAGCCAAGCCGGCGGACCTCGTCCTTGAACAGGTCGCGCAGCGGTTCGACCAATTCAAACCCCAACTTTTCAGGCAAACCGCCGACATTGTGGTGCGACTTGATCACCACGGCGGGACCGTCGGGTGCGCCCCCGGACTCGATCACATCCGGGTAAAGGGTTCCCTGGGCCAGGAAGCGCGCGCCCTTCTCGCGGGCCGCCTCGTCGGCAAACACATCGATGAAAACATGGCCGATGATGCGCCGCTTCTGCTGGGGGTCGGAAACGCCCTTGAGCGCGTCCAAAAAACGCTTTGAAGCGTCAACAACACGCAACTGCCCGCCGAAATGGTTCTCGAAGGCCGCGCGGACAGATTCCACCTCGCCCTGCCGCAAAAGTCCGTTGTCCACGAAGATGCAGATGGCCTGCCTGCCGACGGCCCGGGCCAGAAGCGCCGCGCACACGGAGGAATCAACCCCTCCCGATAGCCCGCAAATGACCCGCTGATTGGCCACCCTCTCGCGGATGGAAGTGGCGGCCGATTCCAGGTAGTCGGTCATGGTCCATCCGCCGGCGCAGCGGCAAATGCCATAGAGGAAGTTCTCGATGATCTGCCCGCCCTGCTCGGAGTGGGCAACCTCCGGATGGAATTGCAGTCCCCATACGGGCAAGGTGGCGTGCCGGGCACCAGCCAACGGACAGGTTGCGCTTTTGGCCAGCGGTTTCCATGTGTCGGCGCCCGGCATCACCTGGTCGCCATGGCTCATCCACACCACCGAGGATGGCCGGACACCCTTGAACAACGGGTCCTCCCCGGGAAGGACGGCCATTTCCGTTCGTCCGAATTCACGATGGTCGGCGCGCTTGACCTCGGCCCCAAGCGAATGGCAGGCGGCCTGCATGCCGTAGCAGATTCCCAGGATGGGAATACCAAGTTGGAACAGGCCGGGATCGATCTGGGGCGATCCTTGGTCGTAAACGCTGGCGGGACCGCCACTGAGGATGATTCCCTTGGGATTCAATTCGCGAATCCGGGCCAAGGGCAAGTTGTGGCGGATCAGGCGGCAGTAGACCCGCCGCTCACGCACCCGCCTGGCAATCAGTTGGGCGTACTGAGAGCCCAAGTCCACGACGAGGACGAGTTCTTGCTGCGCAGGCGCGGTCATGGGGCATCGCATCCCGAGGCCAAAAGGCTATTATAGGGCCTCAGCGAAGCTGACAAGGGGGTCAGCCTCCCAGCTCGCGGGACCTTCGGGTGGCCGCCGCGACCGCGTTCATCAGCGCCGCCCGAACCCCTCCCTGTTCCATGGCCAGCAGGCCGGCGATGGTGGTGCCCCCCGGACTGGCGACATCATCCTTCAGTTGGCCCGGGTGTCGGCCGGTCTCGAGCACCATTTTGGCGGCCCCGAACAAGGTTTGAGCCGCCAGAATCGTGGCCACATCCCGCGGTAGGCCGGAAAAAACCCCGCCGTCGGCCAATGCCTCGATGATTTGAAACGCATAGGCTGGGCCGCTGCCAGACAGGCCCGTCACCGCGTCCAATTGTCCCTCGGGCAACTCAAAGACCTTGCCCACGGCTCCGAACAAAAGTTTTGCCGTCTCCGCGTCGGCCGGCAGGGCGCCCGCTCCAAGGCAAAACCCCGTGGCGCTTTCACCCACCAGGCACGGGGTGTTGGGCATGACACGGATCACGCGACCGTGGCCCAGCGCCGTTTCCAATTTCTTGGTTGAGGCACCCGCCAGAATGGAAACCACCAGCTTGGAAAGGCCCGGGGTTCCCCGGAGTGGTTCCATCACCTCATCCAGTTTCTGCGGCTTGATGGCCAGAATGACCACATCCGCCTGACGGACAACCCCCGCATTGTCTTCGGTCACCGTGGCGCCGGTGGCCTTGGCGAACGCCTCGCGCGCGGCGGGATGCGGGTCGCTGGCCACCAGGTGCCGGACCAGTCCGCGCTGTTTCCAAGCCACCGCCAAAGCGGTCGCCATTTTCCCGGCACCCACCAGCCCGATGGTGTTGATGGTTGTCACGGCCCGACTCCCCAAACGCGCGACGCTGGCAACCAAGGCCGCCATGTCGTATGAAAACCAGATCATACCTCACCCGGACACGCGGGCCACCGCCATGCAACCACAACCAGCCGAAACCAGTGCCCCCAAAGGCCTCGCGGGCCTTAATTCCTACCAGTGGTTCGTCTTCGCCATGGCGGCCTTGGCTTGGATGTTCGACTGCCTCGACCAGCAGATCTTCCTGATCGCCCGGCAAGGAGCCATGAAGGACCTGCTTCCGGAAGGCTGGGACCAGAAGTTGTTCGGTGGCTATTCCACCTCCATCTTTGTGGCCGGGTGGGCCACGGGGGGGCTGATCTTCGGCGCCTTGGGCGACCGAATCGGCCGGGCCCGCACCCTCACGCTCACCGTGCTGCTGTACTCGGTTTGCACGGGCCTTTCCGCGTTTTCCACGGGTTGGGCCGATTTCGCCATTTACCGGTTTGTCACCGGCCTGGGCGTGGGCGGTGTGTTCGGGTTGGCCGTGGCCCTGGTCGCCGACAGCCTTCCCTCCGATGCCCGGCCCATGGCGCTGGGCCTTCTTCAAGCCCTTTCCGCGGTTGGGAACATCACGGCCGGTGTGGTGAGCATTGTCATGGCGGAACTGGGAAAGAACGGTGTCATCAACCCGGCGCACGCATGGAAATACATGTTTTTGGTCGGTTCGCTTCCAGCCTTTTTGTGCGTGTTCATCCAGGTGCGCCTCAAGGAACCGGAAAAGTGGCTCAAGGCGCGTGAGGCCTCCCGCGAGAACGGGCAAAAATTTGGCTCCTATTCCGACCTTTTCAGCCAACCGCGGTGGCGAAGTCACGCCCTCTTGGGCATGCTCCTGTGCATCGCCGGCGTGGTGGGCCTGTGGGGCATCGGTTTCTTCAGCCCGGAACTCGTGGGCGATGTGATCGGCGCGTCGCTCAAGGCGCAAAACCTTTCCGATGGTGAGGTCGCCAGCCAGAAGCAGTTCTGGATCGGCATCAACATGATCATCCAGAACACCGGGGCATTCTTCGGGATGCTTTCATTCGCCTGGTTGGCCCAAACCATCGGCCGCAAGGGCGCGTTTTCGGTGGGTTTTGTCGCCGCGTTCGCGGCCACCTTCGCGTATTTCAGGTTCTTCGACGGCATGGAAGACCTGTGGATGAGCGCGGTGATGGGTTTCTTCCAACTGGCACTGTTCGCCGGTTTCGCCATCTACCTGCCCGAGCTTTTCCCGCTTCGACTCCGCAGCACGGGCACCAGCTTCTGCTACAATGTGGGTCGTTTTATCGCCGCCAGCGGGCCGTTCACCATGGGCGTGCTCGCGACGCGGCTTTCTGCCGGCGCCACCGACCCCGCAGCCAAGCTCGAGGCCTTCAGGTCGGCCTGCTGCTGGATGAGCGCGGTCTTCCTGGTCGGCCTCGTCGCCGTCGCGCTGCTTCCTGAAACCAAGGGCCAGCCCCTGCCCGAGGATTGAGGCGCGAAAGCTGAACGCTGATCGGGTCAAGGATTGTTCACCCGCGGGCGATTCTGGTAAATCAGAATCATGGCTCAAAGGAGATTTCGCCATGTCCGTCGCCTCCCCATCCACCCCTGAATGGCTCGCCCGCCACAATGCGACTCTCACGGCCAGCAAGGATGGCAAAAGCTGGCTCGTTCACATGGGTAGCGAGCTTGTCTATGTGCTGGCGCTGATCCCCGTGGAGGGAAAGCACGGCATCAAGCTGATGCAAACGATCAATGGCAAGCAGATCCCGGTCGAGGGCGCCCACCAAGGAGCCGACAAGGCCCTCGCGGCCGGGCTGGAAAAGCTGCGCGCCACCTTGGGCTGGTGAGCCTAAGCCTTCACCACCGCCCACTCACCCGGTTGGAGCACCACCGGCTTGGTGGCCGTTTGCGACGACACCGACGCCGCCCAAGCCGCGGCATTCTGCTCGATCAGACCGAAAGTGTCGTAGTGGATGGGCACAACGGTTGTGGGTTTAAGCAGCTTGACCGCCCGCAGGGCATCGTCGGGCCCCATGGTGTAGTTGTCGCCAATGGGCAAAAAGGCCATGTCCACCCCGGCCTCGCCGATGAGCGACATGTCGCCGAAAAGGCCCGTGTCCGCGGCGTCGTAAACGCGGGAACCATCCTTGAAAAACCAGTGGAAACCGCAGGGGTTTCCGCCATTGGCCCCATCAGGCAAGGCGGAACCGTGGAAGGCCAGGGTCAGCTTCACCCGGCCGAAGGGGAACTGAAAACCTCCGCCGTGCTGCATTCCGTGGGCCTTGACCCCTCGTTCCCCCAGCCATTGGCTGATCTCGTAGTTGCAGATCACGGTGGCGCCGGTCCGCTTGGCGATCATCACGGTGTCTCCCACATGGTCCCCATGCCCATGCGAGACAAAAATATAATCTGGATCCAATTCTTCAGCGCTTGCCGCCGCCTTGGGGTTGCCCGTCAGGAACGGATCCACCAGCAGCTTGTGCCCATCGGTCTCGATCCAGAGGCAGGAGTGTCCAAGCCAACGCGCGCGAGTCGCCATGATGATTTCTCCCCGGTGTGCCAACGACATTATCGGGGCCAAGGGCATGGACTGTCAGCCCCGATGGCCAAACTTCGATGGATTCTGGCATGAGTGGTGCCCGAACCAGCCTGGTCGCCATGCTCCTGCTGCTGGCCGGTGGCATGGCACTGGTGCGCCCGCCCTTCCTGCGGGACTTGGTGCTTCCGATCGTCGCCGCGCGTCTGGGGGTGTCTCTCCGTCTGGAGGAGGCCAGAAGCCATGGCCTGCTGGAAGGCCTGCACCTTCACGGCCTTTCGGTGTCAACCGCGGGCGATCAGGGCGAACCATTCCTGAAAGTCGGCATTCTCCGCGTGCACTCGGGCAAGGGTTCGCTATGGAAACCGGAAAAGGTGATTCTCGAGCAGGCGGAACTCAGCCTGAAATTCGATTCCCGAGGAAATCTTCTCACCCGTCTGCCGGAACCCGGCAGCAAATCCGCCCGGCCGGTCATCACACTGAAAGACTCAACCCTGAGGCTCGCGCAGGAAGGTCGGCCGGAATGGACACTGAAAGCCATTCAGGGAACCCTGAACCCTGAGTCCGAGGGTTATCGGCTCAACGCCTCGGTTTCCGACCCTACCTGGGGCAATTGGACCGCGGAAGCGCGTTTGTCCGACTCCCCTCCGAGCTTGGAACTTCTGGCCCGATCGGACCTTGCAAAACTCCGCATGCCGGCCTTGGAACAGTTGCCCTTCATATCCCCGGACACCTGGAGGCATGTGGGGCTGGATGGAACCGCCCGCTGTGACCTCAGTGTCGGGATCAAAGGCAAAAAGCCCGAAGTCTCCCTGCGAATCTCCAATCCGGCCCTGGCACTGACCGTGCCCGTTGTCGGCCTCACCAGCCAAGTCACCAGGGGGCAGGCGACCATCGAACCCGGTTTGGTGAAACTTCAAGGTCTTGTGGGGCAAGGGCTTGGCGGGCTTTTGTCCTGCCCGGTCGCCACGCTCGATTTCCGCGGAACTTGGCCAAGGCTCGAATTTTCCATCGCTGGGAACAACCTGGACGGACCAAGCTTGGCCGGGCTAGCCAAGTCCAGGGTGGCCAAGAATTTGCGGCTCAATGGTGAAATTGGCTTCAGCGTGGTTTTGGCCAATACCGGACCGATGTTTGAAGGCCGGGGTCAAGGCGTCATATTGGCCGGACCTGTTCCCTTGCCGTGGCGCCTGTCCAGTCAGGGTGGGCATCTCGATTGGACGGGTCCGCTGGGACTCCGCTTCAGCACAAGGCGCTGAACCCTTGTTCCTAAAGTATTCCAGTTGTTGATCTTCTGGATTGATGAGGATCGCCTCATCCTGTTGACTGGCGATTCTTTCAGGCATACGCTGGATGTGATGTTAGTCTGCCTTCACCAAGGCCTCGGGGAGGACGGTCGGTCATGACCAAGAAGGAAATTGTCAAGCAGATCTCCGAGAAGTTGAGCGTTCCCCAATTAACCATCAAGGAAATCGTCCAACTCACCTTCGATTCAATCATCGAAACACTTATCCAGCACGGGCGTATCGAGTTGCGTAATTTTGGCGTGTTCGAGGTGAAGAAGCGCAAAGGCCGCGACGCCCGCAATCCTCGCAGTGGTGAAAAAGTGAAGGTTCCGCCCAAGGTGGTGGTGACCTTCAAGCCGGGCAAGGAAATGGAAGAGATGGTTCGCGCCAAGGCCTTGGCCGACCAAGCCAAACTTTCAGAAAACCAGACTCCCGCGGCAAGTCCCGCGCAACCCGACAAATCCGTTTAAGTCGGACCATCCCCCCAACCGATACCTCCCATTAGTCGCTGGCCGCTGGCCACGCCTGGCAAGGCGTGACAAGCCCGCCTGGTCGCGAGGGGGACTCGATCATGTTGTTTCGCCTGTCGATGGGTGCGCTGGCCTGCGTGGCCCTTTCCAGCAGCGGCTGCCTTATCAACGCCTATCCTTCCAATCCCAACGAACGGATCAAAGGACTGCTGAACCAGTCCGAGGACCTTCGTCAGGTGCGTGAAGAATGGAAGCGCATCTGGTTCCTGGACCACCCGTCCCACCTCACGCCTGACCGCGTGGACGGCGGCATCCAGTAACCGGCTAAGGTTTGGCCAGCCGCCAACGAAACGCACCGGTCCCCGTCGGAACCACCCAAAGCACCACCCTGCTGGATCCCTTACGCAAGGTTGGGTTTGTTTCGGGTTGAATGGCACCGTCCACCCAAATTCGTTCAACCTGGCCTCCCTCCAACACCAGCCGAGCGGCACCCTCCTCGGGGGCCTCGATGATTCCTTCGAGCAATATCCCAACTCGCTCGGTCGGTGTGGTTGCCACCGATTCCATCCACTTGGGGTCACCCAGCTTTCCAGCTTGAAGATCGGCGACCATTTCCACCGGAACCTTTGCTTCCCTTCGCGACTTGGGAGCAAGACCCTCGGGAATGCCCTGCTGCACCAATGCCACCAAGGCCTCGACCTCTGCCAGCGGCAGATCGACCAACATGTCATCGGACATCAGGGACCTGCCCAATGGTTTTCGGGCCGCGATGTCCGCGGCGGACAGGGATCGGGTTAGCCCATCCGAACCCAAGATGAACACCATTCCGTTCTTTTCCCCGGTGACCACCCCGGTCAATTCCTGCCCGTTTTTCAGGCCGAAAGCGATCGCCCCATGCGCTGAATCGAAGCGCGCGGAGGGATGAAGCATGGCGGTGATCGCCTCGCCGCGCGGCCTGCCCCGCAAAACCTCGGAGGCTCCAAGGCCCTTCAAAGCCGCACCTGGTCCCTCCGCATGGCAGCGGACGCACCCGACCTTGCCCTCGCGAAACACATGCCACCCCTTCTCCGCCAACGACCAAGCCGGCCCGACCGCTCCGGCTGGCTTTTCCCGCCTGACAAGCCAGGACTCGAGCAGGTTTCCGCGGATGGCCGACAAGGCCGGATCATCCAGCAGGGCCGATAAATCGGCATCATTCAATCTGCCCAGAGGAGCGGCCTTGCCAAGCCGCCTGGCGGCGTCCTTTCCGGTCCTGCCCTGCGTGAGGACGAACCGGATAAGCCCGGAGTCGGTCATGCCCGGCAGTCGCTTCTCGGCAGCGCCGATCGCCAAGGCGGAATCCAAGCGAAATAATCTCTCCCAAATTAGGGGTACTGCCGCGGGAACCGAATCACCGGAAAGCGGGACATCCTCCAACAAGGCCCGGGCCGCTTCGGCAGCCTCGGGACGCCCGAGGGCCAGGAGGGATGAAACAGCCTCGGCCCTCACAGTGGGGTTGGCCCCTCCCGCCCTGGCCATCGTCACCACCTCGGGCACGAAAGCCGCCAATCGGCCCCTGCCAATGGCGGCGGCCATCGCCGCTGAAACCGCCGGATCGTTTTCCTTGAGCAGGGCAACCATCAAGGCCTTGCCCTGCTCCCCCATGATGACGGGGGTTTTCGAAAGCAATAAAACCCCCGCGGCGCGGGTGGGGCCCGCCTCATCCGGATGTTCAACAAGCCAATTGAGAACCTTGGCGGCAACCGCCGGGGCGGGAACCTGGGCCCGGGAGGCTGCCTCCAGCAGCGCCGCTCGCTGGCCGGTGGCAAGGTTCGGGTTTTCCAACCAGCGCGGAAGGGATTCCACCAGCGCGTTGTTGGCGCACTCCGCGGCCACGGCCACGGCGCGCTCAGCCTGCCTGCGCACCCCCGACTCGGCGGCGGACAACAGGCGGTCCATCCCTTGGGCCCCAAACGCCGCCAAGCCGCGGACGAAGGCGTCGCGAACGGCCGGCAACCCGATCTCCTCCAAGGTGAGTGCGTTCACCAAGGCATCGGACCCGCCATCGATCTCCAATCGAGCCAGGGCCGCGGCCACGGCCATCCGCACGCGCGCGTCCCCGTCTCCCAAGGTCTTGAGCAAAACGCCGGCGCAAACCGGGTCGTTGCGCCTGGCGCGCGCGGCAAGCACATCCGCGGCGGTGGCGCGCAAATCCTCTCCCGGTTGTTCCAGAAGATCAGTCACAACGGGGGTCCATTCGGGTTTCCACCCGGGTGCCAGCAGCCGCAGCGCGGCCAGGCGGCCGTCATTGGGCGCCTCGGCATCGGCCATCAGGCCGAGCAGAGCCTCGCGCGCTTCTCCCACTCGGGGCGCCAAGGCCTCTGTGGCCACGAACCTGGCGGGAACATCCTCGCCACGCAGGGCGCCCAGCAAAGTCTCGACTTTGGCCTTGGAAAATCCGGCGAAACGATCCACCGGGTGGGGCGGCAGGGCGGGGGCGTCATCCAGGCCAGCCCAGGTCAGCTTCAATATCCGGGCACCGGCGCGCGTTCCCGCCTTGCCGGGCGCCAGCCTGACATCCAGCGCGTAAATGGCCCCGTCAGGCCCCTCCGCCACCTGCGCCAACGCCATATCGCCCCTGTCGGCCAAGAGCAGGTCGATGCCGTCGGCCATGGCCAGGCCGGCGCCTTCCCGAACCATCCGGTAAGCCACCAGGGCGGAACGATCCGGGTGGGCAGTCAACCACCACCCCTGAATGATGGGGGGAAAGCGGTCGCCTAAAAGAAGCGCGCCCGACAACGGCTTGCCGGGCGCCAATGACTTGAGCGGATCCAATGACAATTCCACAGCGGTACCGGAGGCGTTGCGCGGGCCGACCAAAGCCGGGATCTGGCCAGAAGATCGGCCCGATTGACGGAGTTTTGATCCCGCCCATTCCCACAAGCCCCACGCTTCCTTGTCCGCCCCCCTGACCGCAAGGGATCCATCCGCCTGAAAAGAGAACGCGGTGGCGTCACGCAAGGCGGGGCCCTCGGCGACCACCTCAACCGAACAACCTTCCAGCACCTTCATTCCCAGGCGGGGATCGGGCACGGAAACCATCTTGTGCCAAGGCGGGGGTGAGGGCGGCTGGGCCGCGGCGAGAAAGAGGAACAGCGGCAGCATGGTCAACTCCAAGGAAGCATTCAGATGCCTGGCGCGCCCACCAGCGTCAGGGTGACGGCCTTGCCTTCCCGTTCCACCACGACGGTGTTTTTCTCGCCGGGCCGGATACCGCCCATGGCCTCGAGCAAGTCGTGACGGGAATCGGTCCACCTTTTGTTGAAGAGGGCCAACCGGTCACCCGACTTGAGGCCACCCGCCTCCGCGGCACCCCCGGGAACGGTTTTGTCTACCACCAGAATCCGTGAATCGCCCTTGGTCTCCTCGCGCGCGGAAAAACCAAGCACGGCCCCGCCGGAGAGAACCTTCGCCTGGTCACCCTGCGCCTCCGGCGCCAGCATGGCCTTGAGCATCGCCTGCATGACATCGGGAGGGTTGTAGGTGCCCGGCGCGAAGGTGAGGGTCTTTTTCTGGTAATCGATAGTCACCTTGTAGCGGGCGAAGAAAGGGAACCCCACGATGCCGTCGATCCGTCCGAAGTTCCTGGAAAACAACTCCACCGTGGGATGGTCCATCACGGCCACCTTGATGTCTGTCGCCTTCTGGCCGCCCACCTCGAAGTCCTTCACCTTCACCTCGCCCCGCGAGCCGAACGGGGCGAAAAGCACGACCGGCTTGCCCTTCAGGAGTTCAGCCTCGCGCGCCAGGCGGTTGTTGACAATGCTCATGGGAGCGCCCGTGTCGAAGATGAGGGTGTAGGGGCCTTTGCCGTTGATCTTCACCTGAACCGTCATGTGGCCGGTGCTAAGGAGGTTGAACGGAACAGCCACCCCTTCCGGCGCCTCGGAGACCGACAGGAGGCAAGCGGCGATACTGCCAAGCACGAGAAGCATCTCAATAACCCTCCGCGAGTTCGAGCGACAACTCGATCGACTTGCCTTCGCGGTCGAGGACAACCGACACTTTCCTGCCGGCGGCGTACTTGGCGGCCTGCTCCATGGCCTCGGCGGCCTTGGTGACGGTTTTGCCGTCAACCTTCACCAGCCTGTCGCCAACCTTCACGCCGGCGGATTCGGCGGGCCAACCCTTGAGGACCGAGGCCACCTGCGGGCCGGCAGTATCGTCGCGGAGAACCATGCCCGCCTGCCCGCGACCGGTCACCGTCGGGGTCGCCTTGCGTCCCAGAAGACCACCAAGGCCCTTCATCATGGAACCCATGATTTCCAGGGAGGCCTGCCCGGCATCCGGCCCGCCTCCACCACCCTTCACCCCCACCGGACCTCCCGGATTCCAGTCCAAGGGGGTCCAGCGCATGCGGTCGCTGGCCAGGTCGATGGTCATGCGGTACTTGGCCAGAATGTTGTATCCAATCAGTCCATGGATTTCGGCGCCGCCGAGGCCCATGCCGTTCATGCCCTCAAGCTGGAAGGGCGTGTCCACCCGGCCCTTGGCATTGGAAATGACAAGCCCGCCCTCCAGCTCAAGCCGTTCGCAGGTGCCCCATCCCTTCTCATCGGCCTTGACCCCCGCCTTGGCGGCGACCGCCTCGGTGAAGAACAGGGCGGGAGCGCCGGTGTCCATGATGAAGTTGAAGGGGCCCTTGCCGTTGATCTTGGCCCGCACCAGGATGTGCTTGGGCTGGGTGAGCTTGTAAGGGATCTCGTATGTCGCCTCCTTGGCCGGTTCGGCGGCGATGGTTGCCGCCGCCAGCAAGGCGAGCAAGATCATGGGTCGCATCCGTTCTTCTCCTCGCCGGGTGATGCCCGCACTGGTTATCTTAAACCAGTTCCACCCCGATGGGATCCTCATAAACACTTCGGTGCCCGCCGATTTCCTGGGCACGGTCGAGCAGACGCTGATACCACGGGTGCGCCGCCAGGGTGAGGGAATCCCCCACCAGCACCAGCAGTTTCCGCGCCCGGGTGATGGCCACATGGGTGCGGCGCACCTCGGCCAGAAAGCCGATCTCACCGCGTTCGTTGGACCGAACCAGCGAAACCAAAATGACATCCTTTTCCCGGCCCTGAAAACCATCCACGGAATCGATCTCCACGGCGGGATGCCCCAGCCTTTCCCTCAAGAGCCGGGCCTGGGCGGCATAGGGCGTGATCAATCCCATGGCGGATTCAGGAACGCCTTCCTCCAACAGTTTCCGGGCCAGGCGCACGAGGTAATCACCTTCCGCCGGATTCCAACGCGATGTCCCCTCCCCCTCTTCCGACCGCTCCTCCCACCCTGCCCCGGCACTGTCCACGAACAGGAACGGGGGTTCGGACCAGGCGCTACCCTCCAAACGGAGGCCGGCGTTATCGGGGTGGGTTCCCAATTTTCCGCCGTAAGCCTCAGCGGAAGGAAACGCCGCCAAGACTTCGCTCATGCGATACTGGGTGTCGAGGAGCACCGAGGGTACCGCGCCCGCTGCCAGCAACCGCTCCAAAAGGCTGACCTCCAGGCCGGCCTGACGCGCGCGATCTGAGATCACCGTGGGAGGCAACTGGCACGGATCCCCCGCCAGCACGGCGCGATCGGCATGAATGAGCGCCGACCACGCCACCGGTTCGGTCGCCTGCCCCGCCTCGTCGAGCACCACCAGGTCGAAACGCCTGCCCGCCAGGAAGGCGGCATCAAGCCCCGTGGCCGTGGCGGCGACCACCTGGGCGTCGCGGATAATCGAGGCCACCACCTGCTCGTCCAACGCCCGCGCCCCCGCCAGCAACTGCTTGGCCTCGGCGCGGTCGGCCTGCCTGGCTCCGGGTTCGGGCTTGCCACGGGTCCACTTCCCGGCCTTGCGGAACAGGGCCCGGGCCTGCTTGGTCAGCTTTCTGGCCTCGCGCGTGTCCGGATGGCGATCCACCAGGGCATCGAGCGAGAATTCCCGCAGATCCCCATGCACCCGGGCCGGGTGTCCCAATCGCGCCACGCGCAATCCATGCCGGACCAAACCATCCAGGAGGTTGTCCACGGCCAAGTTGCTGGGGGCGGCCACGAGCACCCGTTCCCCCAAGCGGACCGACTGAAGCACCACTTCCAGAAGCGTGGTGGTTTTGCCTGTTCCCGGGGGACCGTGGATGAGCGCGATGTCGCGCGCGCCCAAGGCCAGGCGAACCGCCTGCTTTTGCGACTCATTCAGTCCTAAATTCACCCACGCCGGCTCGGAAACATCGGCGACCTCAGCGGCGACAACACCGGCGGCGACATCCCTGATCCGGCCGACACGGTCATCACCCGCGGCAGCGACGCGGTCGAGCGCCGCCCTTTGCCTTGCCGAGGAAACCTCGTCGGGCGCCTTGCTCACCCGGAACAATCCCTCATCACCCGGCGGTTCATCATCCACGGCCACCACAAGCCGGCCAGGCGACCGGCTCATGACCACCCCCCGGGCAGGCGAGACGCCTTCCGCCAAGGGGAACGGGGTCACCAGCACCGGCAACCCCGGATCGAGGCGCGACCAGGGAAGGTCGCCCCCACGGTCGGTTCCAAGCGTGAGGATCGTCCGCCCCCAAAGCCCGGGAGACTCATCGAGCACCTTGAGTCGGTCGAGCGCCTCGCCAGCGCGCCAACCGCCCTCGGTACCCCTGCGGGCATCCTCCTCGGACTCCCATTCCAGGCACTCGGCCATGAGCGCCCAATGGCCGCTATCCGCGCCGGAACCGGAACTGCCACGCCCCAGGCAGGAGACCCGAACCCCGTTCAGGAGCGCGCCCGAAACACGGTCCGCCACCTTTCCCGCCAGGTCGGAGGCGACCTCGACGGAAACCTGCCCCGGCAAAAACTCGAAGCGGCCGAAGGCGGGGGCCTCCAGCCGCGTCGTGTCACAAAGCCAACGCAATAAAAATGCCGGGGTCGTGCCTTTCGGCACCGGCCCCAGCAACAAGGTTCGCGTTTCCATCAGTGGTGAAGCGCCGACCCTACTTGATGGCGGAGTACGGGGTGGCGTTCCACCACTGCACATCCACCTTCATCACGATCTTGCCATCCTTCTCGGAGGCATCGCGCGCGGCGACCCAATCAGCGTCCTTCCGGAAGTCGGCCCAGGCCTTGTCCGCCGCCTCCCGGCTGGAATGCTCCACCAGGTAGACCAAAACCTCATCCGCCTGCTTGGGATCGGCAGGCTTCCAGAAACCCACCAGCTTCATCCCGTGCTTGGTCAAAAGGCCGATCGTGTGGTCCTTGAAACGCTTTTCCAAGGCCGGCATGCGCCCGGGGTGGACATAGTAGGTTCGCAGTTCGAAGACCTTGCCCGTCATCGCCTTCTTCTCCTCGGCATGGCCCGCGGCGAGGCCCAACACAGCCACGCCAACCAGCATCAGCAACCAACGCGCCATCGCAAATCTCCCTTGTTGATGAT
>CAWUNZ010000039.1:0-18607 GCA_963923445.1 uncultured bacterium
ATTTACAGATGAAGACCAGCCGCTTTTGGTTTTTTTCCATCTCCGCGCACAGGGCGCGGGCATCGAGATCGGGCAGGGGATGGTTGACGGCGAAGGGCACATGCGCCTCCCCGTACTCAGCGGGACTCCGGACATCCACCACCAGGAGCGATTCTCCCCTTGCAACCATCGCGTTCAGTTCTGTCGGCGAAAGGACTTGCATGATAAAACCTCGCTGTATCAAGACTTGTAAATCATCCAATACACCACAGGCACCAAAATCAGCGTAAACGCCGTGGAAACGACAAGCCCGAATATCAGGGACCAGGCGAGCCCACTGAAAACGGGATCAAGCGTGATGGGCCAGGCACCCAGCATCGCGGCTCCCGCGGTTAGCAGAATGGGCCTGAAGCGGACGGCGCCGGATTCAATCAGGGCGTCCTTCAGGCTGGCGCCGCGATCACGAACATTCTGGATGAAATCGAGCAATAAAATTGCATTACGGTCCGCGATCCCCGCCAAGGCGATCATTCCGATCATGGCCGTCGCGGTGAAATAGACCGGGTTCGCGTATCCACCTACTGTGGTGCCCGTGAAGATATTCAACAGCCAAAAGCCCGGCATGATGCCGATGATCGTCAGCGGGATGGATATCATCTGCACCAGCGGGATCAGATAGCTCTCGGTCTGGTACACCATCAGGATGTAGATCAAGAGCAGCGCCCCCCCGAAGGCCAGTCCCAGGTCGCGGAACACATCGAGGGTGATCTTCCATTCCCCCTCGCCAGTCCAGACCACCTCCGCCCCGTTCGGCGTCGGTTGGGCATGGATCGCGAAGAGCAGGCCGATGACTGCTTCAGCCGGTGTCCTGCCGGCAGTGTCGCCATAGACATAGGCGACCTTTCGTTGGTTTTTATGGTAGATTGTCTGCTCAGCGGGTTTTTCCTCGAAACGGCCCAATTCACCCAATTGCACGATCTCGCCAGTGGGTGTTTTCACTCCCAGGCGTGTCAGGTCGTTCAGCCCGCCCCGCTCGCGTTGGGGCAACTGCATCACGATCACCAGGGGATTGAGTTCCCTGGCCAGGTGGGCCGCACCCGCGCGGAAGTGCTGCATGCTCCCCTCCCCGGGCAGCATTCCCTGAAGGCCAACGCGGAGGGTGTTGGCTATTTCCTCCGTGCTCACACCCGTGAGGGAGGCTTTTTCCTTGTCCACCCGGAAGATAAAACGCGGGCGCCGCGCCTCATGTGAATCGTCCACATCCACCACATCGTGCGCTTCGCTGAACAACTTGCGGACATGCCGGGTGTCTTCCCGGTGGCTGGCATCGTCCTGTCCCGGACGGGCATACACCTCCGCGACAAGCGTGCTGAGCACCGGAGGTCCGGGAGGAACCTCCACCACCTTGATCCTGGCATTTCGGGCTTCGGCGATCGCCTGAAGTTCCCTCCTCAGGCGGAGCACGATCGCATGGCTTTGGTGTTCCCTTTCCTCCTTGGGAATGAGGTTTATTCGCATGTCGCCCCGGTGCGGTTCCTGCCGAAGGTAATAATGTCTCACCATTCCGTTGAAATCGATGGGGGATGAGGTCCCCGCGTAGCTAATCACCTCGCTCACTTCCGGCGCGGTGCGGATCTGGTCTGAAAGGGCCTTGAGCACCCCGTCGGTTTCCTCCGCCGTGGATCCCTCGGGCAGGTCCACAAGGACCTGAAATTCGTTTTTGTTATCGAATGGCAGCATCTTCAGCGGGACCAATCCGACTGCCGGCAGGATCATTGAAGCCGCCAATAGAAGGCAAGTGAAGCCAATGAGGCCCCATGCCGCCAAGCGGGATTCCAGAAATGGAACCAGCACGGCGCGGTAGACCCGGTAGGTGAGAGTCTTGTGCGGATCGACAGATTCGTGGCCACCATGGCCGTAAACGCCCTTGAGAACATGGTAGCTCAGCCATGGCGTGACCGTGAAAGCCACCACCATCGACATGAACATGGCCACTGGCACGTTGAGGGCCATGGGGCGCATGTAGGGCCCCATCATGCCGGTGATGAACAGCATGGGCAGGAACGACACCATCACCACCAGTGTCGCCACGAGGATGGGCATTCGGACTTCATTCACCGCCTCGAGGACCGCGTCCTTGGGCGGTTTTCTCCTGAGGCCGAAGTGGCGGAATATGTTTTCCACATCCACGATCGGGTCATCCACCACCAGTCCCAAGGCGAGGATGAGGGCGAAGAGGGTGACCCGGTTGATGGAATAACCCGCAAGGTAGTTCACCAGAAGCGTGAGGGCGAAAGTCAGCGGTACTGCGGTCACAACGATCACAGCTTCGCGCCAACCCAGCGCGAACATCACGAGAGCAGAGACGATGATGATGGCAAGACCGAGTTCGCGGATCAGCTCCGAGACCTTTTCATCGGCGGTCTCGCCGTTGTTGCGCGTGATTCGAACCTCGA
The DNA here is from genome assembly GCA_963923445.1 of uncultured bacterium. Classification (GTDB taxonomy): domain Bacteria; phylum Planctomycetota; class Planctomycetia; order Gemmatales; family Gemmataceae; genus REEB421. The sequence continues at coordinate 2,436 of CAWUNZ010000039.1, forward strand.
TGTCGTCGGGGATAAGATTCCTGCGCAAGTCGTCGATCTTGGCCTCCAGGGCGTGCGCCACGGCGACGGCATTGCTGCCCTTGCGCTTGGCCACGCCGACTGTGACAGCGGGGAAATCAACCGATTTTCCTGCCTCGCTTGCCAATTCGCTCCTGGCCCCTGGGCCAAAGGCGATCCGGGTGTATTGAAACGGCTCCTCCGGTCCGTCCGTCACGGTCGCGATGTCACGCAGGTAGACCGGCCTGCCCGCGAAAACTCCAACCACCAAGATTTCGGCTTCCCGCGTCGTCTGAACAAACGGACCGCTTTCGACTGGATAATCGCGATTCCCGGTATGCAGCGTCCCGGCCTGCACATTCACATTCGCGCCCCTGAGCACCCTGTCCACATCGAGGGGGGTGACTTGCCGTGCAGCCATGCGTTCAGGATCCAACTGAATCTTAAACTGCCGACGCCTTCCTCCCACCACTTCGGTGCGTGCCGTTTCGGGGACTCCCTGCAACGCCACCTCCACCTGTTCGGCTACGCGCCGCAGGGTGTAATCGTCATCCGACCTGCTCCAGAGCGTGACATTCACAAAAGGTACATCATCGATCTCGATTGGCTTGATTACCCAGCCGGTGACACCGGGGGGAACCACATCGGTGTTCATCATGACCTTGTTGTGAATTTTGACGAGGCTGTTTTCCCGGTGTTCTCCCACATAAAAGCGCACAGTCACCACTGCCCCGCCCGGGCGTGACATCGAGTACACATATTCCACACCGTCCACTTGTCCCAGTAATCTTTCCAACTTCGATGAGACCAACTGCTCCACTTCCTCGGCACTGGCCCCCGGCATCCTGACATGGATGTCGGCCAGAGGAACCACGATTTGCGGTTCCTCCTCCCTCGGTGTCAGGATCAGTGCTGCGGTCCCCCCTGCCAGCATCACTAGGATGATGAGCACCGAAAGGTTTCCTTGCAGGAATGCCTCGATAATCCGGGAGAGGAATCCGCCTTCGGAAGGTTTCTCGGCGTTCATGATGGGTTCAATCCGTGAGTGGATGGAAAGGATTACTTCCTAGCCGGTAATGCGACCTTCTCGCCGCCTGAAAGGCCGGAGAGGATCTCCGCCTTTCCTTCTGTTTCCTTTCCAATCCGCACAAATCGGCGCGACAGCATGCCGCTCTGGTCGGCGACTTCCACGAGATCAAGCTGGCCCAGGCGCGTCACGGCCTCGCTTGGCAGTAGCAGGCGTTCCGCCCGGCCAACGGGCACCAAGGCTCGGCCGAACATTCCCGGCAGGTTGGGGTTCACCGAGACACGGGGCAGTTCCAGCTTCACCAGCACCGACCTGCTTGCCTGCTGCGCCTGGGGGACGATCTCCCGAATCCGCGCGTTCGCGGCCAGGTGGTTGGCGTCGATCCTCACGGCCACCAATTGCCCCAAGGTCAATCCCGTCGCCAGACTTTCGGGAACATTTGCGTGAAGTTCCATGTCTTGGGGATCGTAAATAGACAATATCGGCTTTCCGGGTGAAGCCAGGTCTCCCGGTTCGGCTTGACGGTCGGCTACCACCCCGTCGGCGGTAGCCAGTATCCGTGTGTGGCTGAGCTGCACCTCGATCCGCGAGATCATTTCCTTGGCCCGCATAACTTGGGCCGCTGTCACCCGGTAAGCTCCCTCCAGGCGCGTCAATTCCTCCATGCTGGCTGATCCGGTTGCCCGCAGCATTTTCACCCGCTCATAATCCGTCCGGCGCGTGACAAGGTCGGCTTCGGAGGCGGCTAGCGATGCCATCGCCTCCCGTTGCTGTGCCAGCAATTCCCGATTGTCCAAAACAATCAGGACATCACCCGACTTCACCCGGTTACTCGGCCGGAACTTGATTTCTTGGATGGTGGCCAGCAGTTGGCTTGAAACCTCTGTTTTTTTTCGCGGCTGGACAGAACCCACCGCCGTGATAGTGTCGTCCTCGAAAGTCTTTTCCGCCGTCACCAGAGTCCGTCCGCTTGCGGAGCGCTTTTCCAATGGAACGACACCGGGCGCCACCTTCTCGTGGAAGGCTCCTCCCATCCAGCCCAAAAACAGTCCCAGTCCGGCCAAAGCAACCACAACGGTCACAATGGTCTTGAGGGCGGAAAAGATCTGGCTCAGGGCGCCGGAGGGGTTGGAGACGTTCATGGCTGGCATGGTCCCTGTTTCTGTATCGGCAACTCGGGCGGTTCCGTCGTGTCAGGCCGCGACCGCGACTCGCATGACTGTGACATTCAGGTGTTGAATCCCATCTTGGGAAGGATCCACATCTGTAATGCGAACCAAACACCGATCAGCCCGAGAAAAAGGAATGGTTCCATCAACTTGTTTCCCCATGGGTTGGGCCCAGAACCGTTATCTGGCGTGTTAATTGTTTCTGAAGGCATCTGAGAAAACTCCTGGAGTAGCCTCAGGGAGCCTTTCCGAACACCGGTTCCAACTCGTCGTAAGTCGCCTTGAGCGCGGTCGCGTCCACGCCGGCGGCCTTGAGGAGAGCCGCGGCCTTTTGGGCCCGAATGCCTGCCTTGCAATGGACATACACCGGCTTGGCCTTGAGGTCCTTCAGGGTGTTGGCATCCAGTCCCTTGGCGATTTGGGTCAGCGGGACCAAGGTGGCGTTCTTGAGATGTCCTTCTTTCCACTCTGCTTCCTCCCGGACATCGATGAGGCGCGCCTGGCCCTTGGCGACCTTGTCCTTCACTTCATTCAATCCGGAGTCGGATTGTGCCAACACGGTCACGGCGAAAAGGACCGCGCTCGCGAAAGCCAAACGGTAAGGCATGATCAGTTTCTCCCAGGTTCGGTTCCCGCCCCGAAGCGGTGGCGGATGCAGGTCATCAGGTCGGAAAGGCAATCGGTCGCGGCGCGGTAATGGCAGAAGCGGCCGTCGCGTTCGGGCACCAGAAGGCCGCACCGTTGCATCAGCCGCAAGTGGGCCGAGGTCATCGCCGGGGGTAACCCGCAAACCTCGGCCAATTCCCCCACGGTGGCCCGCTTTCGCAACACGGTTTCCACGATGCGCAACCGCGCGGGATGCGCCAGCACGCGGAAACACTCCGCGGCTTTCTCGAGCGATTCCCAAGGGATGGATGTCGTGGGTTCCATGGTCACCTCATCGACTTTATATGTTCAGAACTTTAAATATGTCAAGGTTGGAATTGATTTGTCGCATTGTGGTTTGGTGATTCAAGAGTTTCGTGGGTAGCCGCCGTGGCGGCTACCGCGTTTTCTTGTTGTTTCTTCTGGTTGGATCAGTCGAGCGGCAGGACCGTCATCGACTTGATGAGAAGTTCCGCGCCTTCTGACTGGAACTGGATCTTGCCCTTGGTGGTTTTCAGACCCTTCGCCGCGGACATCTCGGTGCCGTTGAGGGTGATGGCGACAGAATCGCCCTTGCAGATGCAGACGATCGTGTTGAGCTTGCCCACGGGCAACTCCGGATCGTTCTTGCCCCGGAAGCCGAGGGTGTTGGCCCAGGCGGGATCCTTGCCCGGCCAAAGCAGACGGGCGCCAGGATTGAAGGTTTTTTCAGGAGCGCCGGGCTTGTAGTACAGGCCCATTTTTCCGGATGCGGGACGCTCCTCGCAGGGGGAGGTGAAGGTGTAGGCCGGGTCCTTGCCCAAAATGGAAATGTCCCCGGTGCCGCCCTCGATCATGTTGCACTGCAGGCCGTTCATCCAAGAATCGGCATAAACGCCGTCGGTTCCGGTGGCATGGAGAATCAGGCCCGAGTCGCGGGCGGTTTTTTCGCGAGGCGGGAAAACCTTACCGCCCCAGGTGTAAACGAGGGTCAGCTTGTAGTTGGAAAACTCCTTTTCGGTGGTCAGGGCGCCCCATTCTTCTCCGGAAATGCGCAGGTGTCCGTCCTTCACGCCAAAGACGCCCTTGGGATCGACACCCTTGCCGCGCCCTTTGACATATCCGTACCAGCCGGTCATGTCCTTGCCGTTGAAAAGCTCGATCGGTTCGGCGGCGCGGGTGCCCAGCACAGCCATGCTGGCGGCCAAAAGTCCCACTGCGAAGGCGCGCATCGTGTCCACTCCGTGAAAGGTGAAAAAGGAAAGGCGTTTGTAACTGATCCAACGACCAAGCGCCAGCAAACGGACCAACCTGCCCGCAAGGTCAGCCAGAATTGGGGCTTCCGGCACCAAAGCCAATTGGTGCCACCTGTTTCCCGGAATGGCCCCAACCCTTAAACTGGGGAATACCATCGTGTGGCCCCAATGGGGGTGTTCCGATGGTGGCGAACCATCCGACAAGGAACGACCGGTGTCAACCACTCGCCCACTGCCCCAACCCGCGATCGACCGGCAAAATGGCGAACCCTCCACTGCCCCGGTGGTCGCCCAGGAGCATGGAAGCCCGCATCTGGCCCCGGACCACCGCGCCATCATGCCGCCGGGCCGGTTGGGTTCGCCCCTTGTGAACCGGATCCTGTCACTGATCGGCACCCCGTGGTCGCGCCGGTTGGCCCGCGCGGCTCTTTACTTAAATGACATTCGCCGCCGAGAGGATGAATTCAACTCGCTTTCCGATGCTGAAATCCGTTCCACCGGCTTGAGGCTGAAAGGGCGCGCCCGCGGCGGCGAAAAGCTGACAGACCTGTTGCCCGAGGCGTTCGGGCTGGTCTGTGTGGCCGCGAAGCGCACCCTCGGCCTCCGGCCGTTCGATGTTCAGTTGGGCGCCGGCGCCGTGATGTTCGGCGGGGCGCTCGCCGAGGTGGCCACGGGAGAGGGAAAAACCCTCATCGCGGCTCTCCCGGCCTACCTGCATGCCTTGGCGGGCAAGGGGGTGCATGTCGCCACCGTGAACGACTACCTGGCCAAGCGCGACAAGGAATGGTTGGAACCGCTCTACAACTCTTTGGGCCTGTCGATAGGCGTGCTTCAGCAGCAGATGTCGGAGTCGGAACGCAAGCTCGCCTACGAGGCCGATGTCACCTATGGAACCGCCTCGGAGTTCGGTTTCGACTTCCTTCGCGACCGGCTCAAACTTTCGGGCGCCAAGGGAAACGACAAGCCGTTTTGGGCCGCATGGCAGAGGGGTGGCAGTGGCGGCGGGGGCAACGAGGACCCGCGGGTTCAGGCTCGCGGTCACCACTTTGCCTTGGTGGACGAGGCCGACAACATCTTCATCGACGAGGCGCGCACCCCGCTCATCATCTCGGGTGAGACGCGCCCGGCCTCGCCGGAGGAATGCGTGGTCTACATGTGGGCCGACGGCCTTGCCCGCCAGATGCAATACCAGCGCGAGTTCAACTTCAATGTCACCAAGCAAAAGCTTGAGCTGACCGACGCCGGCCGCCAGATGGCCCGATACAGCAACCCGCCCTCGGGCGAGCACGCCGACGCCATGGACAAACTGCACGAGGCGATCGAGCAGGCCCTGCAGGCGCATTACCGGTTCCGCCGCGACCAGCACTACATGATCGAGAAGGGCAAGGTCGTCATCATCGATGAGGGAACCGGGCGGCGGATGCCGGACCGGCACTGGAGCGAGGGCCTGCACCAGGCGGTGGAGGCCAAGGAGCGGGTGGAGATCAACAAGCAGGCCGACCACGCGGCGAAAATCACATTCCAGAGTTTTTTCAGGCTGTACACCCACCTGGCCGGGATGAGCGGCACGGCGGTTCAGAACCGGTGGGAGATTTACCGGGTCTACAAGCTCTGGGTGGTGCAGGTGCCCACCAACAGGCCTGTGATCCGCCGGCAGCTTCCGGACATGATCTTCCCCAACGAGGACTCCAAGTTCGACGCCGTGGTCGGGCAGGTCAAGGACCTCAAGGCCGCCGGCCGTTCCGTGCTGATCGGCACCCGCACCGTGGACAAGTCGGAGAAGCTGAGCGAGAAGCTTTCCCTCGCGGGGATCGAGCACCGGGTGCTCAACGCTCGGCAGCACGAGAACGAGGCGAATATCGTCGCCGATGCCGGGCAGGTGGGGCGCGTGACCATCGCGACCAACATGGCCGGCCGCGGCACCGACATCAAGCCGGCGCCCGGCGTGGTCGCCGCCGGGGGCTTGCATGTCATCGGCACCGAGAGGCATGAGGCCATCAGGATCGACCGGCAGCTTGCCGGCCGCGCCGGCCGCCAGGGCGACCCCGGCAGCGCCCAGTTCCTGATGTCGCTCGACGACGAGCTTTTGGAGGGACTGGGCCCCTGGCGCAAGAAGCGGCTGGAGGAAATGGGCCGTCGCGCCGGCACCCAGGCGGGCGGCGGCGGCTGGCAACGGTACCTCGGCCTTTTCCAGCGGGCCCAGGTGTCGGTGGAGGCCAGGCACCTCAAGAACCGCATCGACCTTCTCGTGCACGAGCGCCAGCGCCAGGAGATCCTCAAGGACATCGGCGCCGACCCGTATGTCGACTGACTTTCAACAAGGAGTTCATATGTCTGCGAATTCAGGTTTCCGCGCCCAGTTGCTCATCGACGGGGCGTGGACGGGCGCCGATTCGGGTCGCACCGTGGGAGTCGAGAACCCGGCGACCGAGGAAATCCTGGCCCAGGTGCCCAACGGCGGCCGGGCCGAGACCCGCCGCGCGCTGGAGGCGGCGCACAAGGCCCTCCCGGCTTGGCGCAAGGCGCTTCCTTACGAGCGCGCCAAGGTGCTCAAGAAAACCGCGGACCTGATGCGCCAGCGGGCCGATTCCATCGCCCGCACCATGACGCTCGAACAGGGCAAGCCCCTTGCCGAGTCGATGGGCGAGGTTCTCCACTCGGCCGATACCTTCGAATGGTTCGCCGAGGAGGGGAAGCGGGCCTACGGGCAGGTGATTCCCCATGGCCAACCCGGCCGGCGGCACCTGACCGTGAAGCATCCCGTCGGGGTGGTCGCGGCGATCAGCCCTTGGAACTTCCCCATCACCCTGCAGTCGCGCAAGATCGCTCCGGCCCTTGCCGCCGGGTGCACGGTGGTTTCGCGACCCGCCACCCAGACGCCCCTGTGCCTGATCCAGGTGTTCGAGTGCATGGTGGATGCGGGCCTGCCCGCCGGCGTGGCCAATCTGGTGGTCGGCTCCGCGCAGGAGATGGCCGATGAGTTCCTGCAGAATCCGATTTGTCGCAAAATATCGTTCACCGGCAGCACCGAGGTGGGCAAGGGCTTGATGCGCGGTGCCGCCGACCAGGTGAAGCGCCTGAGCCTCGAATTGGGCGGGCACGCGCCGTTCATCGTGTTCCCCGACGCCGAACCCGAGGCCGCGGCCAAGGTGGCCGTGATGGGCAAGTTCCGCAACAACGGGCAGGTCTGCATTTCCCCCAGCCGGTTCTTCGTGCATTCGAGCCTTCGGCAGAAATTCACCGAGGCTGCCGTGGAATTCACCCGCGCCCTCAAGCAGGGCAACGGTCTCGACGCCGGCGTGGAAGTGGGACCCATGTTTGAGAAAAAGGCGCTCGACCACTCCGCCCGCCTGGTGAACGACGCGCGTTCCAAGGGGGCCAAGGTGCTGATTGGCGGTGACCGCAACGCCTCGTTCGCCAAGGGCTATTTCTACAAGCCCACCATCCTTGACGATGTCTCCCCCGCGTGCGCCATCATCGAGGAGGAACCTTTCGCCCCCCTGATGCCGGTGATGGGGTTTGACAGCATCGAGCAGGTGATCGAGCAGGCCAACAACACCCGCTACGGCCTGGCGGCCTATGTCTACACCAACGACCTTTCCACCGCCTTCCGCATGGCCGACGGCCTGGAGGCCGGAATCATTGGCATCAATGACCCGGTTCCGGCCACGCCCCAATGCCCGTTCGGCGGCATGAAGGAAAGCGGCCTTGGCCGCGAGTTGGCCCACGAGGGGTTGGATGCCTACCTCGAGACCAAGTATCTGGCCATTCGGGTCAAGGAATAATCAGCGATCAGAATCCCTCGGGGTTTCCGGATCGTCGGATGAATGACGGTTCATTCCGGAAAGGCGGTTCACCATGATCCAGCGTCGTGAGTTACTGAAATCAGCCTTGTTTGCCGGCCTCGGAGGATCCCTCGTGACCGATCTGCCGGCGGCAACCCCGTCACCCGCCTCGGTATCCGAGGCCTCCAACTCGTTTGGATGGTCGCTTCTTCGGGCGCAGGATCCCGCCAAGAACGCCTTCCTGTCACCCACGAGCATCGCCGCCGCCTTGGGCATGACCGCTTGCGGCGCCGAGGGCGAAACCCGCGCCCAAATGGCCAAGGTTATGGGAATTCCGGCGGGTGATGAGGCCCTCGACCCGATCTGGAAGGAACTCATCCGGTCGCTCCGCGCTGAAAAGCCCGGCCGCCAGGTGAGCCTTGCCAACCGCATTTTCGGACAAAAAGCCTATGGCTTTTTACCCGGCTTCACCGGCAGGCTTGCCGCCAACTTCGATGCTCCGCTCGAGGAGGTCGATTTCGGCACGCCTGAACCGGCCCGGGACCGGATCAACTCCTGGGTCGCCAGCCAGACCCGCGACATGATCAAGGACCTCATCCCCTCAGGGGTGCTCACCCCTCTCACCCGACTGGTTCTGGCCAACGCGATCCACTTCAAGGGCGAGTGGGACCAGCCGTTCACCAAGTCCAAAACCGCGGAAAAACCTTTCGAACTGGCCCCCGGTTCCACCAAGGCGCTTCCGATGATGAGCCAGCAGGGGCGCTTTGTGCTCCGGGAAGACGGCGACGCCACAAGCCTCGCCATGCCATGCAAGGGCGGTGACCGTTCGGTTGTTTTCATCCTGCCCAAAAAGCGCCACGGCCTTTCGGAACTCGAGGTGGCGCTCACGCCCGCGCGCCTCGACAACCTTGTCTCGTCCGCCGCTCCGATTCAAAAAGTGGATGTGCGTCTTCCCAGATTCGAGGTCGATACCCGGTTCAGCCTCGACGGCACCTTGAAAAAAATGGGCATGGTCCGGGCTTTCGAACCCGGAAAGGCGCAATTCGGCGCCATGAATGGCGGCAAGGAACAGCTTCAAATCGATGCTGTGCTTCATAAAGCCGTGCTCAAGGTGGATGAGCAAGGAGCGGAAGCGGCGGCGGCAACCGGAGTGGTGGTGGGTGTTCGCTCGGCCATTCCCCAACCCGTGCGTCAGTTTGTTGTGGACCAACCCTTTCTGGTGGTCATTCGCGATCATGCCACGGGCGGGTTGCTCTTCCTGGGTCGCGTGCGGGAACCGGGTTCCAATAAGTAGCGCTTTTCAATCGCTGGCCGGGCCCCATCTTTCCCCATCCCATCCTCAAGCGCCGCGAATGTTTCGGGAACGCCCGGTTGCTGCCTATCCATTGGGCGCCATTCGCCCAACCAAAAGGCTTCGTTTATTAAGCCGAGATGAATTATAGATGCGACTGTTTTGTAAGTCGTTATTATCAAATGGTTTGCATTTTTAATTGATTCTGGACCGGCTTTTGCTTTCTCACTGCCATCTCTCCTAACCTTCATGCAATCCTCCTTCAAGCTTTGCCTGATCTGCATGAAGAGTCTCCATGATGGGATCTCGTTGATCGTCCCGGTCTTTGGAGGTTGAGTGAATGAACAGGGCGATGATTATTGGCGGCATGGGAATCATGTTTTTGGGGTTGGGGTTGGTGGGAACCAACCTGTTGCCCACGGGTTTCCTTGCCAAGGCGGATTCCGTTCCCAGTCTGGGCCAATTAATCGAGAAAAGCTCCCTGCTCGACCGTAAAAGCGCGCGAATCACTTCCCGCCTCGCCTTGAAGCAGGAGTTGATGCAGTTGTGGCGATCCGGTGTTATTGAGATAGCCGAGATGTTTGACAATTGGGTTTGGCTGAACAGCCATGAACCCTTGCATGCGCCTGCCATCGACATCATGTATCCGGGATTGTCTCCCCGGCAGATCGCCATGCTTCAGGTGTTGACCGAAATGGAGGAATGGGCTCACATACCCACTTCACTTGAAACCCTGCGAATTTCGACAACCGAGCTTTCGATCGCCAGGGAAGCGGTCATTTCAGGGGCCTTCCTGAAGGGTCGACCCAATTGAGAGATCGCGATGAATCGGGTCCCTCATCAGGCCTTGGCTCGGTGCGCCTTGATAATTTCCCGGTATTTCGCCGCCTTCTCGCTGATAAGGTCGAATTTGCGTGCCGCGACCGCCTTGGGGTCGATCAGTTGACTGCCGATTCCCAGGCAGCAAGCACCGGCCTCCAGGAATGATGCCGCGGTGTTCAGGTCCACGCCACCGGTGGGCATCATGCGAATCTGCGGAAGCGGACCCCGGACAGCCTTGAAATAGGCGGGGCCGACCACCTCGGCGGGGAACACCTTGATGATGTCCGCCCCGGCCTGCCAAGCCTTGAGGATTTCGGTGGGGGTGAAGCAACCGGGCATGACCAGCTTGCCGTACCGGCGGGCCATGGCGATCACCTCGGTGTCGAGCGTGGGGGACACGATGTACTCGGCCCCCGCCAAGAATGCCGCGCGCGCGGTTTCGGGATCGAGAACCGTGCCGGCGCCCAGCAGCATGCGGTCTCCCAGCGCCTTGCGCGCCGCCTTGAGCACCTCAAGGGCGTCGGGCACGGTGAAGGTGATTTCGGCGACATCAACTCCGCCGTCCGCCAGCGCCCGGCACACATCCACCAGCGGCGCGCTTTCGGCCGAGCGCACGACCGCGACGATGCCGCAGTCCAAAACGCGGCGCATATCGGCTTCACGGGACATCTGCTGACTCTCCGGATAGTTCAAGAAGAAACACTCGCGCCGGGGTGGCGCGACCACTCGAACATCGACACGGTGCGCACCACGGCGCGCTCCGTTGGGAAGGTATGGAAAGTCGAGGCGACAACAAGGCCGTCCCGCCCCTCGACCACCATGTGGGAAAGCGGCGAGGTTTCCCGCGCCTCGTCCGGAAAGGCGTGGATCATGCCCCGCACGGCCCCCGAGGCGACAATCTCGTCATGCACCCGGTCGAAAGCGTCAGGCCCCAGTGTTTCGAGTGAGAAGCTCGCCTCGTAGCGGATGGCGCCGGCGGGCATGAGGGCCAGGCGCCTCTCCTGGCGAAGTCGCGCCCTGAAAAGCCTGCCTGTCTCGGGCAGCAACTGCTCGCGGTCGGAGGCCACTTCCGAAACCGTCAGGCCGCCGCGGGTGAAACGAATCCAGTGGCCGGTGCCCAGCACCCCTACCTCGACAACGGCGTCACGCCATTGCACCTTCCGCGAGGCCACGGTGGCGAACAGTTCCGGGTGCAGGGGCCTGCCGAACACATGGAACGCGAGGTTCCTGATGAGCGGTCGGGTTGAATTCATTCGTTCCTCCGCCCCCATTCTACGGTTCGGAAACCGCCTCAGGCGGACTTGCTCCTCGGAATGGGGAGTGGCAGGGTTTCTCCCGGAAGGGCGGGCAGGACACGGTCGGCGAATGTGATCCTGTGAACCGATGCCAAAAGCGCGATCCTTTCCAGAAGCAATTGCCGGGCATCCCGCGCCGACTTGCCTCCCCAACCAGGCAACCAGGCGTTGACCCGTACCTGACCCGACTCCTCACCCAAGGGCTGGATCCACCGGACATCCGCCGGCTTGCGCGACCAGGGTGCCAATTCCTTGCAGGCGTCCCTGACACCGGCCATGAATGATTCCCTTTTTTCCGCGCTGGCGTCGCACTCAAGCGGTAGGGCAAGGCGCTCAAAGTGACGATCCCGGCGTCCAAGGTTCTCAACCGTCCCTTCCGCCAGGGCGCTATTGGGCAGGATGACCAGCGTTCCCTTGTCGGTGCGGATGCGGGTTGAGCGGAAACCCACGGTCTCCACCACGCCCCGGTGCTTGTCGATGATGATCCTGTCGCCGATGCGGAACGGGCGCTCCGAGATGAGCAGCAGGGTGCCGAAGAAATGCTTGATCGCGTCCTGCGCCGCCAGCGAGATGGCCAAGCCCACGATACCCAAGCCGGCGAGGATGCGCGTGAGCAGGTCGGCATCGCCCATGAGATCGATCAGGTAGTACCCGGCGACAAGGATGAACCCGATCTTGACCAGACTGGCCACGGTGGGCGCCAGCAGGTTGTGCAAGCCTCCCTTTTCGTCGACCTGGGGCCTGTTCAGGTGGATGTCGAGGCCGAGGTCGGCCAGGCGGTAGGCGGCCCAAAGGCAGAGGAAAATCGCGACGGCCTTGGAAGCCGGCAGGAAAGCCTTCTGGAAGGCGATGGGAAGGTCGAGCATGTCGAGGCCCCACAGGATGGCGCCAAAGGCCACCAGCAGGCGGATGGGCCGAAGCCTTTGGAACACCATGCCCGCGGGAAGGGAAACGCCCGTGCGGGATAGCAGCACCACGGTGAACAGGTTGATGGCGAGAGTTGTGAGCCATCCGGCGGCATAGGAACCAGCCAGGATGAAAATGATGCCCAGATACTGGTAGCCCTCGAGTCGCCAAACCCGCGTGCGCAGCAGGTCGGGCATGCGGATATGCAGCCAGACCGCCGGGCATTCGAGGAAATCCGGCCCCTCGCGGTACCAGTAGGATTTCGCCACCTCGGGCAGGGGTTCGGTTCCGATCGACCCGGGGAAGAGGTGTTCGATCTTTTCCAGCGATTCGGCGGTGAACAGCCAGCGGTCCTTCCACGGATCCGCCGAGCGCCGGGAAATGAACAGGGCGTCGCCCGCCTCCGCGCGGAAGGCCCCCCAGCGGCGGCCATCCGGCTGGTTGGGCACCTCCTGGGGAATGATGAACTTGTTGCGATCCAGATAATAACGGATCTTCCATGCAAGCCTTGGCCCCAGGTTGGCCCGCGCCGCCGAGGGATACTCGCTCAGGTCCAGGCACTCGGTGGCCCGCTCCATGTCACCCTTGTGAATGCTCCATTCGAAGGTGGCGTATGCCTCCCGTGGAGTGGCGAAGTCGTGGTAGCGTTCGCGGGCGGTTTTCTGGGCGGCGGTCAGCTTGGCGTACATGTCGGGGAGGCGCAGGAGGGTGTCGTAGTCGAATTTCCAGCCCCCGTCCTCCATCCGGCGCAGGATCGCCTCGGAACCCTGTCCGCCACCCTTCAGGGTTTGGGGTTCGTCGTTCCACAGGTCGGAGATCATGCCGACCTCGAGGTCCATCGACCTCAGGACGGCTTCCAGGTTGATCGCCACGCGCACCGGGCTGATTTCCCGGCCCAGACGGTTGCTCAGGGGTCCCAGGTCGAGGCAGGCGGCGAGTTCATCCCGGACCTTGCGCCCGGCCTTGAGTTCCTCGCAAAGCCGGAAAAGGTTGGCCACAAGGGCCCGGGGAGTTTCCCTTCCCTCGGGTATTTGCATCCCCTCTGGTGGCTTTTTGCTGCGGGTTTTCTCCGTGTCGCGGAGGATTTCCGGCCCCAGGTCGAGGCCAAGCCTCACCCAACGGGGATCCGCCGACAGTCCCTTGGCCTGCTCCACCAGTGCCGGAAGGCATTCAAGCGTGGCCCTGTTGAACAACCAGGCTTCCTTGCCGTCCGCAACGGCGACCCGTTCCAGGGCGATGCGACCGCGCGGCGAGGCGTGCCAGGTGTATCGCGATCCCGCCGGGTCGTTGGGAACCTCGGCGCCGAACAGAAAACCCGCCCTCTGAAAAACGAACGCCAGTTGCCTGGCCAGGGCCGGGCCCTTGGTCACCCAGAGGCGGGGCGACACTCCGGAATTGTCGAGGCAGGTCGCGGCTTCGACAAAGTCGCGGCGAGCGATGGCGTCGCGAAACGCCTTGAGGGTCATTTCCGGATTGCGGCGACCATCGACCAGATTGGCCGCGGGCTTGCCCATGGTGGCCTCGCGCCTGAGGCGGAAAACCTCGCGGCGCATGTCCGGAATGGCTCGGACAGTCTCGGCGCTGAACCGCCAACCGTCGCCCGGAAGGTACCTCAGGGCCAGCTTGAAGTCGCCGTCGGCGAAGAGCACGGTCTCCCTGGCCGTGGTCGTTTCCGGAAGGATGTTGTGCGGAAGGTCGAAGTGGTCGAGAATCTCGCCCAAATGCACGGCCGCCAGGTGCAAAAGCGCGGTGTCGGCCTGATAAATCGAATTGTCGAGGCAACCCGCGGCGGTCTGAATGAGGTCGGGCCTGTAATCAAGGCCTTCAAGCGAGAAGTAAAAAGTCTCGAGCATCTGCCGGGGAGTCGTCCGCCCCAGCAGCGGATCCTCCATCGACGGAAAAGGATTGAACAGCGCCGCTGGTTGCGGCGTCTGCCAGGCGTGCAACCTGGAGGCCAGGAAAATGGCGATCATGAGAAAGGCTAGCCGCATGCCCGTCATAGCCATCAACGCACCCTCGCCCCGTCTGGTCTCAAACAGAGGGCCGACATGCTTATCCGGGATTTCAGGCAAAAGAAAGCCGGACTGGGGATCCCGGCAATGGTTGGGCTTAACTGCTTTTGGGAAATAGGTTTATGGAGTGATGCGGGTGCCGAGTTTCTCGAGGAATCTGGCCAGCCACGCCGGATGCGCCGGCCAAGCGGGACCGGTCACCAACGCCCCGCAGGCGTGCGCCGCGTCGATGGCCACATGCACCGCCTTGCCACCGGCGGCCTCCACCTCGGGAAGGACGGCCGGGTACGCCGAGCATTCACGGTTGGACAGCACCCCCGCGGCGGCCAGCAGTTGGGGCCCATGACATAGGGCCGCGACCGGTTTGCCAGCCTTGAAGAAATGCCGAACCATGTCGAGCACCTTGCTGTTCAGCCGCAGGTATTCGGGCGCCCGCCCGCCGGGAATCACAAGAGCGTCGTACCCATTGGCGTCGGTCTCGTCGAAGGTGGCGTTGAGCGTGAAGCGGTGCCCGGGCTTTTCACTGTAGGTCTGGTGGCCCTCGAAATCGTGGATGGCGGTCTGCACCCAATCGCCCGCCTTTTTGCCCGGGCACACGGCGTGCACGGCATGACCCACCATCTGCAGGGCCTGAAATGGCACCATGGCCTCGTAGTCCTCGACGAAATCGCCGACAATCATCAGGATCTTCTTCGCCGCCATCGTGAGACTCCCCCCATGCCAATTCACACTCCCTCACGGTACGGTCAAGCCCGATAAAAGTCAGGCGTCATCCTCCGATTCCGAGGATTGGCGCTTTCTCCTCCAAACGGTGCCCCTGCTGACGGCGTCGGCTCCGAACTTGGCGCGAATGGCATCGAGCGCGCTGTCCAATTTGGCTGGCTTCGCCTCCGATGGCGTGTCGAACAGGCCGCGCTGCACCTGGTCGGGGCGGGCGAGGTCGGTCGCGGTGGCGCCCACCAGGCGGGCCGGAAGCAGTTCGGGAGTGCAAAGGTCCTCCAGAAGGGGTCTGGCGGCTTCCAGCAGGTCGTGGGTGGTGTGTGTGTGGAAGGGCAGCTTGCGGCTTCTGCTTTTGGTCCGGAAGTCGCCGGAGCGCAATTTCACCTCGATACCCCCTGCCAAAAGACCCTTGGCACGCAGGCTTTCCCCCACCTCCTCCACCTGCTCCATCAGCCAGGCGGCAAGCACCCACGGTTCACCGATGTCGTGCCCGAAGGTGGTTTCGGATCCCATCGACTTGGCCTGGCGGTGCGGCGTCACCTCCCGGTCATCCAGGCCCAGGGCCATGGCGCGCAGGTGCGCCCCGCCCGGGCCAAGGATGGAGATCGCGGATTTTTCCGAAAGCGCCTGCAGGTCGCCCATCCGGCGCAATCCAACCGAATGCAATCGGGCGACTCCCTTTTCTCCCACGCCCCATAGCCGGCTGACGGGCATGGGCGCCAAAAAGCCGTCGAGGTTTTCGGGGGCCACCACGAACCCGTTGGGCTTGCGGAGGTCGCTGCACAGTTTCGCGATCCATTTGTTGGGGCCGATTCCGACCGACGCCCCCAGTCCGGTTTCCTGGAAGATGCGTTGCTGGACGGCCTTGCCGACCTCCTCGGCGGGCCCGAACAAATGTTCGGTGCCGCGGGTGTCGAGGTAAGCCTCGTCAAGGCTCAGTGGTTCCACCAAAGGAGTGAACGACTCAAAGATGGCGCGAATGCGCAGGGCCTCGGCGCGGTAGGCCGCCATCCGCACCGGCAGGAATTCCCCATGGGGGCAAAGGCGTCGGGCGGTGGCTCCCGGCATGGCGGAGTGGATGCCGAACTTGCGCGCCTCATAGCTGGCGGCGGAAACCACCCCCCTGCCGGAGGCGCCGCCCACGATGACGGGCTTGCCCTTGAGCGACGGGTTGTCGCGCTGCTCGATGGACGCGTAGAAGGCGTCCATGTCAACATGCAGGATGGTGTTGGGCCCGGGCATGACTCAGTCCCGCGGGCAAGGGTTTC
>CAWUNZ010000040.1:0-18278 GCA_963923445.1 uncultured bacterium
CGGCGACTTGGCAAAATTCTATAGGGGGTGTCGCACCATCTGGGGCGGTGCGCTGCGGTTGGGCGGTTTCTATGGTCCCAGTTCTCATGTCGCGCCATGCCGCAGCCGGTTGGGAGGGAGCTTTTCCGGCCTTGTTCCACCGTATCGTATGCCCTTGTTTTGTCAACGAACGGCGCGAAAGGGTGTGACGAACCAGACGGTTGGGCGAGGCGTAAGCCTAGGAATCAGGGTGTAGCGGAAGGGTTCCGTGATCGGGCGCGGGAGGTCCGGCCCGGGGAATCCCCGCCTGGGAGGAACGCAAACCATGAAAAGGTGGATCGTCGCGGTCGCCGGGGTGGCGGCCCTTGGTTGGGTGGGACTGACAGTGGCTCCGGCCGCGTTTCAGGGGCAGTCGGCGCCGCCGCCTGTCCGTGACCTGCTTTCCTATCGCGACATTGTCAAGAAGGCTCTTCCGGCGGTTGTCAGCATCGAATCGAGGCAAGCCCGGCAGGAGGTTCGGGGAGGCCGGCAGCGGCGGCCGGGACTGGACTTGCCGCCGGGGATTCCTGAGGAATTTCGCCGTCGCCTGGAGGAGATGATGCCCGAGGGCGGTCCCGAGGCGCCTGATGGCCGTCTCGGATCCGGTTCGGGCGTGGTCGTGGACGCCTCCGGGGTTGTCCTGACCAACCACCATGTGGTGGACGGCGCCAGCGAGGTGACCGTGATGTTCCAGGATGGCCGGAAAGTTGTTTCCAAAAATATCACTTCCGACCCGAAGACCGATTTGGCCATTGTTCGACTGGACCAGTCCAAGGGGCCTTACGCCTCCTTGGAACTTGGCGACAGCGATTCCATGGAGATCGGCGACCGGGTCCTGGCGGTGGGGGCGCCCTTCGGCTTGGCCGGAACCGTGACCCACGGAATCGTTTCGGCCAAGAACCGCAACCTGAATGTCAACATGTACGAGGATTTCATCCAGACCGATGCCGCGATCAACCCGGGAAATAGCGGCGGGCCGCTGCTCAACATCGACGGGCAGGTCATCGGCATCAACAGCGCCATCAAGAGCCGCACGGGTGGATTCCAGGGAATCGGACTGGCGATACCGAGCAACCTGGCCCGCAGCATCAAGGACCAGTTGCTGGCCAATGGCAGCGTGAAGAGGTCTTACATCGGTGTCGCCATGCAATCGATACAGGATCCGGCCCTGGCCAAAAAGCTGGGACTGCCGGAGGCCCGGGGCGCCGTGGTGAACGATGTGGTGGGTGGCGCGCCCGCTGAAAAGGCCGGCCTCCAGCCCGGCGATGTCATCGTCGGTGTCGATGGCAAGCCGGTGAAGGACAGCAAGGCCCTTCAGGCGATGATTGCCAGCCAGCAACCAGGACGCGAGGTTTCGCTCGATGTGGTGCGCGATGGCAAGAACCAAAGCCTGAAGGTGAAGCTGGAAGAACAGCCCAAGGCTTACGGCCTTGCCGGCGCACCGGAGGAATCGGGTGGCGGCGCTCTCCCGGCACCACATCGCGGTCTGGGCCTTTCGGTGGCTGACATGTCGCCTGAGGTCGGGCGGAAGTACGGGTTCAAGCCAAAGGCCGCCGGGGTGATCATCACCGAGGTGGAACCCCGTTCCCCCGCCGCTGAGGCGGGCCTTCGGCCGGGCATGCTGGTGACACGGGTCGAGCGGAAACCCGTCCCCGATGCGGCGACTTTCGAGAAGGTGGTCGGGGCGCTCGACACCAAGGCCGATGTCCTTGTCCAGGCCGTCACCCCGGAAGGCGCCAACCTGCTGGTGGTGATCAAGGCGTCGAACTGACCGGCCAGCCGGATCCATTTGAAGACAAGGCCGGGGCGAGCACCCCGGCCTTGTCTTATTTTGTTTGGTTTTTGGTCAGCCCTGCGCCGCCGGCCTGAGCCTTCGCTCATAATCCTCGACGCATCGGGCTTGCTCGGGAGTTTCCACCGATCCCCGGCGTTGGGAGCGCAATCGAGTGATGGCTTCGCGCGCGGTGGCGCCTTCCGAGACCAGATACGCGGCCAGAATGGTCCCCGTCCGGCCGATTCCCGCCCGGCAATGCACCGCGACCTTGAGGTTGGACTCGAGGGCCTTGCGGATCGCATCCACGCAACGGCTTAGTTGGTCGTGATCGGGAGCGGCGAAGTCGGCAATGGGCTCATGCAGGGACATCAACCCCGACTGATTGATCCATGCCCGCGGCAGGGGATCCTCCGTCAGGGTCATCACGATGTCGATCCCCTCGGCCCGGAGCCAATGGAGTTCGTCGACATGAAGTGGCATGGCCAAGCCGGCCACCCGGTCGGGATCGATCCAGGAGAAATTTTGGGGAGCAGGCATGGGGTATGTCCTTGCGTGGTTGTCACCTGAGCACGGGCAATCCGTGTCTTTGCCTGATCTGCGCGGCTTCGCGCCATACATCCTCGTCCTGGCGGAGGAATTCGGCAAGCGCGGCGGAGCCTGTTTCCAGTTCCCGGGCGGCATCGGCCACCCGGCCTTCCATGGCGTCCAGCATATCGAGAACCAGCGCCGCGGCCGGGAGAAACCCCGGCGACTTGGTGGTTGGCCATCCCCCTGAAAACGCGTTGGCCGCGTCCGGCGGGGGAGGCTGGCGATGTGAGATCCAAAGGGAACGCCTCAGCCGCTTGAGGGCCTTGGCGCGGTTGTCATGCTGGGAGCGGCTTTCCTCGGCGATCACGATGATTCCGCTCGGCAGGTGCCTCAAGCGCACCGCCGAGCTGGTCTTGTTGCGTTTTTGGCCCCCCGGACCGCTGGCACGGTACAGGTCGACGGCGCACTGGGAGACCAGGGCGCCGTCGTCCAGCGCGGTCCACGCGGACCTTCCGGTCAGACCTCGATTTTCCACGGTGCTCGCATCTGGCGGGAGATCATGGCGTTGGCCGCCTCGTCATCGAACCGGTATTCCTTGGGTGACCATTTCAACTTCTTGCCCAGTTGCAGGGCGATCACCCCCAGGTGGCAGACGATCACCGACCCGGCGCCCACGCCGACATGGCAGATCGGCTTTTTGCGGGTTTGGGTGCAGTTGAGGAAGTTCGCCATGTGGTTGGTGGAGACCTCCAGCCGGGTGGCGTCGGAAGCCAGTGGTTCGGTCAGCAACTTGGGATCGCTGGCGGAAATCTTGCCCCGGCTGACGAAGATCCACTTGCCGCCTTCGCCGTTGAAAAGGATTCCGTTGGTGTCCTTTTCGCCCTTCGTGTCCGGAAGGGTGGTGTCGGAGGCAATCACTTTCACGCCGTCGGCGTAGGTGTAGGTCACCTTGAAGGTCGGGTGGCAGTTGTAGGCGTGCTTGTCGGTCGAGGGCTTTTCACCCTCGGCTTCCACCGCGACGGGACCATCGCCGTCGCGCCCGAGTCCCCATTGGGCGATGTCGAGGTGGTGGGCACCCCAGTCGGTCAACTTGCCGCCGGAGTACTCGTACCACCATCGATATTGGTAGTGGCACCTCTCGGTGACATAGTCCACCTTGGGGCAGGGCCCGAGCCAGAAATCCCAGTCCAGGCCCTCGGGTGCCGGGGAGGGCTTGAACGAGCCCTTGGGGTTGGCGCCGATGCGGCATTCCACGGTGGACACCTTGCCGATGCGCCCGTTGCGAACCAGTTCGCAGGCAAGCCGGAACCGCGCGTCGCTGCGCTGCTGGCTGCCGGTGGCCAGGACCCGGCCGGTTTTCTCCACGACCTTCCCGAGGGCGACGGCCTCGCCGATGGTCAAGGTCAGCGGCTTTTCCAGGTAGACATCCTTGCCTTTCTTGAGGGCATCGATGGCCACGAGGGCGTGCCACTGGTCGGGGGTGGCAATGGTCACGGCCTGGATATCCTTGCGATCCAGAAGCTCGCGGAAATCCTTGAAGCCCTTGGCGTCCTTGTCGCCCTTGCCGGGAAGGTCCTTCTCAACGGCTGTTTTCAGGTGCCGGGCATCGACATCGCAAGCCGCCACATAGCGCACGCCCTTGACCCGCTTGGCGTCGCCGTAAATGGCGCGGCCCCGGCTCTGGGGGGAACCGATGCCGATGGCTCCCATGGTGATGTCCAGCGGCTTGTCCGCCTGAAGCGCCGCCGCGGCGATCTCCCGGGCATTCCACAAGGGCAAGCCGCTGGCTGCCAGGCCAAGGGTGGTGTGTTGCAGGAAGCCACGGCGGGAAAGGGAACCAAGCGGCACGGTTCGGACTCCTCGGGGTGAAGCGGATGGCGCCGGCATCCGCGCCGGCACAAGGCCCATGGTACCCGCGCCACCGGCCGAAACAACGATGGTAAATCGTGAATTCGGCCTGAACTCTTGCGAATCAAACATGTGCCGGCGCGTTCGCACACGCCGGACCCGGGGGAAATTGTCGGGGGGACGGGTGCCCGGCACGGGGCGCCGTTCCCAGCATTTTTTTCGTCTTAATAGTTGAGCCTACCCGCACGGAAACCGTTCGCGCCGGGTCCGGCGTCAGCCGCCCAATTCCTTCTTCCAGCGTTGAAGGAGACCCAGGGCCGCCTCCGCCGAGACGCCCGCCGGATCCAGTCCGGCGATCTCGGTCAAAATGGGGTCGCTGGTGCCGGCGAAAAGGCTCGCCTGGACCAGCTTGGGCTTCTGGATCGTGGCCCCCTCGGCGGCCGGCGCCTGGGCGTGACGGGTTTCCAGTTCCCTCAGCAGGGAGCGCGCCCTGTCGAGCACCGCCGCGGGAATGCCCGCGCGCGCCGCGACATGGATGCCGTAGCTACGGTCGCTGGTGCCGGGAACCACGCGGTGGAGCAGGGTGATGTCCCGGTCGGTTTCGAGCACCTCGGCGCGGCAGGCGCGCACCCCGGGCAACCGTTCGGCCAGTTGCGCCAGCTCGTGGTAATGCGTGGCGAACAGCGCCCGGCAGCGGATCCTGTCGTGCAGGTCCTCGGCGATGGCCCAGGCGAGCGACACCCCGTCGTAGGTGCTCGTGCCCCTGCCGATCTCATCGAGGATCACCAGGCTCGAGGGGGTGGCGTTGTTCAGGATGGTGGCGGTCTCGACCATCTCCACCATGAAGGTGCTTTGGGCGCGCGCGAGGTTGTCGCCGGCCCCGACGCGGGCGAAAAGTCGATCGACAAGGCCCAGCCTCATGGCGCGCGCCGGGACGAACGCCCCGGCCTGCGCCATCAACACCAGCAGCGCCGCCTGGCGGATGAACACGCTCTTGCCGCCCATGTTCGGGCCCGTCACCAGGTGAAGGGTGCCGTTGGCGCCGCCGATGGCCAGGTCATTGGGCACCACCGTGCCGGTGGGAAGGGTGGCATCCAAAACAGGATGCCGTCCCTCGGATATATCCAGAATGGGTTCCTTGACGATTTCCGGCCTGCAATGGCCCCTGTCCCGGGCCAGTTCCGCGAACGACGCCAGGGCGTCAAGCTCGGCCAGGGCGTCCCCCAGGGCCCGCAGTCGGACCGATTCCCGGGAAACCGCGTCCCTGACCTGGCTGAAAAGTTCCTGTTCCCGCCGGGAGATGCCTTCCTCGGCCCCCAGGGCCTTTTCCTGGAACGCGAGCAGTTCCGGGGTGATGAACCTTTCCGCGTTCTTGAGGGTTTGCTTGCGCTGGTAGTCCTCGGGAACGCGGGAAATATTGGCCTGGGTCACCTCGATGTAGTAGCCGAAAACCTGGTTGTAACCCACCTTGAGGCTGTTGATCGAGGTGCGAGCGATCTGTGCCGCCTGGTATCCGGCCAGCCAGGATGCTCCCTGCTGCCTCACCTGGCGCCATTCGTCGAGGGTCGCGTCGTACCCCTCGCGGATGACATGGCCCTCGCCCACCACCAGGGATGGATCCTCGGCAAGGGCGCGCCGGAGCAAATCGGCGAGTTCGCCGCAGGGATCAACGCGCCCGGCAAGGTTTGCCAGGTGTTCCGCGCGATTGAGTCCCAGTTGCGCGGTGGCCTCGCGGATGAGCGGAACCTGGGCCAGTGCCCGGGAAAGCTGCGCCAGGTCGCGGGGCGAAGCCCGAAGCGTCGCCGACCGTCCGACGATTCTTTGCAGATCGCCAATGGAATCAAGCAGCCCCCTCAGGCCGTTGCGCGTGGCGTCCTCGGCGAGGAGCGCGGCCACGGCGTCGTGCCGGGAGCAGACCACCAACCGGTCGGCGGAAGGTTCCAGCAGCCATTCGCGCAGCAGCCTCGACCCCATGGCGGTGCGGGCGCGGTCGATGGACGCCAGAAGCGATCCTTCCCGCCCGTTGTCACGCTGGTTTCCCGTGATTTCCAGGTTGCGCCGGGTTGTTTCATCCAGGCGCAGGAGGTGATCCTCGTGGTGGGGGCGCAGGTCCAGATGGGGAAGGCCCGCCCGGACCGTCTCGCGCAGGTAGGTCACAAGCGCGCCGGCGGCGCGCAGGCACGCCGCGCGGTCGTCGAAACCGAACCCGCCCAAGGTGGAGACGCCGAACTGCTCGCGCAAGGATTTGGCCGATTCGCTTTCCTCGAAGTGCCAGTCAGGACGCGGCGTGAGCCAAGGCTGGTCGCCCCAGAGGGCGAGCGCTTCCACGCGTTCGGCGCGGGAATCCGGGTGAAGCAGTTCCGCCGGTTCGAGCCTGCCCACCAGTTCGCGTGCCCCTTCGCGGTGGACATCGGCGGCCAGGATGCGTCCCCGGCCCAAATCAACCCACGCCACCCCGAACAAATCCTTGGCACCCTTGGCGATGGCCACGAGGTGACTGGGGCGCCTGGGATCGAGCAGGTCGTCCTCGGTCAGCGTGCCGGGAGTCACCACGCGCGTGACTTCCCTTTTGACCAAACCCTTGGCCTGGGCCGCGTCCTCCACCTGATCACAGACCGCTACCCGCTTGCCTGCCAGAAGGAGTTTGCGCAGGTGCCCCTCAAGCGCGTGGTGCGGAAAACCCGCCATGGGCATGGCGCCGTCGCGGGTGGTGAGCGTGATGTTGAGAACGGGCGCGATTTCCCGGGCGTCGTCGTCAAAAAGCTCGTAGAAGTCGCCCATGCGGAACAACACGACCATTCCGGGATGCCTTTGCTTGGCTTCCTGGTACTGCCGCATCATCGGCGTTGTCATGATGAACCGGGGGAACTGGGATCAGGCTTGCTTGGGTTTGAAATCCCGGCGCATGCGCATGGAATTGCCGGGGGGATAATATTCGACATCGGACATGTAGTGGCGCATGAGCATCACGCCCCGACCACAGGGGCGCTCGAGGTTCTCAATCGCCGTGGGGTCGGGAAGGTCGTCAGGATCAAAACCCGGACCCTGATCGGTGATGCGAATTTCAAACGAGAGTTTTTGAACTTGGTAACGGATGGTCACGACCTTGCCGGGGTCCATCTGATTGCCATGCTTGATCGCGTTGACGAGACCCTCTTCCAAGGCAAGTTTGATGCAGAAAATGTCGCGTTCGGAGGCATCGGAAAAGGAAAGAAGCTGTTCGATGCGGTCCTGAACGACCCGTGCTTCAGCCGGGTCGCTGGCAATGACCACATCGACTGGCTCGAAAGCGTTGGGATCGGTTGCGGAATCTGTCATGTGCGTGAGGCCGCCGTGCGATGGGATTCCGTTGGACTGACTTGCGCCGCATTCATTGGTGCCACCGGTGGCAGTCTATGAACAACTCGCGGTGGCAGGAAGTTAATTTAGCTGGCCGCCTGGAGGGCGGTCTGCTGGTCGTCAACGATCTTGATGAGCTTGTCGAGACGGGTGATCGTGAAGACTTCCTTGATGTCGTCCTTGATCTGGCAAAGGACGAGCTTGCCGCCTTCCTTCTTCACCTTGTTGTTCAGGGCGATGATCTTGCCCAAGGCCGCCGAGGACAGGTAATCCACGTTGCTGAAGTCGAGGACAATCTTCTTCTTCTTGTCGTTGTCCACCAGAGCGAACAGCTGCTCACCGATCAACTGGATGTTTTGCTCATCCAAGATTTTCTTGTCGATGAAGCTCACAACAGCGATGTCGCCGAGTTCTTCCACTTCCAATCGCTTACGAGGCTGGCCGGACATATTCATTCTCCCTTATCAGTTAGGCGTGAAGGGACGCTCATCCCCAACTGAATCAAATCGATAAGATGATGCTAAATGGGGGACTTGTAAAGTCAAGGAAATTCACAGTTTCCGGCATCCGAAAAATTACCGGACGACCGGTTTGTCTTTCTTGGCATCCAATTCCGCCGCCAATTCCATCTCGCTGGCAAGAGATTTCACTGCCAATGGCGTTTCCCGCTTTCCCGCAAGGCAGAAAAGTTCGTTCCATTCCTCCCCCTTGAAACCTTTCTGGCGAACAAACCAGTTGCCCTTATCGTCCTTTTCCAAAGGAAAAAGCGCGCAAGCCTCGGGCTTGTAGCCCATGGGATTGCCATCCTCGGCGCCCAAGGTGTGCAACACGCAACCTTTGTTGAAGAATACGCACCATTTCGCCGCCACGCGCACCATCCGGTCGCCTGCCTTGACCCGCCTGCTCAGCCAGCCATCCCTTTCGACCAAGGATCTGGCCTCGGGGCGCAGGAGCGGAAACCAGCGCTCGCGCAACCCGTCGATCTCAGCCTGCTGCCGGGCGTCGACCGGGGGGCGACCCTGCTGGCAGCAGATGCCCTCGCAACCACGCCCGTAGGTGCACTCGAAGCGGGCGGTATCCCCGTTGATCACGGTCAGTGCGACTCGGGGGTTGGGGCGCGTGGTGGCCGGCATGGACTCGATACCCCTGGGCTGATGGGACCGTTAACAATGCCTTTGGGGAATATATTGGCCAGCCGTGTGCGTTAAAATCCAGATGATGCTCGACAACCACGAAAATGACGAAAACGATGGCGATGAACCGGCCAGGCTTAATGCCTGGCTGGTGACCATGGCCAATGCGCCCTGCGCCTGCTGCGGGAAGGCCCTTTGCGGTCACGAGCGCCTCAGGTCGAGAGCCATTGCCGGTTCCCATGCTCCCCGTTGCCTGGATTGCTTGTGCGCCGGACTGCGCCGGGAACCTCCGGAATTGCGTGAAAGCCTCGACGGTTACATCCGTCGCCGGGCCTGCTTCAGCGCCGCTTGGGCGGGTATCGATGCATCGGCATGCGGGCACCGCCTGGATGGTCATGTGGAGGCCTCCGCGCCAACGCCTTTGGAAACAGTCGACTGGTCCTCGGCCGGCGAATTCTGGGATGCCGGGGACTTGGGATGCGGCGACCTCGTCCTGCCGCTGAGGTCGCGGCTTCGGGCCATGTCGCCCGGGGCGCGCTTGCATTTGCGGGCCATGGATCCCGCCGCGCCCGTTGACATACCCGCCTGGTGTCGCCTCACGGGGCACACGCTTGTGGCGGGCATACACCCCGAATACCTGATACAACGACGATCCGGGGACTGACTCCCCGTGATCCGGGAGTATGTTCGCCATGTCCAGCAAATTCGTCGTTTCCCTCACCCGCGGCCTGGATGACCCGGACCGCGCCACCGTCGCCTTCGTGGTCGCCAACGCCGCGCTCGGTTCGGACCGTGACACGGTCGTGTTCCTGAGCGTCGAGGGGGTGAGGTTGTCCCAGGCGGGGGCCACCGACGGCGTTCATGAGGCCGGGTTCGCCCCCTTGAAGGATCTCATGGCTCAGTTCGCCGCCGGCGGCGGAAAGATCCTCGTGTGCTCGCCCTGCTTCAAGAAGCGCGGCCTGGATGAGGCCCGCCTCATTCCCGGTGCCCAGGTGGTGGGCGGAGCCCGGCTTGTGGAATTCATGGCCGATGGCGCCCCTTCCATTTCCTACTGAAAAATCCGGGTGGCCATGTCCGATCTTCATTGGATCCCCGAGCACGCGCATCGGCCCGACACGGGGTTTGACGGCGGGGCCATGGATTGCGGCAACGGCCTGCTCCTGGAGATTCGCCGCCACCTCAACGCGCTGGATCCGGGCGGACTTCTGGAGGTGCGGTCCACCGAGCCTTCCGTGGCCGGCGACCTTCCGGCCTGGTCGCGACTGACGGGCAACGACCTCGTGTCCAGCGTCGGCAATCCGCGTTTGGCCAGTTACCTGATCTGCAAGGGCAAATTTTCGGGAAGCGCCCGTCCGTCCCATGTCCGCAAGGCGGTCTCGCCCCGGGTTCCTGGCCGTCGCCTGACTGTTCCCCCGGGAGCACCCGCCACCGTCAAACTTCCACCCCTCGCGGTCACCGGCATCGGCAGTTGGCCCCGGCCCGCCTGGATGCTGCACCTGCTGGCCGCGCACTTGGAGGATCGCTTGCCGGATGGGGTGTTCGCCTCCGCCGCGGCGGACGCCTCGCGGCTTGCCGCTCTCGACCAGGCCGCGTGCGGCGTGGACCTGGTGACCGACGGGGAGCAGTCGAGGGACACCTACGCCGGGTTCGTGGGTTCCCGCCTGGGCGCCTGCCGGTTGATTCCGCTTGAGGACCTTGCCGCCCATGTGGAACATCCCGATGAGTTTCGTCGCGAATTGAAAGCCCTGGATGTCCCTCCGGGTGCGCACCATCCCGTGGCCTTGGGCCCGCTGGTCCGCGACCGTGAGCTGGTGCTGCCGGATTTCCGCGCGGCGCGCGCCGCCACTCCGCTGCCGGTGAAGGTGGCATTGCCCGGGCCTTATCTTTTGGCCAGAACCCTCTGGCTCGACTGCCTTTTGGAAAGGCACTACCGCGACCGGGAAACGCTGGCCAACGATGTTTGCCAGGTGCTTCGCGACGAGGCGGCTCATTTGCTGGCCGAGGGCGCGGCGATCGTGCAATTCGACGAACCAGTGCTGACCGAGGTGGTTCATGGCGCCCCTGCGGCCCGCCGGAGTTTCATGTGCGGGGCCTTGTCCGAGCGTCGGGAACCGGCCCGGGAATTGGCGTTCGCGCTGGAGTTGTGGGGCAAGGTGGCCGATGGCCTGCCCAGGGAAAGCACGGCCCTTCATGTCTGCCGGGGCAACTGGTCGCCGGATGAATCCGTGGCCCTGTCCGGCCCTTACGCCCCGTTACTGGAAACGCTGGCGGCCAGCCCGTTTGGAACGCTGTTCCTGGAGATGGCGACGCCAAGGGCGGGAAACCTCGAGGATTTGGCCCCCTTGGCGGC
The DNA here is from genome assembly GCA_963923445.1 of uncultured bacterium. Taxonomy (GTDB): domain Bacteria; phylum Planctomycetota; class Planctomycetia; order Gemmatales; family Gemmataceae; genus REEB421. Next base: position 10,991 of record CAWUNZ010000040.1, read on the forward strand.
CTCCCACCGGCTAGGCATCGGGCTTGTGAATCAGAAGCTTGACCAACCGGAAGATCGGGTTAATCTAATAGAGCGGATCAGGCGTGCCGCGAAATTATTCCACCCGCAACGCCTGATGCTGAATCCCGACTGCGGATTTGCCACCTTCGCGACCTGTCCCTTGGCCAGTCGCGACGCCGCGATGGTCCGGATGCGGCTTCTTGCGGATTGCGCCGCGGAAGTTCGAAGGGATATGGGGCTCTGATTCATGCGACTGGCGCACGCCAATACGATCGCATGCCGCCGCCCGGGGCGGGATTATCCGGGCTTTTCCTGAGTGGTTGCCCGCTGAACCGGCGTGTCCGCTTCACACATTCCCCTGAAACAAGCCAAAACAAAAAAAGCCCGAGGGCGCCCTGCGTCCGAGGCATTTCCCAAACAAGGTTTTCCCAAGGAATTTTCACCATGTTTCGTCGTTCAAGAACAGGTTTCACGCTCATCGAGCTGCTCGTGGTCATCGCCATCATCGCCGTGCTGATCGGCCTTCTGGTTCCGGCGGTGCAAAAAGTCCGCGCCGCGGCGGCCAACGCCCAGTCGAAGAACAACCTCAAGCAGATCGGCCTTGCCGTTCACAACGCCACCGACGCCATGGGCAAGGCACCCCCGATGTTCGGGGTTTACAGCAGCAGCACGGGATCATCCTTCTGGCACAGCCTCCTGCCCTATCTGGAACAGGAAGCGTTGTTCAAGCAGGGCCCCGACGCGGCCAAGGGCGCCGTCATCAAGACCCTTCAGGCTCCCCTGGATGTCACCCTCGGGCAGGGCACCTTCCAGCTCACGGCCTCCACTTACAACGCGGCTCCGGGAAGTCCTATTCCGCCCTGGTCGACCAACGGGAACACCACCTGGGGCCTGACCAGCTATGCCGCCAACTGGATGGTTTTCGGTGACATGGGCGTGCCGCTGGCCCCCAGCGTGACCGACGGCCTGTCCCACACCATGATCGTTTCCGAGCACTACGCGGTCTGCAAGCGGCCCACCGGCACCCCCCTTTCGGGCGCCATGCTGTGGGCCTACGGCTGGCAGGTGCCGCAGTCGGCGCACCAATGGGTCCGTCAACCCCCGCAACTCGCCACCCCCACCAATGTCACCAACTCGCTGTACAACGCCCCGTACTGGGCCCGTTCGGTTTTCGTGAACAACGCCGCGGCGGTGCCCACCGAGTGGACCGGCACCAAGCCTTGGGAGTTCCGCTGCCACAAGGCGCCCCAGTTCGCCCCGCCGCTGGACAACAACCACCCCTACAAGGAGCAGGCCTACACCCCGGGCAGCATCAACATCGCGATGGGTGACGGCAGCGTGGCCAGCCTCAGTTCGGCCATCACCGACATGAACTGGTACTACATCGCCAGCCCGAATGAAGGCGACATCCCGAACGACCCCCAGGCCCCCTGATCCGAGAGTCCACTGATGCGGCAAGATCCTTCGCCGGCATTTTCACGGCTTGGGTGGTTGGTGCCCACCCTGCTCATTCTGGGCGGGGTATTGGCATGGCAAGGGCTGAGTTCCATTCCGTCCAAAAAAGGCCCGGCGGTTGGTTCGCTTCCCCGCGACGGCGACCACTTGGTCGCTCGTCCCTATCCGGTCGATGAATGGGTTGCCGGCGCCACCGGGACCATCGGTCTCAAGTTCACCGTTGCCGGGCCCGGGCTGGATGAGAAATTCTGGCTGCGCTTCACCGAAGGGTCGGGGCGCGCCACGGCGATGGCCCGCGTGGAATGGACCGACGACAAGGACCTTCCCGTGGGCGTCCCGTTCGAGAAACCCTTCAAGGACGATTGTTGAAAGGGCGGTTCCGACCCGTACGGCGCCTCGGTCGAGGTGCCCGTTCCGGGTGAGGCCCGCAAGGCCAAGGCCACGGTGACGATCCGTTTTGAGGACTGGCCCGAACCCCTTGAGCCGGTCGTGTTCATGGTGCCTGTCAAGGAAAGTTGACGAAGAAACTTCTCCTTGTCTGTAATAGACAAAGCGCGGACCGGACATGGTGCCGGACCGAAACTCAACGGCCTTGAAGAAGTTGGCGGCGGTCCTGCCGCGAGCGTCAACCGACCAGCGGCGCGATCGGATTGCCCTTGGAAAGCACGAACGGACGGCCGCCCTGATCGTGCGACTCGGCGCGCGGATCGATTCCCAGGCAGTGGTAGATGGTCGCCGTGAAGTCGGCGGGTGAGGTCGGCAAAGTCGCGGGAAGCGCGGCGATTTTGTCGGATTGGCCGTAGACTTGCCCGCCCTTGATCCCGCCGCCGGCGAAGAGAACCGAATAGCAATCAGGCCAGTGTTCGCGCCCGCCGTTGGAACGGGTGATCTTCGGCGAACGGCCGAATTCCGCCGCGACCACGACCAGGGTTTCCTCGAGTTTTCCGGTCCTCTCGAGGTCGGTCATCAAGGCATGAAACGCTTGGTCGAAAGGCGGGACCAGGTCTTCCTTGTGAGCCGAGAAGTTGTTCCAGTGGGTGTCCCAGGCGAAGCCGTTCTTTCCCTGTCGACGCTGCCAGTTGCACTGAACCAGCCGAACACCCGCGTCAAGCATCCGGCGGCCCAGAAGCACGGACTGGCCGAAAAGGTTGCGTCCGTAGCGTTCGCGGTCATCCTTCGGGACCGAGGAGAGGTCGATCGCCTTCCTCACGGCCTCGGACGAGATCACGCTCACGGCTTTCGCCTGTCCCTCGCGAATCGTTCGGCTCATGGCCAGGTCGTTGAGGGAGTCGGTCTGCAGGTTCAGTTGGTCGACAAGCGATAACCGCCGTCTCACCACATCGGCAGGCTGGTTGGCGATCAGCGGGATGTGGTCGAGCTTGAAGTCGTCACTGTTGGGGTTGCCACCCGTCAGGAGCGGATCAAAGCGCGGACCAAGCGCTCCGGCAAACTGTCCGGCCCTTCGGCCCGAGGAGACATCCATGCGGTGGGGAACAAGGGCGAAGGGAGGCAGCGGGCCGGCCCCCGGCGCCAGCTTGGCCACGCACGAGCCCATGTGAGGCATGTCCGAACGGGACATCTTTTCGACATCCGGCACCGAGCCGGGATACTGGTAGCCGGTGAACATCCAGTAGGAACCGCGGCCATGGTCGTTGTGGTCGTGGCACATCGTGCGGACAAGGGCGCTCTTGTGCATCCACTTGGAGGCGTTCGGCAACAGTTCCGAGAATCGGACACCAGGAAGCGAGGTGGGGATGGTTGAGAACTCTCCCCTGATATCGTCGGGGGCGTCCGGCTTCGGGTCGAATGTGTCAAGCTGCGCCGGGCCACCCGACAGATAAAGAAGGATGCAATTCCTGGCCTTGCCAAAAGACCGGGAACCCGTCGCCGCCCCGGCCTGCCGGGAGATCAATCCGGAGAGGGACAGGCCGCCCACCGCGATGCCGCCGGCCCGGAGGAGTTCACGCCGGTCCAGGGAGCGGTGGTTCCAGAAATGGAGCATGGTGGTTGTCCCTGACGGTTGATGTTGCCGTTGGTCGGATCAAACGGACCGCCCTTTTTTTGATCAATCGGCATAAAGATTGATCAATCGTGCGTTAAAGTCTGACATAGCTTAACATTCATTGCACCGCCAACCAGATGGCTGCAGGCATTTTCCCGGACCTCAGGCCCCACCCGAGCATGGCCACACACCCCCGACCATACCTGTTGCTGGCCCTAATCGCCGCCGCGGCCTTGCCGGCCGGCGTCCGGGCCCAGGCGTTCGTGGAACACATCAGCCCTCCCGTGGTGCAGCGCGGCAAGACGGCGCGCGTGAGTTTCATGGGCAAGAACCTGGCGAATTCGTTCGACATTTGGCATTCGCTGCCCGCCGGGGCTCTCAAGTCCCGGCCCGTTGAAGTCGGGTCGGAACGGGTGGTGTTCGAGGTGACCGCCTCGGGCGATGCCCCCGTCGGCGTCTGCGGGGTGCGGGTGGCCTCGGCCGACGGTCTGAGCAACTTGCATCTCTTCCTCGTGGATGACCTGCCGGTTTCTCCGGGGGGGGCGGGTGAATCGGTGGCGACCCTGGCCAAGCCCGCCGCGGTGTGGGGAACCCTTCATGAAGGCGCAAGCGACCGCTATATGGTCGAGGTGAAGGAGGGTGAGCGGTTGGGATTCGAGGTCGTGGCCAATCGTTTTGGCAAGGACGCCGATCCTTTGGTGACCATTCGCGACGCATCGGGGCGCTTCGTCGCGGAACGGGACAACGACGCCGGGCTTTATTTCGACTGCCGTTTCGAGCACATATTCCAGAAGGCGGGAACCTACGGCATCGAGGTTCGCGACGCCCGTTTCAAGGGCAATGAGCATCGCCAGTATGTCTTGCGGGTTGGCCGCTTCGCCACGGGCCGCGCCGCGTCGCCCTCGGCCGTGCACCCGGGCAAAAACGATATCGGGCTCGGAGCGGCGGGGTCCCCGAAAATCATGTTTGTGCAATCGCCGGCGGTGTTGCCCGGGCCTTTTTTCGCCTCGCTCAGGCGCCCGGGCGATGACGCCTCGACATGGGTGCCCCTGACGACCGCCGATGGCCCGGTCACGGTGGCGAATGAGAACGGCGAACCAACGCCCGCGGGTTTCCCGGGCGAGTTCTGCGGCGTGTTGCGGAAGCCTGGCGCCAGGCATGTCTTCACGCTCAAGTTCGGGAAGGGACAGAAACTCTTTTTGCGGGGTGAGACGCGGTCGCTGAATTCGCCCGTGGATCTCGAACTCTCCCTGCTGGATAAGGCGGGCAAGGAAGTTCGACGAGGCGCCGAGTCCAGGGGCAGCGACGAAACCACACTCGAATTCGCGGCGGGAGCGGAGGGCGAATACCAGCTTGTGGTCCGGGATGCGCTCCGAGAGGGCGGAGATGACGCCGCCTACCGCCTCTCGGCCCGCACCGACCCTTTCCCCCCCCAAGTTGTCGCCGAAGCCGAAGGACTCGCGGTTCCCCAGGGTGACCATCAGATTCTTCCGATCACCGTGACGCGTGCCGCGGGCACGAAGGGTCCGATCAATCTCAAGCTCCTAGGCGCGCCGCCGGGCATCGCCTTGGCGCCGACGCTGATTCCGGAAAATGAGACCTCTCTCGTGTGCAAGCTGGAGGCGTCGCCGTCCGCAACGCCAGGGCTTCACACCATCCAGATCGTGGCCGAGCAGGAAGAATCCGGCAGCCTGTCACGATCGCTGGTTCGCACTCAGCCCCTCGTGGATCGGAAGCTTGTGAACATCGACCTCGTCCCGCTTGCGTTGAGGGAAGACCAGCGGCGCCTGCCGCCATCCACGACGGACCGTTTCGCGGTTCTGGTGACTCCGCCGTCGCCGTTCAAGTTTGAATTGTCCGAACCCCGATTGACGCTGGTTCGCTATCAGCGGGTACCGGTGCCGATCGTGACAACCCGGCTGAAGGACTTCGACGGACCGATCACATTCAGCGCCGAGGGGGGTCAACTGGCCCCCAAGGAGGAAGGGCGCACACGCGTCTATGCCGAGTTTCCAACCGCGGGGCCGCAAACGCCCAAGGTCGAGGGGTATATCCAGTCGCTCATTCTCTCGAACCTTGCCAAGTCGCGGATCAAGGTCAGCGCCGTGGGAACGCACCGGGGCCGCAGGGTGATGTTGATGAGGAGCTTCGACCTTGATCTCGTGGCCGGGTTCAAGGTCGAGGGCGAACCGGCGAAGGTCTCGGTCCTTCCGGGTGAAACGGCCCGCACGCGCTTGGTGGCCGGTCGCGTCGGGCCGCTCGACACGGCCGTGACGATCCGCCTGAACGGGAATTCCGGGCTCGACCTGCCCGAAACGCTTGTGATCGGCAAAGGCCAGTCCGGCATCGACTTCGAGGTGCCGATCCCCGCGGATGCCAATCCGCGCAAGATTGTCATCCAGGCCGTCGCCTCGGGTTATGTGAACGGATACGAGGAAGAGGTTCGCGGCCAGCTTCTGGAAATCGAGGTTCGCAAGCCCGATGTGCCGAAGAAGACCGAAGGCCCGAAAAAGCCGGAGACGCCGAACAGGAAGTAGGTGGATCATGACTCGCGCGACCTTGTATCTGGTGCTGGGCCTCATTGCCGGGTCCGTCCGGGCGGCGGATCCGCCCCGGGCGGATTTTCGGACCGATGTGATCGCCGCCCTATCGCGCGGCGGCTGCAACCAGGGCGCGTGCCATGGCTCTCCCCAAGGGAAGAACGGCTTCCGCCTGAGCCTCCGCGGCGCGGACGCGGACGCGGATTTCGCGACCTTGGTGAAGGAGCAGGGTGGACGCCGGGTGAACCCCCAGTCGCCGGGGGAGAGCCTGATCCTGATGAAGGCGACGGGCCGCGTTCCGCATCAGGGCGGGGTGATTTTCAGCCCGGACCATCCCGCCTACCGAGTGATCGCCCGCTGGATCGGGCAAGGTTGTGAAATCAGGGATACCGCGGCCCTTGCCCGACTGGAGGTGCTTCCCGGTGACACCCGGCTGCCTTCGGGCGCCCCGCGGACCGCGCTCACGGTGAAGGCCCACTTCGCCGACGGGTCGTCCCGCGATGTCACCGACCTGGCGGTGTTCACCTCGAGCAATCCGGGTCTCGCCCCCGTCACACCCACAGGGCAGGTTGAATTCCGCGGCACGGGGGAAGCCTCCGTGCTGGTGAGGTACCTGCAATCCATCACGAGCGCGCGTCTGAGCCATGTGAAGACAGACGCCGCCTACGCGTTCCGCGGTCCGGATCCCGCCAACTTCGTGGATGAATTCGTCTTCGCCAAGCAGAGGGAAATGCAGCTCATCCCCGCCGCGGTGGCGCCGGACGAGGTTTTCCTGCGGCGCGTCTACCTGGATGTGATCGGCGTGCTTCCAAGCCCCGCGGAGGCCGCGGCATTCCTGGACTCGAAGGATCCGGAAAAGCGTTCCAAGCTTGCCGACCAGCTTCTCGCGCGCGAGGAGTACGCAGCCCATTGGGCCTTGAAGTGGGCCGATGTGCTGCGCGGCAGTCCCGTCACCATCAGCGAGCGCGGCGTGCACAGCTTTCACCGCTACCTGGTGCGGACGATGGCGGAGGATCGTCCGGTCAGCGACTTCGCGCGCGAACTCCTGACCGGCCTCGGGAACACATTGAACAAGCCCGCGGCGAATTTCTTCCGTATTTCCCGCACGCCCGAGGACGCCGCTGAAACCGTCGCCCAGTTGTTCCTGGGGGTGCGTGTGCAGTGTTCGCGCTGCCACAATCATCCGTTTGAAAACATCACGCAGGCCGATTATTACGGCCTCGCGGCGTTCTTCGCGCGGGTTCAGTTCAAGGGTGCCCAGTTCGGGCTGGATGACGAGGTCGTGTACCTG
>CAWUNZ010000041.1:0-18098 GCA_963923445.1 uncultured bacterium
CCACTTCTTTTGGACGATTCGGTTGAATCTTGCGACAATAACCTCATTGTTTCCAATGGATGGAGCAGGGAAATGCGCATCGACGAATGTCAGGAACGGCTGCGGGCAGTGGGCCTCGATGGCTGGTTGTTGTGCGACTTCCGTTTCAGCAACCCGCTGGCCCGACGGGTTTTGGGCCTGCCCGCTGATCGGTTCCTGAGCCGGCGGTGGTTTTACTTTATTCCCGCCCGCGGCGAACCCCGGCAACTGGTGCACCGGATTGAATCGGGTGCCTTGGAAGGCCTTCCAGGCGCGAAGACAGTGTATCTGCGGTATGGCGAACTGGAGGATGGCATTCGCAGCCTGATTTCGGGCTGCGGGCGCATCGCCATGGAGTACAGCCCGCGCAACGCCAATCCCTACATCAGCCGGGTGGATGCCGGGACCATCGAGGTGGTGCGGTCGGCGGGTGTGGAAGTGGTCTCCTCCGGCGACCTCGTGCAGTGGTTTGAATCGCGGTGGGATGACGAGCAGTGGGCCCTTCACCTGGAAGCCGCCAAGGTGACCGATTCCGCCTACGGCAAGGCGTTTGGCCACATGGCCAAGGTGGTTGCGGCCGGCGGGGAGGTGCGCGAGACCGAGGTTCAGAAGGTGATTCTCGACCATTTCGCCGCCAACGGTGTTGTGACCGACCATCCACCGATTGTGGGGGTGGGGCCGCATTCGGGCGACCCGCACTATGCGCCCATTCCCGGTGCCGACGGGGTGATCCGCAAGGGCGATTTTGTGTTGGTGGACCTGTGGGGTCGCCGGGACCACCCAAGGGGTGTGTACAGCGACCTGACGCGGGTGGCCTTCCTCGGTGAAGTGGTACCCGAACCTTACCGAACCATGTTCGACCTGGTGGCCCGGGCCCGGGACGCGGCCATTGCCCGGGTGAGGGATGCCTTCGCCAAGGGGGAGACGCTCCAAGGTTGGCAGGTGGACGATGCCGCCCGGGGCGTGATCGAATCGGCCGGCTTTGGCGCGGCGTTCTGCCACCGCACGGGGCATAGCATCGGGCGAGAAACCCACGGAAACGGCGCCAATATGGACAACCTTGAAACGCGCGAGGAACGCACGGTGCTCAGGCGCACCTGTTTCTCGATTGAACCGGGTGTTTATTTCCCTGAATTTGGGATCCGGTCGGAAGTGAATGTGTTCGTGGATGGCGAAGGCCAAGTCCATGTGACGGGCGGACCGCTCCAGACGGAGGTGTTCGCCCTTCTGAACCCATCCGGATGGTAGACCGGCGGTTCAGCGCGCGGGAGGGCTGGCCAGCGATCCGGAAAGTTCCCGATGCACCAAGTCGCGGTAGGCTGAGCTTTTGGCCATCAGGTCGGCGTGAGTGCCCTGGGCCGCGACGCGGCCATGATCGATCAACACCACCTGATCACACGCGGCGATGGCATTGAGGGTGCGGGCGATCAGCAAAACCGCCCGGTCTTCGAAGGCGCGCAAGAGAGCGTCGTTCACCAGGGCCCTTTCATCGGTGCTGAGCTCGATTTCAGGCTCCTCGACGATCAACAGAGACGGGTTTCCCACCAGGGCCCGGCTCAACGCGATCAGGTACTCCGTCAATCCGGATAGCTGGGCGCCGCCATGGCCCACCCGGGTGGCGCGGGCTTCGGGGAGGGCCCGCAAGAAGCGGTCCAAGTGGGTGGCGCGTGTCGCCGCCTCGACCTCCCCGTCGGAGAGTTTCTCCCTGCCGGCAAGAATGTTTTCGCTGATGCTGCCGCTCACCACCACGAAAGGCGCCACGGCCCAGCCGATGGCGGCGCGGAGGGACTCGATCCGGCACAGTTTCAGGCTGATGCCGTCCCACCGAACCTCACCGTGGTCGGGATCGGCCAGGCGGGTCACCAATCCCAGGAGGGTTCGTTTCTCGACATCGGTGCCACCGACCAACGCCACCTTGGAGCGAGCGGGCACCACCAGCGAGAGATCCGTCAGCGTGGTTTTGCCCGCGGCTTTTACCTGCACATGGTCGAATTCGAGGCCCTGCGCGAGCGGTCCCGGCACATGGGCACCGGGGACCTGGCGGACCTTGCCGCGCTGGTCGAGAAAGGTGAATAGCCCCTTGGCCGCCAAGGCCGCGCGGTGTTCGGCGTCGCGGGACCTGCTCAACCCGAGAAACCAGTGCGCCAACATGGGTTGGCAAAGGCCCAGAAAAACAAAGTCGGAAAGGCCGACCGTTCCATCGGCCACCAGGCGGAACCCCGTGATCATCCAGGCCAGCAGCACGGCACCAACCGCAAGGGTGGCACCGGCGCGCCCCATGGTGGCGAAACCCCTGTTGGCGACCTGATGATTGGCCGCTGTAGCGAGTTCCGCCGCGATGATGTCACGAACCACAACATCCATTCCCTGCGCCTTGATGGCCGGCATATCGTGGACGATTTCCTTCAACCTGCCCAAGGATTGATCCAATTGCCGTTCCTCTTCCTTGGACTTTGAGCGACCAAGTGTGAGGCAGGCCCGGCCCAAACTCCAAGCCAGGCAGGAGGCGGCGACGGATAAAAGCGCGAACCAGGGCGAAAGCACCAAGGCTGCCGCCATGGCTAGAAAAAGGCCGGTGATGGCCCTTGGAAGGCCGGAATTGGACCTGCGAAGCGCGACCTGAACCGCCTCCACCCCGCGGTCGAGCGAATTGGCCAAATCATCCGGAAGGGGGGAGAGGGCACCCAAGCGCATGGCTTGGTGGAACCCGGCAAGGCGAAGTCGTTCTCCCGTGCGCGCCGCCGACCTGGACGAGAACCATTCTCCCAACCAATAAAGAATGGCCCAGGAAAAACTGAGGCCGGAGACGATCGCCAAAACCTCAAGCATCGGTTCGTCGCTGGTTCCTGCCAGGAAATGATCGAACAAGGGCCACACAACCGTTCCGCCATGCCTGCCGAATTGCCTCAAGGCATGCCCGGGAGCCATCGCATCCAGCCAAAGGGACATGGTTCGGGACAACACAAGCATCAGGAGCACGACTGGAAGAGCCGCCAAGGCGCTCAGCCCCACAGCCAATCGCCGTGGCCATGGTTCAAATGCGACAAAAAGAGTGGCCCGGTGATACATCGACCGGGCCTTGGAAAGTTCGGCGGAATTGGGAGCGGCTTCCATGAGGACCTCCCGTGTCGGTATGGTCGAGGCGTCAACCCAGGTCGCGCCCTTCAAACAGGACCAAGCCCAAGAGGAGTGGAACGCTGGCATAGATGGCGGCGTAAATCACCGACCAGGCGACATGCAGCCAGTAGCCGCCGACGGTGAGTTGGGAATCGCCCAGAATGGCAATATTCACCCGGAAAAGTTCAAGATCGGGCAGCACGGCATGAAAGGCGCCAACGGTGAAGCGGAGCATTTGGGCGACGCCAGCGCCCGCCGCGTCCCCGGTGCCGCTTGTGGTGGAAACCAGGACGGGAGCCAAGTGCGCCAGAAAAAAGATGGTGGCGATCACGGGCAGGGTGACCATCATGGGGAACCGGGTGGCCAAGGCCACCGAAATGGCCGTGATGATGGAAACCTGGCACAGGCAGAGCACGAGGCTGGGTAGGATTTCCCCGGTCAGGCTGAACCAACCTGCCAACCCCTTGATCATGGATTCGGCTGATCCACCCAGGTTGAAGCGATCGATGGTGTCCAACACCCAAACTGGGTCGGGCACAGGATCCATGCGCTCGATGCCCTGGCGGAACAGGAGGAAAAGCTGGAAGACCGTTCCCAAGACGAAAAGGAGCAGGAAGCCTGAAAGTTCAATTCCCAAAAATTTGCCGAGCAGAAAATCTCGGCGGGAGAGAGGCTTGCTGATAATGGTGAGAGCCGTTCTCCCTTCAATATCCTCATTGACAGAAATGCTGGCCAGAAGCGCCGTGAACACCATTGTGGCGAAAAGGACGATGTCGAACCCGAGTTCGTACATCATTTTGTAATCTTCACCGTAGGTGAAGTAGGGAAGCACCAGGGAAACCACCAGGACAAGGAACCCGCCCGCGACAATAAGCCAGAAAAGGGGTTGGCGGGTGGCCTCGCGCTGGGTGGCGTAAGTGATGGACGCACCCTTGGGCCACAAGGGTGCCAAGGCCGAGGGGGCCAGAAGGCCGATTCCCAGAACCAACTGAATCTGCAGCAAGGCTCCATAAAACCGGGCGACAGTGTCACTGCCACCGATCCAGAGGACCGGGGTGAGAATGATCAGGCAGCCAGCCAGAATTTGGCCGATGAGACTTAGAGACCTGGACCGGTCATCCTTTCTTGAGAAGTCGATCAATTCGAGGGCGTAGAGCCACGGGATGGAGGCAAGCCCTTGAATGGTGGCAAGCATCGCAAGGAAGAGGAGGCTGGTCATGGGTTCAATCCACTGATGTGCTTACTCATCATGATTTTAGCGTTTGGAAAGTGTCAGGGAAGCTAGGTCAGTTAAAAGGCGATGAATTACTTGGGTGGCAATTCGGTCCTGTAGTTCGGGGTGGTGCCCCAGTTCAGCTTTTCCCGGAGGGTTTGGTAGAAGCCCTGACCGGGAACCTTGACCAGCAGAAAGTCTACAGGTGCCCGGCGCACGACTACTTCCTGTCCGAGTTTCAGCGGCAGCGATTGCTGGCCGTCCACCACGAGGGTGGCACCTTGATCACCATGGGAAAGTAACAGTTTGTATTCCTTGGAGGTGCTGTCAACCAATGGGCGGCTTCCCAAGCCGTGTGGGCAAATCGGCGTGATGACGAGCGCCTCGATTTCCTGGCCCAGGATAGGGCCACCGGCGGAGAGGCTGTGGGCGGTCGAGCCGACGGGTGTGCTGACGATCAGTCCATCGCAGGAGTAGCGGGATGCCGCCTCGTGGCCCACCATGAGGTCGATGCCGAGCATGTGAAATGGTGGTCCGTTGGTGATGGTGATGTCGTTGAGGAAAAGCATGGGTTGCTGATGCTGATCGGGAACGAGGCATTCGAGCATCACATGGCGGGTTGTGCGGAAGTCGCCCCGCAAGACTCCGGGCAGGGCCGAGCGCAGGGCCCCGACGGACAAGTCGGCAAGAAACCCAAGGCGGCCGAGGTTGACACCCAGGACCGGCCTTTGCCGATAACCCATTTGCCGGGCTGCCCGGAGAATGGCGCCATCGCCACCAAGAACCAAGGTGATATCGGCGTTGATGGCGGAAAGGTCGACTTTTTGCTCAAGATCGAAAACGACAACTTTCGCCAAGGATTCGAGCCAAGGACGGAGGTCGCGGGCGGCTTCCAGCACGCCGGGTCGATTGGCGTTACCTAGGACTAAAAGTCGCACGGCGGTCTAACTCCCTGGGTGATGGGGAAGAACCGGTGGTGCCCAACGACTCCTTGGCTTCCGCCAAACGGTCTGGTGCGTGCCGAGCCAGGCATTCCTTGGCGGATGACGCGATGCCCGCAGCCAGGAGGCCGAGGGATTCGAGTAGCTCGTTTCGTTCGGCGTGTTCGACGAAACGGTCGGGAAGGCCAAGCCTGCGGACATGCTTGGATTCAAGTCCTTCCGAATTGGCCATTTCCAAAACGGCTGATCCGAAGCCACCTTCCAGAGTTCCTTCCTCAACCGTCAGAACGGCGGCAGCCTCTGAAAGAGCCTTGCCCAAGGTGACCTTGTCGATCGGTTTGCAGAATCGGGCGTTGATGATTCCCACCGAGAGTCCCTCGGCTCGAAGGATGGCGGCGGCCTTGACGCATTCGGAAAGCAGCGTGCCAAACGCGATGAGAATCACATCGTCTCCCCAATCCACGACTTCCGCGACGCCGAGTTCCAACGGGGCAACGGCCCGCTCGACAACCTCGAGGTTCGCCTTGGGGTAGCGGATGGAGACAGGCCCGTTGTGGGTCAGCGCCAGGTTGAGCATGGGGCGGGCGTCCGATTCATCGCCAGGCGCCATCACCACCATGTTGGGGAAAAGGCGCATATAGGGGATATCGTAAGTCCCGTGGTGAGTCGGGCCATCCGGGCCGGTGAGGCCGGCGCGATCGAGGCAGAAGGCCACGGGCAGGTTCTGGAGCGCGACCTCCTGGAAGATCTGATCGAACGAGCGTTGAAGGAAAGTGGAGTAGATGTCAACGATCGGGCGCATGCCCGACTTGGCCATGCCTGCCGCGAAAGCCACGGCGTGGGATTCGCAGATGCCCACATCGAAGAACCGCTTGGGAAACTCGTCCCTGACCTTTTCGAGCTTGTTGCCCTGGCACATCGCGGCGGTGATGACCGCGACCTTCTCGTTCGCGCGCATGGCGGAGAGAATGCCCGAACTGAAAGCGTCGGTGTATGCTTTCGAGCCACCCTTGCGAAGCGCAAGGATCGACCTTTCGGGCCCGACGGCGTCAATGACAGGTGGGGTGTGGAAGGTGACAGGGTCCTTGCTCGCTTCGGGCACGCCATGACCTTTGTTCGTCAGGACATGGAGCAGGACAGGGCCCTTGACCTCCTTGAGCATGGCCAAGGACCGGCGGAGGCCGGCGATGTCGTGCCCGTCGATGGGGCCGAAGTAACGAAGCCCGAACTCCTCGAACAGCATTCCCCCTGAAAGCACCGCCTTGAGGCCATCCTTGAGCTGTTCCAGCAACTGGGTGGCGACGCCTCCGACAAGAGGGATTCGCTGGAGCAGGTCGCGAAGTTGCTTCTTGGAATCCATGTAAAAGTCGGAGACCCTGGCCTGGTCCAGGCAGCGAGCCAGGGAGCCGACGCGGGGGCAAATGGACATGGCGTTGTCGTTGAGAATGATCAGCAAATTCTCATTCAGGGCACCGGCGTTGTTGAAGGCCTCAAACACGATTCCGGAAGGGAGGGCGCCGTCGCCGATGACCGCGACGCTGTGGCGTTCGGGCTTGTTGGTGAGCGAGTCGCCGACCTTGAGTCCCAAGGCGGTTGAAACACTGCAGCCGGCATGACCGGTCATGAACAAGTCGTAGGGACTTTCCGCGGGATTGGGATAACCCATGAGGCCGCCGCGGGTCCTGATGCCTTCAAACTGCTTGAAGCGGCCGGTGACCAATTTGTGGGGATATATCTGGTGACCGGTGTCCCAGATGAGGCGATCCTTGGAGAAATCGAAGGTGAGGTGCAGGGCCAGGCAAAGCTCAACCACGCCCAGGTTGCTGGCGAAATGAGCCGGGCGGAGCCTGAGGACGCGGACCAATTCATCCCGCATCTCGTGGGCAAGTTGCTCGAGTTGCTCGCTGGAAAGTTTCTTCAGGTCGGCGGGGGAATGGATGGTTTCGAGCAAACTTGCCATGTTGAGGCAACCTCCATGAGCGCCGGAGAGATCGCGGCCCACGAGCATCCTTGCGGGGTTCATCCGCGATCTATCCGCATTATTGTAGGGAAGTGACGCATTAACGACATCAACTTTCCCGGTTGAGCAGACGATTGGCCATGCTGATTAATCCGGCTCCAGCGCCTCCCCAAGCCGAAACGACACTCACGGCCTCGTTGCTGAGCCGATCGGCCCGTTTCCTGCTTTCATCTATTCCTAGGAGGCCCGGGTAGGTCAATTTGCCGCGCGCGGCGTCCTTCCCGACTTTTTTTCCGGTTTTTTCAGCGCTTCCGGAAACATCGAGAAGGTCGTCAATGATTTGGAAGGCCAAACCGAGCGATTCCCCAAATATTGTCAGGTCTTCAAGGCATTTCCTTGTTTCCGGAAGGGATGCGCAACCGGAGCCGACCAAAGCGCCCAGCCGAAGGGAGGCCACGATCAGTTGCCCGGTTTTTCGCCGGTGAAGGGCTTCCAGATCGTCCAGTGTGGTCGGGGCGGAGGCATCCGCGATTCGGCCTTCCGCGGCAAGGTCGGCAACCTGGCCGCCGACCATTCCCGAGGGTCCGGCGGCCCGCGCCAACTCAAGGCAGCAAGCCCCGGCCAAGCTATCGGGGTAGTTTTTGGCGATGGTTTCAAACGACAGCGTCAGGAGGGCGTCACCCACCAGGATGGCCATGGCCTCCCCGAATTTCTTGTGACAAGTCGGTTGCCCGCGTCGCAGGTCATCGTCATCCATGGCGGGCAGGTCATCGTGCACCAGCGAGTACACATGAACCATTTCAATCGCGCAGGCGGCGGGCACCGGGTCCGTGGACGGCAGGGAGAACCCGAGCTTGCCAGCAACGGCCTCGGCGGCCAGCAAGACAAGGGCAGGCCTTGTGCGCTTTCCCGGTGCCAAGGCGGAGTATCGCATCGCCTGCAGGAGCGTTGAGGGCCAACCTGGGGATGGGGCAAGGATGGCATCGAGCGCCTTGTCGATCCGGGGCTTGATGTCGTCCAAGGGGGTCATGAGGCGGAAGTCCCAGTGTGCCGGAAAGGCTTGCCGGTCAAGGCACGGCAAAATTGTTCAATCCGGATGAGTCGGGTCATGGGCGAAGGGAGCAACCGAAGCTGTTCCATCCGCGTTGCGCGAAACCTCGAGAATGCGCTGGTCGAATTCCTCAAGCTTGGCTTGGCAGCGGGCTGCCAGGCGGACCCCTTCCTCGAACAGGGCGAGGGAGCGTTCCAGCCCGTCCTTGCCGGTTTCGAGTTCGCGGACAAGCGATTCAAGGCGCTCGAGATCGTTCTCGATCCTTGACTCGCCTTCCCCGATGGTGACAGATTCAGTCATTCAAGATCCTAGAATTTGGTACAGACTTCCTTCAGACCACCACACTGATAATGGTTCCCTTGGCGACGGTCGTCTCCAACCGTTGGCCGGAAGCGACTTCCGAAGCGTCGAAGACAAGCTTTCCCGTACCGGAGTCGGACAGAACTTTGGTCAGGCTATACCCGCGACCGAGGACCTGCAAGGGACTGACCGCATCAAGGCGCCCCGCAAGCGCCCGCAATCTCAGGTGCATCTTTTCCATCTTGCCAACTATTTGCCCGCGAAGGCGTTCGGCGCTGTTCTCGACCCGGCGCTTGAGCGCATCAAGACGCATCTGGAGGACATCCCGCCGAAGTTTGGCGCGCGCATGCCGAAGGTCGTCGAAGGAATCGGCAAGGCGGAGGCGCATTGCTTTTTCGAGTTGTTGGCGCATGAACTGGACAAAGGCCAGAAGGTCGGTGCGGGATGGTGTCGCCTTGACGGCGGCATCGGTGGGGGTGAGCGCCCTTTGGTCGGCCACCAGGTCGCAAATCGTCCGGTCGTCTTCGTGCCCCACGCCGCTGATGACGGGTGTCACCGAATCGGCGACAGCCCGCGCCACCATTTCCTCGTTGAACGCGTCGAGGTCCTCGATGCTGCCCCCGCCCCGCCCGACAATAAGGACATCCATGCGGTGTTCCGGCAAATCGGCAAGGAGATTGATCCAGTTCAGGGTGGAAGCAATGGCGGCGGGAGCGCGCTCGCCCTGAACCGGCACGGGAAAGACCCGAACCTCAGCGGCGGGCCAGCGTTCCCGCAGTTTTTCGAGGATGTCCCGGATCGCCGACCCTGTGCCGCTGGTGATGACACCGATTCGCGAGGGAAAACGAGGAATCGCGCGCTTTCGGTTGGGATCGAAGAGCCCTTCGGCACGAAGTTTTTCCGTGAGTTGCCTCAGGGCCAGTTCCCGTTCGCCGATCCCCACCGGCTGCAAGGTCCTTGCGACCAATTGGAAACGGCCTTGCTGGCCGTAAATCGTGAGTTTGCCGATGGCGATCAGTTGCTGTCCATTAGCAGGCGAGAATCGCAGGCGAGCCGCCTCGCTCCTGTACATGACCGCGGCCAGAATCGCGTCGTTTCCCGAGCAATCGCGGAGCGTGAAATAGAGGTGCCCGCTGCTTGGCCTGGAAAGGTTGGTCACCTCGCCGATGACAGGAATGTTGGGAAAATTCTTCTCAAGGCGGTTGCGGATGTCGGCGCAAACATCACCAACGGCAAACGGCTTGGAGTCAGAGGACATGTTCCGCTCCGGTGGTTCCGCCGATCGCGGTCTCGATTCCAGCCAGGATTCCCGAGGCCTTGTGCATGGTCTCATCATACTCGCCGCCGGGAGTGGAATCGGCGACGATTCCACCTCCCACCGGGAATGTGAGCCACCCCGAGGTCCGTGTCACCGTGCGGATGAGGATGCTGCTGTCGAAGTTTCCGTCGTGTCCAAGCCAGAACATGCTGCCGCAGTAGGGTCCGCGCGCCGTTTGCTCCAGTTCCGTGATGAGTTCCATGCTTCTGATTTTCGGAGCCCCCGTCACGGATCCCCCGGGGAAGCATGCTCGCAGGAGGTCGAGCGGTGTTTTTCCTGGAGTCAGCCGGCCGACAACCTCGGAAACCATGTGATGAACACTCGGGTAGGACTCCAATTCGCACACACGCGGAACCCTCACGCTTCCGTAGGCGCAAACCTTGCCGAGGTCGTTGCGGAGAAGGTCGACAATCATGATGTTTTCGGCACGGTCCTTGGGGCTCGCGAGAAGTTCGGCAGCGATCGCCGAGTCGATGGATGGATCAGCCGAGCGTGGGCGCGTGCCCTTGATGGGGCGGGTCTCCACGGTTCCCCGGTCAACCATGAGGAATCGCTCGGGTGAGGCGCTGATGACCTGACCTGTTCCCCAGTCAAGCCAGGCGCTGAACGGGGCCGGATTGGCGCGGGCCATCGATGCCATGAGCAGGAAAGGGTCGCCCGTGTCCCTGCGACACAACCTCTGCGCGAGGTTGATTTGAAAGCAATCGCCAGCGCGGATGTATTCGATCGCCCGATGGATGGCCTCCTCGAAAGCCGTGCGGCTGAAATGGCTGAACAGGTGTGGGTGGCCAGGCACCGGGTGAAGGTTGACAGGCGCGATTTCGGTGAGTGTGGTGAGGTTCGGTGCCCCAGATGGTGCCGTCAGCAGCCTGCTTTCCATCAGGTTGAGGGCAGCCTCCGATTCCTTAACGCTTTCGTGGTTGGCTATCAGCCAGCATTGTCCGTGCAAACGGTCGAAGGCGACGATGGTCCTGTAATGACCAAGGACGATGTCTGGAGTTTGAAATTCATCGTGAAGGGGGCGGGGAAGTTTTTCCAAAGCCCTTCCGTATCCATAGCCAACCATGCCCGCCCATCCTCCTTGGAATGGAGGCAGTCCGGGGATGGACCTTGAGCGGTCGATCGTGATCGATTTGGCCAATTCATGGAAAGGATCTGGGGCTGAATCACCGACTCTCCAAATGGCCTTTTGCTGTGGATCGGCCATCACATAGGAGTACCGCGACCGTGGGGTGATGGGCCCCTGGCTGATGAAGGCCAGTGATAGCGGATATCGTCGAAGCCGGGCCAAAGCATCGAGCGGTTCAAGGGGCGCGCGCAGTTCCCGGGCCACGGGCGCCGTGCTCATGACGATTCATCCCGGCTGGCGCGATGGGTGTTTTCGGGCCGGGTGAGAAAGCCCCAGCGAAGACTCTGGTCCTGGGTGTAGTTTTTCCCGAGGGTGATCGCCGTGATCGCCTTGCACATCTCGTATCCCAAATAAAACGCGTGGCTTGGATCGACTGGGTCTTCCCTCGACAGCCGGTCGAATAATTCGAAGGGATCGGTTCCCTCAAGCCTTGTCCTGCTGTTCATGATGTGAATTCGGCCTTCATCAGCGAAGATGCGGAAGTTCGAGTCCTTGATGTCCGAGGCGAGCCTGTCGAGGAATTCCGTTCCCCGGGTTGCCGGGCGAGGGTCGCGCAGAAGAACCAGCTCAGCCCCAAGCTGGCGGGGCAGGCGTGATTCGTTAACGGCCAGGTGAACCATTTTGCGGGCGATGTCCAGCTCCCGGACGCACCCCCGGCACCAGCCGATCACTTCGGTTGTAAGCACGCTTCCTACACGCCATTCCTCGCAAAGCGCCGCCAGCAGGAAGTTGATTCCAGCGGAATCTGCTTCCGTTAATTCGGTGATGTTGCCGACGCCCATCATCATGGGAATGTCCGGGTGCTTTTGGCGGAATCTTGCGTACCTGCCCAGGCTTGCTCCAAAGGCGTGGCCAATGGGTTCCAGGATGGGATCGGCTCGGAAGCGCACTCCCCGCTCCGATAGCCATGAGATGGTGTCCTCGAGTGATTTTTCATCGGACGGCTGATCAGGGATGGCAACAACCTCGACACCCCAGTCGGGGGCATGTTGTTTGTTTGAGCTGTTGACACTTAAAACAAGTTCCGCTCCCGCTTGCGTGGCTTCCGATACCTCCCATGGGTCGAAGCTGTCGATCGAGACTCGCAAGCCTTCAGCCCGGAGTGCCCTCACGGCGGTGGCAGTTTCGGTCCACCGTTCGCCGGGCATGCACCCGACATCGATGACATCGGCCCCTTGGCCAGCCCAGGCCTTGGCCTGTTCGACAATTTGGGAAATTGTCAGACGGGGAGCGTGATTGATTTCCGCGATGATCTCGATGCTGTGGTTTTCCAAAGCGGGCGCCGGGCCTGGGCGGCGAAAATAACCTGGCAAGTCAAGAAGGTCGCGCGGACCTTTTTCCACAGGCAAACCCCAGGCGGCGGATAGCTCCTCGGCCTTGCCCGTGCAAAGCCCGGGAACAATCACCCTGTCAATCCCATCAGGCGTCGGAAGGTGGCGCCTGATCCAGTCCACGGTCGCCAAGGCAACGACCGTGATGGGCAGGACAGCGAATTTGGCCTCAAATCCTGCATCTTTCGCCAATGGCTCCACGACACGGCGCAGAAGTGGTTCTGCAAGTTTGCCGGTAATAAACAGGATTCGCTCGGACATCATGAGATTCATGTTATCAGCGGCGCAACAGGCGGCGGGCTTGAGTTGGGAGCGGATGTGGGGGATGCTAGTCATCCGTCTGAAAATCCGTCTTCTGATGGAAGAATCCCATGATTCAAGGCTTGGTTTTGTTGGTGTGCATGGCTCCTCCCCCGTTGGTGGCGCCAACGGAAGCTCTGGATCCAGTGAGGGAGGCCGCGAGTTTCCGGTTGCCGGACGGTTTTGAAGCGCGCTTGGTGGCTTCGGAGCCGGAAATCTCCAAGCCGATGAACTTGGCTTGGGATGATCGCGGCCGGTTGTGGGTGACCGACACGCTTGAATACCCGTACCCGGCCAAGCCGGGGACCAAGCCACGGGATACCCTGCGGATTCTGTCTGATTTTGATCCGGTCACGGGAAAGGCGCGAAAGGTCGAGACATTCGCCGACGGGTTGAACATTCCCATCGGTTTGTTGCCATTACCCTCGGGCAAAACCACCCGTTGCATTGTTTACCACATTAATCAGGTTTTGCTGCTGGAAGATTCCGATGGCGACGGCGTCGCTGACAAACGGGAGACTCTACTCGAGGGCTATGGCAGCGCCGACACCCATGGGATGACCAACTCGTTCACCTGGGCCCATGACGGCAGCATCCATGCCACCCATGGGTTCGCCAACGATAGCAAGGTGAAGGATCGCGATGGGACGATCTTGTCCATGCAGTCGGGCCACACCTACCGCTTCAGGCCGGACGGCAAGGGGTTGGAATTATGGACGCGGGGGCAGGTGAACCCTTTCGGCATGGCTCGGGACGATGCCGGCAGACTTTTTACCGCCGATTGTCATAGTCGGCCGCTTTACAGCCTTATTCGGGGATCCTGTTATCCAAGCTTTGGCAAGCCTCATGACGGACTCGGTTTCGGTCCTGAAATGTGTCCCCATGACCATGGTTCAACCGGGATCGCAGGATGCTGCTGGATTCCCGCCGGATTTTGGAATGCCAAGGATCCGGAACAGCTTTTGATCGGAAATGTGGTGACAAGCAAGGTCAACCGTGATGACATCGCCTGGCAGGGCGCGTCTCCCAAGGCCATTGAAACTCCTGATTTGGTTGTGTCCAGCGACCTTTGGTTCCGGCCCGTGGATTTGAAACTGGGGCCCGACGGGGCGGTGTATGTCGCGGATTTCTATAACCGGATCATCGGTCATTACGAGGTTCCCCTGACACACCCCGGAAGAGATCGCCACAGGGGACGGATCTGGCGGATCGCTCCCAAGGGTACTCCGGCCCCAATGCCGGATTTGGGTGCGGGCACCGATGTGGGGACTTTAGTTGCCAGATTGGGCGATCGTAACCCGACCATCGCAACTCTGGCTTTGAACCAACTGGCCACCCGTGGGAAACAACCCGAGAACATTCTCCGTCAGGCTTGGGCTTCTGGGGATTGGCGCAAGCGGGTGGGAATCGCATGGTGTTTAGAACGGATGGGAAGCCTCGACGAAAAGTTGATCTCAGAATTGGCTTCGTCGGCGGATGCGGTTGCTCGAATTCACGCCATGACATTGAGTGCAGGACAAAGTCATACGACCGGGGCCTCTGTTATTGAGGCCGGTCTCAGTGATTCCGACCCGCAAGTCCGTCGTGCCGCCGCTGAATCGGCGATGGGAGTTGGCGGGGCCTCGATGATCGCCGCGTTGGTTGACGCTCATGGCCGGTCCAAGCCCGAGGACAGCCATTTGCGTCACACCATTCTTGTGGCTTTGCGCAACCGCTTGGCTGCCGGCGGCCTGCCCTCCGACGAAAACCGGTTATTGAATCATCGAGACTTGCTGGTGACTGCAGCCTTGGGAATTCCGAATCCCAAGGCCTCGGGCTTCCTTTCTGTTCAGTTGGATAAGGCCTCTGCCGGGCTTCGTCCCGACATGGTGAGGCATGTGGCCCGCCATGGGGATGAAACGGCCTTCACCGCGCTCGAAAAAAGCCTTTCACGGGATGGAATGACTCCGGTTGAACGCGCGCGTCTGCTCATTGAAATGGAAAAGGGATCAGCTCAATCGGGGCGGAAGATTCCCACTGGAGTTGCCAATCTTGCCACAACATTGACTCCTGTGCTTTTGAATCAAAAAGAGTCATTAACGGCAGGAATCGAACTGGCTGGGGCGTTTCGTATCGAAGGTGAAAAACTGGCGGGATTGGTCGCTGATGGCGGCCAACCGGAAGCAGTCAGGCTGGCCGCGCTTCGGGCGCTTGGGGGAAGCGCTGGAAGAGCGTGGACCGGAGTTTTAGCCAAGCTCTTGGTGAGCCCTTCCGAACCAATCGCCTTGAGACAGGAATGCGGTCTTGGTCTTGTCAGGGCGGATGTTGCCGAGGGGAGGAAGGCCGCTGCTGATGCCATGGCCGCATTGCCCTCCGGCCTACAGGATGCGCTTTCCCGGGAAATGGCGGTTCGCCGTGAGGGTTGCGTTGAATTACTAGACCTGATCTCGAAGGGGAAGGTTTCGGCCCGTGTCCTGGTCGATCGGGTCGTTTCCGTTCGAATCGAGGCGCTCAAGGATGTGAAACTTTCTGATCAAGCGAGGGAACTTGCCAAGGGCGCTCCCAAGGTGGATGCGGCCTTGGTTGGAAAGATCGCCGCGGCACGAGCGGCATCCTCCAAGGCGGGAGACAGGAAGAAGGGTGCGGAATTGTTTGCCCAGCATTGCGCGGCGTGCCACCAAGTGGGCGGCAAGGGAGCCAAGGTGGGGCCGCAGCTAGACGGGATCGCAGCGCGGGGGCTGGAGCGTTTGGCGGAAGATGTGTTTGATCCGAATCGGAATGTGGACCAAGCATTTCGAACCACGGTTCTTTCGCTGAAGGATGGCCGAGTCCTATCGGGCTTGCTCCTAAGGCAAGAGGGAAAAACGCTGATATTGGCGGATGCGATGGGCAAGGATGTCGTGGTTAAGGTGGACGATATTGAGGAGCGAACATTATCACCGCTGTCCCCGATGCCCGCTGGGCTGGGGGACCGGCTGAACCCGACTGACCTGGTGGACCTTTTGGCTTATTTCGTCTCACCCGGCGGCTGATCCGGGATGGGCCGGGTGACTGCATAGCCCAGCGCGAAAGTCATGAATGCAGGCGCTCCAAGCAGCATGGCGATGCTTAGTCCGTAGGCGACGGCCTCGCCTTGGGACTGAAGACCATCCTCGCCGGGGGGAGTGTCGCCCGCGCAACTGGGACACCCCAACGACTTCGCGGCAAACAGCGCAAGGGTAGCGACCACAACAAGCCATCGATGCATGGTGGTTCTCCGTCAATTCCATCCGGCGGCGCCTGGAAGCCTGTACAGCATCCAGTAAACCAGCACACCCGTTCCTGCAACATAGACCCAGAGTGGGAATACCCATCGGGCAAAGGTTTTGTGCCGGGGCAGGTGAGGACCGCCACGGATGCCCAGCGACGCGACAAAAAGGGCCATCGGCGTGACGCCAATCGCGAGCACGGTGTGGGTGAGCAGGATGGCCAAGTAAAAATAAACAATAAAAACCGGAGCGCCGGGTGCCCGGGAGGCAAACGAAGTGGCAACCCCGTGCTTGAGAAAGATGTGGTAGATCAGGTATGAGGCTAAAAACACCGCCGAGGCAGCCAACGCGCCCAGCATCAATCCACCGTGCAGACCACGGTTTCCCGCCTTGATGGCGATAAAAGCCAGTAGCAACAAGATGCCTGCCAATCCGTTCAGAAAAGCATTGAGCTCAGCCGAAGGGATGAACCACCCCGTCCAAGGACGCTCCCGGAGCAGAATATCAACCTGAGCCCTGAGTTCCGCCTGTTCCGCCTGAAAGGTTCCAGGAGCATCCATGGGGTTCGAAAGCCCGGGAAATCTCGAACGGACGAATCCCTCCCGATCGACCAGAACAAGCTTGAGTGGGTGGGTGATATCCTCGCCAACTGGTTTATTACCATCGCGGTTGATGGCCATTTGGAATCCATCGGTAACCAGTCGATCCAAACCTGATTTGTCGCCTCTCAGGAATATCCAGCGGTTTTGGTCGGCGCCAAAGTGGTTCGCGTACCGATTAAGGTCCTCGGCGTTGTCACGGTCCGGATCCACCGCAAAGGTTACGAACAACAAATCCTTGCGATCCCGGAGCCGATTTTGAAGATCCCGGACTGTTTCGGCAACCTGAGGGCAACCGAGGGTGCAGCGGGTGAACATGAACGAAGCGACCCAGACTTTTCCTCGCAAGTCCTGCAGGGTGACCGCGTTGCCGGCGGTGTCAAGTAAGGAGAAATCGGGAGCGGCGCGATCAGCAGGGCCGGGGGCCTTCCCGCCCCTCCAGGCATCGCAGCCAGCGCAGGGGATGATCAGCCCCGCGACAAGCAGGCCAATCAAGCGTGATCTCAGGAGATCCATACCAGCACCATGTCAGGCATGAGGCAAAGGGTCAGGACAGTCGCCAGAAGGAGCAGGGGCATGGCCAGAAAAAATACGGTTCCCCCATCGGTTTTCATTTCGAAGGAAAACAGGGTGGAAATGGCAAGGGCTCCAACGAGACATGCCCCACAGACTGCGGGGCGCCATGGGCCGGCCTGAATCCATCCGAGCGCGGCCGCTGCCATCAGCGCCATCAACCCGGCAATGATCGCGCCGGGAACAAGTCCGGCGGCAATCGTCGAGGTGGGACCGTCAGTTGTTTCGCGCATGGTCGCCTTCCGAGTCAAAGCAGGTAAATGATGGGAAACACAACCAGCCATACCATGTCGACGAAATGCCAGTAGATGGCCACATTCGACAGATAGGGAAGGTCGTCAGATTTCAGGTGTCCGGCCAAGCCCTTAATGGACAGGCCGAGCAAAAAGGCCAAGCCAACCACCAAGTGAAGGGCGTGACACCCGGTGATCAGGAAGTAAGACGACGCCCAAAGGTTTCCATGCGCCGCCACCGCCGGAAGGTTGACATGGGATCCGGGAGCGGCATGAGCGGATTCCAAGTGGATGTCGTGGACCCTCTCGGCCACCATACCGGCTGATAATTTTTTTTGGTCGATTTCACGCAGTAATTCCATCTCAAGCTTCAGGGGAAGGGCGATGGAGTCGTCGGACGACTTCAACAGCGGGCGGGCATCAGCTTCGAGCCTGACTTTGACGGAATCCATGAAGGCCAGGCCGGCGGAGATGTCATATCTGGCCCGCGCTACGGTCCCAGGTGGATGCAGTTCGCCTATTCGCCCAGGGAGCAAACCATGACGGTATTTGCCATGATATTCATATCCTTTAACGCCAAGGAACAGGGTGCCGAGGAGAAGCGAGGCCGTCAGGCAGGCTGTCGCACCCTTTGATGAACCCGAGGCAAGAAGTTTGCAGGCAAGCATCGCAGCAGCGCTGCTTGCCACCAGAATGATCGTGTTGGCCAAACCGACCAGTGGTTCCACATGGACATCGGAGGCTGTCTCTTATACACATCTGACGCTGCCGACGAAGGCTTAGGTGTA
>CAWUNZ010000042.1:0-17629 GCA_963923445.1 uncultured bacterium
CTGCTTGTCACCGCGGACAACGATTTTGTCGCCGAGGTTCCGTTCCGGGTCTATGGCTTTGCTGTGCCAGCGGTGGCGCTGGATTGAGAATTTTCCTTCACATTCCGAAAAGGCCGTGGCCTGGTTGAACCATTTTCCTTGCTGGTTCCTTTCTTCATGTTTATTTCACCTATTCTTCGCACAGTTTTCAGAGACAAATCTTATGCTTCGAATGTCTTGATCTTAGCGTCTGACAGTTGTTTTGGACGCGTGTGCGCTTTTTTTCGGAGCTAATAAATGCTTGTCGTTAATCTCAAAAAGAGGTCAGCCTTCACGCTGATCGAACTCTTGGTGGTGATCGCCATTATCGCCGTGCTGATTGGCCTCTTGGTTCCCGCGGTGCAAAAAGTCCGTGAGGCGGCCAACCGCATGAGCTGCACCAACAATCTCAAGCAATACGGCCTGGCCCTGCACAATTACGCCAGCACCTATGGTTGCTTCCCCACGGGCGGTGAAGGGACTCAGATGAGCGGCGCCGGTGCCTATGGTGCTGGTTTCGATCTTCATTCCACGCACACCATCATTCTGCCATTTTTGGAGCAGGAAGCTGTCTACAAGCTGATCAACCTGGGCCTGCGTTACGACGATGTCAACCAGAACGCCACGCCGTTCAAAACCCCTATCAAGACCTTCATCTGTCCGAGCAATCCCGCCGGTGGTACCGGAGTCGATACCCTCGGGTATGGCATCTGCGACTACATGCCTTGCGTTTACACCGACATCGACCCCACCTCAGGCTGGCGGATCAAGTCTTCCACTGGCACGGCGTTGGGAATTCGCGCCGAGGGCGTGTTGCACCTGACCAGCAGCACCGGTGGCGTTGTCAAGTTCAATGGTGGGGCCACTGTCACATCGGTTCTTGACGGCACCAGCAACACCATCGCGCTTGCCGAGGATGTCAGCCGCGGTTTCTTTGGCAATGTGAACGGCACTTACAATTCAGCCGCTGGAACCCGTGCTGCCGGTTTTACTGGAACCTTGACCTACATTGCCCACTGGGGCGAACCCGACCAAGGCAACGGCGTGTCTGGTCCGAATGTGGATTCGGCCGGCGCCAGCCGCGTTGTCACCACTCCGGCGACTGCCGGTGGCACTTACACCGGCAAGTTCATCAACAACAACAACGACAAGCTTGGTGGCACCACTTCTTGCCCCTGGAGCACCAACAACTGTGGTCCGAACGATGAAATCTTCTCGTTCCACAGCGGTGGTGCCAACGGCGTGTTCGCTGATGGCAGCGTCCGTTTTGTGACGGACAAGATTGGCGCCGCCTCGATGCGCGCCATCGTGACCTATCAGGGTGGCGATATCCCCGGCACAGATTTCTAATTCCGTCCCTTGAGGTTTCAAGGATGGGGGCACCGGATGGTTCCCCCATCCTTATTTTGGGTTGATATTCGATACATGGAGAGAATCATGCGTCCCGTTGCCTCCGCTGTCCTTCTCGCTGGTTTGTTGGGAATGTTGGGCTGCGGCGCTTCTCCCACCGCCAAGATCACCACCTATCCGGTGAAGGGGAAGCTGACCTTGGCCGATGGCAAACCGGTTCCCCAGGTTGATGTGTTATTCGACCCCAAGCCCAGCCCCAAGGGCGCCGGCTGGAAGGCTGTGGGCAAGACCAACGACAACGGGGAATTCGAGTTGAGCACGCTAAGCGACAAAGGCGCGGGGGTCGGACTTTATGCCGTCTCGCTTTCGATGGCCAAAATTAAGAAGATGCCCCCCAATATCAACAAGGTTCCAAAGAAATATTGGGATTCTGAAAATACGCCTTTGGAATTCGAGGTTCAGGCAAAGGACAACGAGGCCAATTTGATACTGAAGTAGAGTTCCAAGCCTCTTTCCGTTCACGGCATGCCAAGTTCCAGGAGGCTTTGGAATTCCAGAGCGAACGGAATGCCATCTTGGTGAAGGCGTTGGACAATATGGGACCGCGCTTTCATCTGACCGGAAGATCCGCGATAAATACAAACCTGATGGCTATTTATTGGGCAGGGCTTTGATGGGAGGTCATCGAGCGCGATGGCGGGCTATTCCTTCAGCCGGTAACCAACGCCGCGGACGGTTTCGACATGTTCCACCTCGCCCATCTTGCGGCGCAGGGTCTTGATGTGGACATCGATGGTGCGCTCCAGCACCACCGCGCCCTCGCCGATGGAAGCGTCCATCAATTGTTGGCGGCTGAAGGCCCGACCCGGATGCTTGAGCATTGTTTCCAGCAGGCGGAATTCCGTGGGGGTGAGGTCGAGTTCGCGGTTGTCCACGAACGCGCGGTGCCTGGTCCGGTCGATCCGCACCGCTCCATGGGCCAACTGGTCCTCGGGTTCAATGGCACCCTCGGCGCGGCGCCTGACCGCCTTGATGCGCTGGAGCAGCACCTTCACGCTGAACGGCTTGGTGACATAGTCGTCGGCGCCCAGGCTGAAACCCACCAACTGGTCGGCTTCCTCCGACTTGGCCGTGAGAATGATGATCGGAATGTCGCGGGTCTTCTCGTTGGCCCGGAATTCACGCAGCACATCCATGCCGCTCATGGTTGGCAGCATCAGGTCGAGGATGACCAGGTCGTGGGCCTTGGCTTGCGATGCCTTCAGGCCTTCCTGCCCGTCGTGCGCCAGCGTCACCTCGTAACCCTCGCGGCGCAGGTTGTAGCCCAGGACATCCGCCAAGGCTTTCTCGTCCTCGATCACGAGGATTTTCTGCGGGTTCGCCACTGGATTCGCCGGGGTGTTGCTCATCAAGTGGACCTCGTGGGACGGGTGCGCGGCCTGCCGAGGACCTGCGCGCGGTCGGTGTGGCGAATGATCTCGCCCTCGACCAGGTAGCACACATCCTCGGCGATGTTCGTGGCGTGGTCCGCGATGCGCTCCAGGCAGCGGACGACGGAAAACAGCGAGAGGTTTTCCTCCAGCTGGGAAGGGTTGGAGCGCATTTGCTCAAGAATGTGGGCAATCAGCCTGTTATTGAGGGCATTAACCCCCTCGTCCATCCGGATGATCCGCATGGCCATCTCGGCATCCACCCCGATGAACGCCTCAAGCGATTGCCGGACCATCGAGATCGACAGATCGGTCATGGAGACGATTTCATCGGGGATGGCCAGCGGTGGTCGGGTCGCCAGATGGATGGTTCGCTCGGCGATCTCCTCCGCGAGGTCTCCCATGCGCTCGAGGTCGACGACGATCATCATGGCCGAGGCGATGAGGCGCAGGTCGACGGCAACAGGCTGGTGAAGCGCCAGAACCTTGAGGCACTCCTCGTCGATGTGGTTTTCCTCGGCGTCGATCGCGGCATCGCCATCCACCACCTTGCGGGCCAACTCGACATCGCGTTCGACCAGGGAGCGGATCGAGTTGTAAATCGCGGTCTCAACAAGCCCCGCCAGGCCGAGGAGGCCTTTGCGGATGCCATCGAGGTCGCGTTGCAAGTGGATAGACATGGATTAGCCGAACCGTCCGGTGATGTAGTCCTCGGTCTGCTTGATCTTGGGGCGGGTGTACATCTCCTTGGTGGGGCCCGACTCGATCAGCCTGCCTTCAAAAAAGAAAGCTGTTTGGTCGGATACGCGGGCCGCCTGCTGCATGTTGTGCGTGACAATGACAATGGTGTAGTTGACCTTGAGTTCGAAGATGAGGTCCTCGATCCGCGCCGTGGAGGCCGGGTCGAGCGCGCTGGCGGGTTCGTCAAGCAGAAGCACCTCGGGGTCGGTCGCCAAGGCCCGGGCGATGCACAACCGTTGGGCTTGTCCGCCGGAGAGCGCCAGGGCCGAATCGTTCAGCCGGTCCTTCACCTCGTTCCACAGGGCGGCGCGGGTTAGGCTGCGCTCGCAGATCTGCTCGAGCTTGGCCTTGTCGTTCAACCCGGCCACGCGTGGACCGAAGACCACATTCTCAAAGATCGACTTGGGGAACGGGTTGGACTTCTGGAACACCGTTCCCACGCGCCGGCGGAGGCGGACCAGATCGCAATCCCTGCGATTCACATCCACCCCGTCCAGAAGGATGGTGCCCTCCCGGCGGACGCCCTCGACAAAGTCGATCATCCGGTTCAGGGTGCTCAGGAAGGTCGACTTGCCACACCCCGATGGCCCGATAAGCGCCATCACTGAACGCTCGGGAACCTCCAGGTTGATGTCGAAAAGCGCCTGCTTGGCCCCGTACCAAAGGGAAAGGTCACGGACCGAGAATTTGGAGGAGCGCTGTGAAACGGAAGGCGATTCGTCGCCACTGCCGTACCGCTCGGACATGATGGCCGTGAACGCCGGAACGACGCCTTGGGTCATGGTGATGGCCGCCTTTGCTCCAGTGGGCATAGATGTTCTACAACCTTATCAAGTGGAAACGATGAAGAAGCTGAGAGGTCTTGCTGAATATCCCCGGTTTTACCCCGATCATTCAGGCGGTAGCGCTTGGGTGGGGGTGGCACCTGATATGGTGGGATTTTGATGAAAACCGATGGAAACGAGCGCATGAAATCACCCTTTTCATGGCCCCAAATACGGCCGGGGCGAACCATCACCGGTATGTCTGCGGTTCTCTTGCCGTTTTCGGCTGACGGGACCATCGATTGGGCCGGTTTTGCCAGCCTGGTGGAACGAACCGTGAAAGCCGGCTTGGTTCCCGCCGTGAACATGGACACCGGATTCGGCCCTTTCCTGAGCGCCCAAGACAAGAATCGGGCACTTGATATTGCATCGCAACTTAAGTCCCAACAAGGTTTTGTGGCGGGTGCCGTGGTGCCGGACAAGCCGGGCGACCCGTTCAATCCCGCGGCGTATGGCGAGGCCATGGCCGCCATCGAATCGCGCGGTGGAACCCCCGTCATCATGCAATCGTTCGGCCTGACGGCTTTGCCCGAGGCTGAACTGCTTAAGGCGTATCGCCTTTTGGCTGGCAGGGTGCGGGCTTTCCATGCTTTTGAGCTGGGCCAGCAATTCGCGCCATTTGGGCGCATTTATTCGTTGGATGCCTACAAGGGCCTGATGGACATTCCCAATTGTCTGGGCGCCAAGCATTCATCGCTCGACCGATCGCAGGAGTGGCAGAGGTTGGCCCTGAGGGACCGCCACCGGCCCGAGTTCCTGGTCCTGACGGGAAACGACTTGGCGATCGACATGGTCATGTACGGTAGCGACTATCTTCTGGGCCTTTCCGCCTTCGCGCCGGAGCAGTTCGCCCTGCGTGACCGATGGTGGCGCGAAGGGGATCCCCGGTTTTTTGCCCTGAACGACCTGCTGCAATACCTGGGCGCCTTCGCGTTCCGGCATCCGGTTCCGGCATACAAGCACTCCGCGGCGCAATTCCTCAAGCTTCGAGGTCGCATCTCCTGCTCGGATACCCATCCCATGTCGGCGACCCGGCCCGATTCGGATGTCGCCGTGCTGCAATTGATCGCCGCGGACCTCGACCGAGATTTTCCCGTGGAGGCCGCATGATTTCCTTCCGTCGCCTGGGTGGCTTGGAGAATGTCGCCGAATTCGAAGCGACCTGCAGGGAAGTTGGTGCCCACCTTCCGGTCGATCCGGTCCTTGAGCCCGCCGGGCCGCTTTCCACCCGGTTCGAAGTGGCCGGGCGCCGGGTTGGCAACCGCTTCGCCATTCTCCCCATGGAGGGGTGGGACGGCACGGAACTCGGGGCCCCCACCGACCTCACCCGCAGGCGCTGGGCGCGCTTCGGCGCCGGTGGCGCCAAGCTGATCTGGGGAGGCGAGGCGTTCGCGGTGCGCCAGGATGGACGCGCCAACCCCAACCAATTGGTTATCAACGAAACCAATTTAAGGGAAATCGTTGAACTCCGCGATCTTCTGGTTTCCGAACACGACAGGGCGCGCGGCAACACCTCCGACCTGCTGGTGGGCATGCAGCTCACCCATTCGGGCCGCTGGGCCAGGCCCAACCGCAAGGACCTGCTCGAACCGCTGGTGGCCTACCACCATCCCAACCTGGATGCCCGGCATGCGGCACAGCCTGGCCGGGTGATGACCGACGATGAGATCGACTTCCTCGTGGACGATTTCATCCGCGCGGGCGTGCTGGCCCAGAAGGCCGGATTCGACTTCGTGGATATCAAGCATTGCCACGGTTACCTCGGCCATGAACTGTTGAGCGCCATCGGCCGGCCGGGCAGGTATGGCGGCGACCTGGAAAACCGGGCACGGTTTCTGGTTTCGGTGGCCCAAGGCCTGCAAGCCGCCGCTCCGGGTCTGCTTCTGGGCGTGCGCCTGAGTATTTACGATGCCGTGCCCTTCCGCCCGGGCGAGGGCGGGACCGGGGTGCCCGAACCGCACTCCGGGGCCTCTTACGGCTTCGCGTTTGGTGGCGACGGCACCGGCACCGGCTTCTCGCTTGAGGAACCCGCGGCGTTTTTGCGTATTGCCCGCGACGCCGGTGTTTCCATGGTTTGCACCACGGCTGGCAGCCCGTATTACACGCCGCACCTTCAGCGCCCCGCGGCGGTTCCGCCCAGCGACGGATACTTGCCTCCCGAGGATCCCTTGGCCGGCGTGGCTCGCCAAATCGAGGCCACCGCATGGCTCAAGGCTCATGTGCCGGGGTTGGTATGGGTGGGGTCGGCCTACACCTACCTGCAGGAATGGCTCGGAGTGGTGGGCCAGGCGGCGGTCCGGCGCGGCATGGTGGATTCCGTCGGGCTGGGGCGCATGGCCCTCAGCTATCCCGACCTTCCCGCCGACCTGCTCGACGGCCGCGGGCACGATCGCCGCAAGGTGTG
This sequence comes from uncultured bacterium, assembly GCA_963923445.1. Classification (GTDB taxonomy): domain Bacteria; phylum Planctomycetota; class Planctomycetia; order Gemmatales; family Gemmataceae; genus REEB421. The sequence continues at coordinate 6,768 of CAWUNZ010000042.1, forward strand.
CCGAACTTTTTCCGACTGCACCTCCGCGCCGCGGCGGGGGATGGTGTCGGGTTGCTATCCGCTTGATCCGCTTTACCGGGAGCGGCCCGAGGCGTTGGTGTTGCGGCAGGCCCGCCAGCGGCAGGGGTAGCCTTTCATTCGGGAGGCGAATGGCCTTCCACCGGTTGCTTCCATGGCCACCGAGGTGGCGCCGCGACAAACACCGTCACCAACGCGAGGCCGAAGGCCAGATAATACGGAAGCATGTCGGCGATGGTCTTCCCGCGGAACAAAAACGCGTTGTGCGCCGCCTGAGCGATCCACGGCTCGTTGTCCACCTCGTGAAGGTCCATGCCATCAAGGGCGCGCAGGTCCCTTTCCCAAGTGGTGAGCGGGCACTCCACTCCCAGGACTGTCTCGCCCACCACAAAAAGAATGAACAGCAGATGCGAAGCCCGGAACCAGAAGTTTCGGGCGAACGGAGCCTTGGCGGCGAGGCCGATGATGGTCGCGGGCAAGGCGAAGACCGCCCACGCCACCATCAGAAAATGGATGGTGGTGACGATGTTGGCCCAGGTGGATGCCGTCATCTCAGAACAGCACCGGCTTGCCCAGCAACCGGCGAATGACGGAGAACTGACCACCGTGCATGGCGTCGTGCTGGCTCAAGAGGGCCAGAAGGTTGCCGTGCGCGGGCGCCTTGGCCTTGAGCCGGCTTTCAGTCGCCTTGCCGAGATCTTGTTCGGTGAGCTTGGCCAAGCCGGCGAGGGTGGCCTCGCGGGTGGCGCGGAACAGTTTCTCGTACCCGGCGCGGGTCAGCCAGCCCGAGGTGTCATCCGTGGAGGCCCTGTCCTTGCCGTGAGCCTCGGCGAAACCGGCGGGCAGATCGGGATAGGAAAACCCGGTGATCTCGCCGCAAATGAACCGCTCCGACAGGATCAGGTGGCCGATCTGCCACGCCGCATGGTTGGCGCCTGCGACGGGGCGCTTGAGCAACTCGGCATCCGAAAAGTCGGCAAGGTAGCCGAGTGTGGCATCACGGGATGAGGACAACAGGCTCGAGAGAAGCGAGATGGCGTTCATGAGACGAGACTCCAAAAATGCTGATGAAAGAGGGGAACCACCAGAAGCTACGAATCACCAAGTCCAGTTTTTCATTGTTGACAACTGTTCGGTCCTGGTCATGTTGAATTGTAGCGGGGTCACCGTGATCAACCGCTCGGCCAAGCCGGTGACATCGGTGTCGGGCACCGGGCTGTGGCAGGTGAAGTCGGGGCCGATCCAGAAATACACCCGGCCCCTGGGGTCCGTCCGCTTGTCATACCATTCGGTGTAGCTGGCGGTGTTCTGGGGCAGGACGGCGACACCCTTGGGTTCCCCCTGCGAGAGGTCGGGAATGTTGATGTTGAACAGGCTCCCTTCCTCGGTGCACTGCTCGACGATTCTGCCGACGACCGCCCGGGCATGCCGGGCCCCCTCGGCGAAATCCGGCCTGCCGGATGGAGGCATCTCCAGCGAGCAGGCGATGCTTGTCCGCTTGAAGAAGCTTCCCTCGATGGCGGCACCCACGGTTCCCGAATAAAGCACATTAATACCGGCATTGGACCCGGCGTTGAGGCCGCTGACAATGAGGTCGGGCTGCCAGGGCAGCAGCATTCGCAAGGCCAGCTTCACGCAATCGGCCGGGCGACCCTCCACCGCCCAGCCCAACAGACCGTTCTTTTCGTCGGCCACCTCCTGCACCAGCACGGGGCTGAAGATGGTGACGGAGTGTCCCGCGGCGCTCTGCTCGCTGGCTGGAGCCACAACCAGAACCTCGCCCAGGGTGAGCAACTCGCGGCGCAGCGCCCTCAGTCCGGGGGCGTGGATGCCGTCGTCGTTGGTCAGCAGGATTCGCATCGTGAACATCCCCCCCCCGGAAGCGCGTTGGATCAGGCCGACGGGCCGTCGTCCTCGATCCGCTTGCGCCTGAGATGATGATGATAGTGGCGGGCGAACCTGTGGGCCTCGTCCCTCACCGATTGAAGCAGCCTGAGCGCCTCGCTGTGCCTTGAAAGAACGATGGGATCGGACTGGTCCGGAACAAAAATCTCCTCGTTCTGCTTGGCCAAAGACAAGAGCCGAGAGGGGTGCCTGCCGACGGAATCGAGCGCCTCGCGCGCGGCGTTCAACTGCCCCTTGCCGCCGTCAATGAGGAGAATGTCGGGGAAAATCTCCTCGCGGTCCTCCCTCTCCACGCGGGTGAAGCGGCGACTGACCACCTCGCGGATGCTGGCGTAGTCGTCCACACCCGAGACGGTGCGGATGCGGAAGCGCCGGTACCCCGGCTTGAATGGCAGGCCGTCAATGAAGCAGACAAGGCTGGCGACGGTGTCGGTGCCGCCGAGGTGGGCGATGTCGATCCCCTCGACCACGCGCGGCACCTTGTCCATTCCCAAGATCTTTCGCAGTCCCCGCAGGCCCTTGCGGGGGTCGATCGGGAACACCTCCGGCTGGATGTCGCGTTCCACCTCGCCACGCCGGCCAAGGCTGGCCAGGGCCTTGATGTCATCCCGAAGGCGGGCGGCCTTCTCGAACTCCATCGCCTTGCTGGCCCGGGCCATGTCGCGTTCCATGCGGCGCATGAGCCTGTCCTTGCGGCCCTCCAGCACCAGGATGAGGCGCTTGACCTGTCTGCGGTAATCCTCGCGGCCGACCCGCAGGTTGCAGGGGGCGGTGCACTGGCGAATGTTGTGAAGAATGCACGGCCTGAACCAGCGCCAACGAGGATCGGTCGAGCGGATCGGCAGCTTGCAGGTGCGGAATTGAAAGACGCGCTGCAGCGCCCGAATGGCCATCCGCAGGCTGCTGGCGGAGGTGAACGGGCCGTAAAGCCTCACCCCCTTGCGCCGCGGCGATCGGGTGAACTCCACCCGGGGGAATTCCTCGCGGACGCGGATTTGCAGGTAAGGAAAAGTTTTGCCATCCTTCAATTCGACATTGAACCTGGGCTGGATGTCCTTGATCAACCGGGCTTCGGTGAGCAGGGCGTCCACCTCGGTCTCGACGGGTATGTGGTCGATGTCGGCGATCAGTGGGACCATGTCGGCGGTGCGGGGATCCTCGAGCGCCGCCTTGGTGAAGTAGGTGCTGGCTCGATTGCGGAGGTTCTTCGCCTTGCCGACATAAATGACGCGGCCTTGGGCGTCCTTCATGAGGTAGACGCCGGGCGCCGGTGGAAAGGCGCGCGCCTTGGCCCCGGGCGTGCCGGGGGCGGGCGCCTCGTCCTCGTGCTGCTCGACTGGAAGTTCTTCCGCGTCCGCCATGATTCTCGGGCACCCGTCCCGGGCGCGTCCGGATCAGCGGCGGCGCGCCTCGATTTTTTCCTTGCCCACCATCGGTCGGAGCACCTCGGGCACCACGACCGACCCGTCTTCCTGCTGGTAGTTCTCGAGGATGGCCACCAACGCCCGGGTGCAGGCCACCGCGGTGCCGTTGAGCGTGTGAACAAAGCGGGTGCCCTTCTGGCCCGCCGCCTTGTAACGCACATTGAGCCTGCGCGACTGGAAGTCGGTGCAGTTGCTGGTGCTGGTCACCTCGCCGAACTCGCCACCTTCACCCCGGCCGGGCATCCAGGCCTCGAGGTCGTATTTCCGGTAGGCTGGGCCGCCCAGGTCACCGGTGCAGGTGTCGATGACATGATAGGGCAGACCGAGCGCCTGGAAGATCTCCTCCTCGATGCGCAGGATGCGCAAGTGGATTTCCTCGCTTTGTTCAGGCGTGCAGAACGCGAACATTTCCACCTTGGTGAACTGGTGCACGCGGTAAAGCCCGCGGGTGTCACGGCCCGGGGCACCGGCCTCGGTGCGGAAGCAATGCGACAGGCCGGCGTACAGGATGGGCAAATTCGCCGCGTCCAGAATATGGTCCCGGTGCATGCCACCCAAGGTGATCTCGGCGGTGGCCACCAGGCACAGGTCGGTGTCGGCAATCGCGTAAACCTGACGCACATCAGGGTTGGGGTCGCGCGGCTGGAAACCGATCCCTTCCAACACCTCCACGCGGGCGACATCCGGCGTGATCACGGGCGTGAAGCCCTCGCGAACCAACTTCGACATCGCGAACTGGACCAACGCCAGTTCCAGAAGCGCGCCCTCGTTCTTCAGGAAGTAGAACTTCTGCCCGGCCACGGAGGCGCCGGCCTCGAAGTCCGCCAGGTCGAGGGCCTCGACAATCGCGACATGGTCCTTGGGCTTGAAGGTGAATGCTGGCTTGGTGCCCCAGGTGCGCACAACGCGGTTGGAGGAAGGGTCGGATCCCACCGGAGCGTCCGGGTGGGTCATGTTCGGTAGTTCGCACAGGGCGGCTTTGAGAGCCGCCTCGGCTTCCTTCTGCTTCGACTCCAACGCGCCGACCTGCTCGCGCAGGGCCTTGCCCTCGGCCAGAAGCGCCTGCTTTTTCGCCGGGTCTTTTTCCGCGGGGATGAGCTTGGAAATCTCGTTCTGCCGTTGCTGGACAGTTTGGGCCTCGTGAATGACCGCCCGGCGGCGGTCATCGAGTTGCACCACATGATCCGGACGGGCCTTGACCTGCCGGTTGATGCAATTGGCGGTGACGGCGTCCAGATTGTCGCGGACGAAGGCGGCGTCGAGCATGGATTGATCCGTCCTTGGAAGAATCTGTTGCTGTAAAAATCAGGGGCGCTTTTCCAGCGGAATGTAGGCCTGATCGCGAACCCCCGTGAAGACCTGCTCGGGGCGGAAGATCCGGTTGTTGCGCATCTGCTCGAGCCAATGCGACAACCACCCGGCGACCCGGGCCATGGCGAACATGGGGGTGAACAAATCGCGGGGGATTCCAAGGCTTGAATAAACAATGCCTGAGAAGAAATCGACATTCGGGTAAATGCCCTTGGGCCCGAGAATGGCGTTGGCGGCCTTCTCGAGTTCGAGGGCGGTTTCGTAGCTGGCGGGACGGCCAGTTTCCGCGAAGGCGTGCTCGGCGAGTTCCTGCAGCACGGTCGCGCGCGGATCCTTCACCTTGTAAACCCGGTGGCCGAACCCCATGATTTTTTTCTTGGTGGCCACGGCGTCGTCGAGCCAAGCCTTGGCCTTGGAAGCCTCGCCCACCTCGTCGAGCATCTGCAGGACTTCCTCGTTGGCGCCGCCGTGCAGAGGGCCTGAAAGCGCGCCCACCGCCGCGGAGATCACCGAGTAGGGGTTGGCCAGCGTGGAACCCACCACCCGCGCCGCGAAGGTGCTGGCGTTCATCTGGTGCTCGGCGTGCAGAATGAGGCAGGCGTCGAGCACGCGGGCCACAGGGGCGGACGGATCCCGGCCGGTGAGCATGTAGTAGAAATTGGCGGCGTGGCTAAGGTCTTCCCGGGGTGCGACCGGTTCCTCGCCGTGGCGGATCCGGTGGAACGCCGCGACCAGGGTGGTGGTCTTCGCCACGAGGTGAATCACGGACTCCCAGGCTTCCTCCCGGGCGGGATGGAACATTCCCAAAGCGGCGATGGAGGCCTGAAGGGCCTCCATCGGGTGCCCCGCGGGGGGCAGGCATTTCAGGATGTCGATCTGCCGGTATTTCAGACCGCGGTTCTGTTTCAGGTCGCGATCGAACAGGGCCAGTTCCCGCTGGGTCGGCAGGGTTCCCTTGAGCAGCAACCACGAGGTTTCCTCGAAGGTGCTTTCCCGGGCCAGGGTTTCCACGGCGATGCCACGGTATTCGAGGCGGGCGCGCTTGCCATCGATGAAGCTGATTCCTGATTCGGCCACGGGCACATCGGCCAATCCCGGGCGGTATTCCGGTTCGCTCATCATTCACCCCGATCGTGGTCTTCCGAGATTACCCATGCAGTTCGGTTGGCCGAGGATGCCAGCTTGAAATTGATTGTAGTAAACAGGTTCGGCGCATGGGAGGGGGAGAAAAGACGCCAATTAGCGTTGGGTGGAAAACAGGCGGGGTATCCAGTCCCCGCCGACATGGACCCAGGCGTTCTGGCCCCAGGCGGAAGCCAATGTGCCGGCCTCGACTTCAGTCAGCGGCCAGGCCAAAAGGCTGGGTTCGCACCAGCAACCGTCATCCGCCAAGCCCACACCCGGTATCCATCGCTTGGACAAGCCGGAAAGGGTTTCTTGCGCTTGCTTGAGCCTTTGGGCGTTTTCATTGGTCGGCAGAGGCTTGCTGGCGGGGTTGCATGCGGTGATGAAGGCGATCCGGCCTCCCATTCCACTTTCGGTGACAAGTTCCAATTCCGGAGCGGGCACGCCGATCCGTAGCCCGATGGCGCGGGTACCCAGCACCCAGTAGGTGGTGGCCAGGTAAGCGTCCATCATGGGGATTTTTGGAGTTTTTTGTCGAGTTCCACGAACGCGGGCAGACCACGGACCGGTTCGAACCCATCATCGGCGCGGAAAGCCGCCCATGCCTTGGCCCGGGCCGGGGCAGGGAAACGCGCCACTTGGGTTTCGATGAGGGCCACCATTTTTTTCACGGTTTCCTCGGCCTTGGCCGAATTGCCGGCCTTGCGCAGGGAGTCGTAAGCCTGGGCGTACACAGTGGCGAAGTTCAGCATGGCGGCAGGCATGCCGCCTGACGCCTTGGAGTATTCCGCCTCGGCAGCCAAGGCCTCATCCACCTTGCCGTCGATGGCGAGCACATAGGACCGCCCCATGAGCAGGTCGGCCCGCAAGGCACCTTGATCGTTTTTCAGGCCAGCCTCGAAGTCGGCCAAGGCCAGTTTTCGCCAGCCGTTCATCAGGTTCCAGCCGCGCATGCGTCGCAGGCTGGCCTGGTCGGGGTCGATCAGCACGGCCTCGGATTGCGCCGCCAGTGCCCCGTTTTCGTCCTTGAGAATCATCAGGGCCGTGGCCTTGCGTTCCAGCGCCAAACCCCTGAACGCCTTCACTTCCTTGGTGGAAACCGACGAGGTGCGGACCAGGTAGGCGTCGAAGCAGTCGATCGCCTCCTTGTAAAGTTCGGTGTCCGGCTTGCCCTGCTTCTGTGATGAGGCCACCGCCATGCCAAAGGCGACCTGCCCGCGGTCGAGCCAGGGCTTGGCTTCCTTGGAATTCTCGGCTGTGGCGCGAGTCAGGGCGGCCTTGGCGTCGGGAAGTTCGCCGGTCTTCACCAGAAGCAGGCCTTCCTCGTGGGCGGCGGTCGCGGCCAAGGGCGTTCCGGTCAAATGGGGTGCCGCCTTTCGGAGCAGGTCCACCGCCTCGGCGCGAAGCATGGCCGCCTGCTTCATGTCCGTTTCAGCCCGGTCAGCCAAAATTTTGGCCAAAAGGCGGGGCGCCTTGCCGTCGTTGGCGTCCAGTTTCATCGCTTCCCGGAGAAGGGGTTCGGCCTTGCCCGGCTCCTTGACGCCAATTGCCAGAACGGTCGCCAGGTTCACCAGGGTTTTCGGTGACTTGTCCAGCTTCAGCGCGGACTCGAAATCCGCGATCGCCTTGGCATTGTCACCGGAGTCATAATGAACCACCCCGCGGTTGACGAGGAGCGCCACGCGGGCATCCTCGGAGTAACGGGAATCGTCAAAGAGTTTTTCGGCTTCCTCCTTTTCACCCAGCTTGCCGGCGCAGACGCCAAGGAAAAGGTTGATGTACTGGAAGTCGGGTCGAATCGCCCGGGCGGCCAGGAACGATGCCTGCGCCGCGGCGAACTGCTCGCGCGCCAGTTGGGACAAACCCAAAAACATGTGTGAGAAGAAGTCGTTCGGTTCCAGCATGAGTGCCTGCTGGAACGACTTGGCCGCCGCCTCGAACTGCCGTTCCTTGTACTGTTCGTCCCCCACCAGGAACCACTCGTAGGCGGACGATGGCGCGACCTTGGCCGCCTCGGCGCCGAGGGCCTCGATTTCCTTCCTGGCCTTCAGGATGTATTCCTCGTCCTTGCCCCGGGCGGCGGCCGAAGTGTAACGGATCATCTTGAGCAGGTAGGCCTTCTCCAGGCTGAATCCCTGGCGGCGGGCCTCGTCGCGGGCCTTGCCCGCCAACGCCTTGGATTTTTCAAGATCCGTGTTGGACCAGGAATCGGCGAGCACGATCATCAGTTCGGCGCAACCCCTCAGGATTTCCGGCTTGTCCTTTTCGGCGAAATGCCGGCCGAAGGCCGGATTCAAGGCGCCTGTCTCCGGGTTCACCTCGAATTGCGCGAGGGCGTCGAGGGCGTGCCTGCGGGCGCTGGCGTTGGCATCCTTCTCGCCGCGACCGGACTGGCCGGTCAACTCGTAGAGGGCCAACGACTGCTCGTTCCGGAAAACCTTGAGCTTCGAGTCGGTGTCGATGTGTTCCTCGGCCGAATTCAGGCCTTCCTCGACCTGCTTGCGGAGGTCGGCCAGGGCGGCGTCGTTGCGGATGGCGGCAAGGGCACTGTCGTAATTCTGCTTGGCCTGCACCCACATGCCCTTGGCCGCGTCCATGGAGGCGGCCTCCAACAATTTTTGCGCCGTGGTGCGGTCTTTTTCACGCCGCTCCTCCTGGGCCTTCCGCTGCCGTTCCGCAACGGCGTACAGGCCGTTGATGGCCACGCTTCCGACCAGCGCTGCCAGCAGGAACAGCGAGGCGACCGCCACCAGCGCCGCCTGGGCCTTGTTCCGCGACGCCCACCGCCACACCTTTTGCAGCGCGCTGATGGGCCGGGCCTTGATCGGGTCGCCCCGGCTGAAGGCGGCAAGGTCGTCGGCCATCTCCTCGGCCGACTGGTAGCGCTTGGCCGGATCCTTCTCGAGCGCCTTGAGGCAGATGGTCTGCAGGTCGATCGGCGCGTCCGGCTGGAGCTGGATCGGAGGAACGGGATCCTTTTTCTTCACATGTTCAAGCGTCTCGAGCAGCGTGCGCCCCTTGAACGGCGGGCGCCCGGTCAGGAACTCGTAAAGCATTGCCCCCAGGGAATAGATGTCCGCCAGGTGGTTGAGGTGCTTCGCCTTGCCCTCCGCCTGCTCGGGCGGCATGTAGCTGGGCGTTCCCATGATCGAACCGGTCCGGGTGTGCCCCTCGTCGCTGTCCATCTCCTTGGCCAGGCCGAAGTCGGTCACCTTGGGTTCATCGGTCTTGGTGAGCAGGATGTTCGCCGGTTTCAGGTCGCGGTGGATGATCTTCTTGGAGTGGGCGTACCCCATCGCCCGGCAGACCTTTTCCATGACCGAGGCGGTGAACTTGACATCCTGCGGTTCACCCTTGAGGCGGTTGTCGAGCGGGCCGCCCTCGACAAACTCGAGCGAGAAGTAGGGAAGCCCGTTGTGCTCGCCGACATCGAAGACCTGGACAATCCCGGGGTGCTGGACCAACGCGACCGCGCGCGCCTCCAACCGGAAGCGGTCGAGTTCCGACTCGCTGGCGGCGTTGTTGAGCACCATCTTGAGGGCGACCATCCGGTTGAGGCCCTTCTGGCGGGCCCGATAGACCACGCCCATGCCGCCCCGGCCCAGTTCACCCAGCATCTCGTAACCGGGCACATCCGGAATTTTGTTCCTGTCGTTTTTCGCCGTGGGTATCGGCGGTTTGCTCATGCGCGCCGTTTGGCCATGGCTTGTCGCACCCGACGGCTTTTGGATCGCCGTGGCGGAGGCGCGCGGAGCGGGAGGCCGCGACATGTGGGCGGTGCCGGAGGAATGGGACTCACCCGGGGCCAGCGTCGCGCCGTCGTCGGCAGCGGCGTCCGGGCTGATGGTGGCGTCGATGTCGGCGGGACCGCCGGGCCCGATGGTGGCGTCTGAGTCGCCACCGGGCGGCATGGTCATCCCCGGATCTTCCTCGGCGCTGATGGTGCGGTCGTCCTTCGCCGGTGCCGGGACATCGTCGGGGCTGATGGTGCGGTCATCCATCTGCGGTGCCGCGACTCCGGCGTCCGCGGCAAGCGTGATATCGGAACGGTCGCCAGCGGCGCCTTTGGTGAGGTCGGATTGGTCGTCGGGCCCGATGGTCGCTTCCGCGTGGATTCGGTGTGTTTCCACCTCACCCGGGGCCAGGGTGCGGTCGTCGCTGGAAACGGAATCATTCCCCGCGATGGTGGCATCCGGATTCTGGCGTGGCTTGGACATGGCACATGGACCCCTGAAAAGCCTTATAAGGCATCCTTTCAGGCTATCCGGCCAATGATTTGCCGCAAGCGTGTCAATAAGCCGCGCGCAGGATCGTCATCAGGTCGTCGTGGGTCGGTTGCCTTGGGTTCACGCGTAAGATGCGGGTCATCGCGAGGGTTTTCTCGGCCATCGCCGGCAGCATGCTTTCGGTGACACCCAAATCCTTCAAGCGCTGGGGTATGCCGATGCGCCTCGACAGGCCGGCGATCGCGTCGATGGATTCGTCCGCCCCCTTCACACCCAGGCCGAGAAGGGAGCCGATTTCAGCCATTTCCTTTTCCCGGCCGGGCCTGTTGAACCGCATCACATGGGGCAGCAGCAGGCCGTTGCCCGCCCCGTGGCTGACATGAACAAAGCTGGCCACGGCGTACTCCAGCGCGTGCACCAGGGCGACACCCACATTCGAAAAGGCCAGGCCGCCATACATCGCCGCCAGCGCCATGCCCTCGCGGGCCTCGGCGTCCGAACCATTGGCTACCGCCCGTTCCAGGAATCGCCCGGCAAGCGTGATGGCTTGGGTGGCCATGGCCACACCCATGGGATGCCGGCCTTGGTAGCACGATTTTTGCCCCGGCGGCAGGGGAAATTGTTCGTTGTCCACCGCGGTGTAGGCCTCGATGGCGTGCACAAGCGCGTCGATGCCGCTGTCAGCGGTGACCTTGGGAGGGCATGAGTGCGTGAGGAGTGGATCGATCAGCGCGACCTTCGGTCGCAGGTAATTGCTGATGCTGCCGAGTTTGATCCCTTGGCGGTGGTCGGTGTAGACATCGGCGCAGGAGACTTCCGAACCGGTGCCCGCCGTGGTCGGGATGCAGATGAG
>CAWUNZ010000043.1:0-17432 GCA_963923445.1 uncultured bacterium
TGGACTGGCATCCCTCGGGTCGATGGCTTGCCTCCTGTTCATGCGACCGCACCGTGAAAATATGGGATATGCCATCGGGCAGGTGCGCGCACTCGATCGGTGATGCCACGGACTGGGTGTACTCGGCGCGATGGATTGAAGGTGGCGCCAAGATCGCCGCCGGCGGTGTGGACCGTTCTCTCAGGGCATGGGAACTGAACGCCGACAAGGCATCGCTCAAGTCTTCAGCCTTCGCTCACCAAGCGGCGGTTCTATCCCTGGGTGCCACCTCGGAACACCTGCTGACTTTGGGAGAGGATGGCTGGCTCAAGAAATGGAAAATCCCGGGGCTTCTCGCGAGCGGCAAGTTGTCCGTGCCTTCCTTGCCCCCCTCATGCCTGCTTGTCTCCAACTCGTTGCCGTTGGCCTGGATCGGCGACTTCGAGGGCCGAGTGCATGCCGTCAACATCGCTGAAATGAAAATCGTGAAATCACTGCTGATGCGCGCCGCTCCCCGCGTGATGGGTCTGGAGCCAACCGATATTCAACGCGGCATGTCCCGCACGGTGCGCGTAACAGGGTTGGCTTTGGACAAGGCGGATTGGAAAAAGGCGGTCATGCCGGGTTGCGAATTCAAATTGACCCATGTCGCCACCGATGGCGCGAGCGTGGTGGCCGAAGTCAGCGCGCCACAAAACGCCCTACCGGGAAAAAGGCAGGTCTCGGTTCCGGTGCCGGGCGGAGAGGCCCTGACTTTCTCACTGACCGTTGTTCTTGGTTCAAGCGGGATTGATTCCAAGGGCATGGCTGCCGGCACCGCGAGTGGGACGATCGCGCGCGCGGGCCAGGTTGACAGGTTTCCCATCTCGCTTCGAAGGGGCCAGCCCTTGGGCTTGCTGTTGGAACAGGATTCCGGATCACAACTCGATTGCCAACTGAGCATGGCGGGCCCCGATGGTTCCGTGGCCCTGCAGGGGAATCGCGCGCTTGCGTTTGTGGCGGAAGTTGACGGTATCCACGAAATTCAGGTCCGCGATCGAGAATACCGCGTCGGAACAGCCGGCTATCGCCTCCATGCGGGACAATTTCCGGTTGTCCAAGGTGTATTTCCCAGCCATGTCGAGGCGGGAAAACCAGCCAAAGTCCGCCTGCTGGGAGTCGGCTTGGGAGATCATGCCATCGCCGAGTGGCCGGAGGTGCCCGCCTCCTCAGTGGGCACCAGGCTCATCCTCCCAAGCCCATGGGAAGGAATCCCTGGAGCTTCAGGTCCGTTTGTCGATCCCTCCCCCCAGGTGATGGATCGACAGGTCATTCATGTGCCACCTTTCGGCGCGAATGGAATTCTTGAAACTTCCGTTGAGGCCAACCGTTGGAAGTTTCAGGCCACGCGGGGGAAGAAGCTGGTGATCGAGGTGAAAGCCGCTCGCATGGGTTCGCCCTTTGACAGCAGCCTGGCGATCAGGGATGCGAAGGGGAACCCGCTTGTCCGCGCCCGGCTTGAACCCGTCGACCAGACCACGGTGGCGTTTCGAAACCACGACGCCAAAAACCCCGGCATCAGGCTGGATAAATGGACTGGTTTTTCGCCGAACGATTTCCTGTACGCCGGGGGAGATGTCATGCGCATCCGCGCCCTGCCCAGGAATCCGGATGATGATTGCCAATTCTTCGCCCAGAACGGCAAGAGGCTGGCATGGCTAGGCACAAGCCCGAACCAGCATCCCGTCGGCCAGGCATTGATCAAGGTGATTCCCCGCCGACCGGATGAAACAATCGAGGGCGTCGGAATTTCACCCATTGAGTTGCCTTGGGCGAACGACGATGGCGATCCCGAAACGGGCACCGACAGCAAGCTGTTGTTCGACCCGCCCGCCGATGGGATATTGATCGCCGAGGTTTCCGATGCTTCCGGCAGGATCCGTGGCGGGTTGTCCTACCACCTCGCTGTCCGCCCGGTTCTTGAGGATTTCTCGATTTCCCCTCGGCTGAAGGAGATTCCGTTTTCACCGGATGGCTCGGCGGAGGTGGTGATTGACATCCTTCGCCGGGACGGTTGGGAAGGCGCGGTCAAAGCCGAAATGGTCGGCCTGCCGGAACCTTGGATCGGGTCAGCCGGCAAGGCGACAGCCATGGAAAACAGCCTGACGCTCGCGATTTCCGCCGCGGGACCGGGCGCCATGTTTCCGGTTCGTGGAACCATCAGGGCGACTGGCACAATTAATGGCACAACACAGACTCGTGAAATGCCGCTTCCTCCCATCCGTCTGGGTAATCGGGGCGATGTCACGGTGAGGGCGATGGCTGAAAAGGTTGAAATTGCCCCGGGAAGCAGGGCCAAGGTTCCCGTCAGGATTGAACGGCACAATGGTTTTGCCGGGCGTGTACCGCTTGATGTCCGGGGTTTGCCCCAGGGTGTCAGGGTTCTTGACATCGGCCTCAACGGTGTCCTGGTGCCGCCAAACCAAACTGAAAGAACCTTGGAGATCGAGGTGGACCCCTGGTTGGAGCCAGTCACGCTTCCGTTTGTCGTGACGGCACGCAAGGAAGGTCAGGCTGAGTTCGTGGGCAAGCCCGTGACACTGGTTATCGGTAAAAGGGCGCAATGACCGCGAAAGGCTGAATGCCTTCGAAATTCATTTCAACGGGCCGGAAGCCACCGTGGTTCATAATCTCCCAAATATGAGTCCCAATACTCTTACATGATGAATTAACCCATTCGATGCAAGAAACTGGCAGGGATTGGGTCCACGGTTTGGGAATGGTCTGGGCTTCAGATCAGATTCAACCAGCAAGTGGTCAAATACCGGTTCCGGCTGGAAGCGGCTCAGCCAATCTCCCCAAGTTGAACGGATGTGATAACCGCGGCACACAGTCTGCCCGGGGAACCCGATGTGGCAACCAGCCCGCCCCTTGCCCGCGCGTTGAGGGGAATCGTTGACGCGCCCAAGCGAATCCATGCTGCCGGTGAGGCGGCCGAGAATGAGTAAAAAGCTTCGACCATTTGACCGGTGCGGACAATCCGCAGCCACACCTGACCCATGGGCTGATGGCCCGCGATCTTCCTGACCGTCCTGATTCCTCCACCGTAAATTGATCGCGATTGAAAAATCAGGTCGCCGCGCTGGTTCACGAAGATTCCGGCAAATCGGGAACCAACGGCCAAGGAGTCGCGCAGCATGAGGCCTGCCCGGGCATTGTCCGCCCCGTTGCGCAGCGATACAACGCGCGCGAGCATTTCCACATCATTGGCGACGGAGGTGGACACGAAGTGGATACTGTCTGATTTCCCAATCAATCCGCTGCCACCAGCGCGCAAATGGTATCCGGACTGCCCGCTGAACTGGGTTGAACCCGCCGGTTTTGCGCCACCAACATCCACCGCCATGGCGAAGCGGCCAAGGTTGGCGATCGTCGAGACCCTGACCGGGGCGGTGTACCCTGAATCACCCGTCGCGTTCCTCGCCTTCAACCGGAAAAAATATGTCGTGGTCGGAGTGAGTCCCGTGACCATCACCGAGGTTGCCCCGGCGGGCATGATGATGGACTCAACCTTGGTGGTAAATCGGGAATTGGTCGAGCACTCCACCACATACGCCGATTCATTGGCGGCATTGTCCCGCCAAGCCAAATGAACCCTGTCCCACGACGCTGCGGTCGCCTGAAGCCGGGAAGGCGCCAATGGCAGCGTGGGCTGATCAACGCCGACAACCCTTCCATCGGGATCCAGCGTGAACTTGTACTGCCGGCCATTCACCGTAACCCGATCGATATGGCCGTATTGGTCGCGGTGAAGTTCCGCGAAGGAAATCACCTGGTCACAATATCCGTCATTCTCACAAAGCTGCATTTTGCCAAGTCCAAGGGACATGACATCCATGAAGAACAGAACTTCGGTGATGTTGCTGTCGAAACCACGCCGCCAACGGTCGATGGCCACTTGGATCCGGCCCTCGCCACTATTCCAGAACTGGTTTCCCTGCGTGGCCAGGCTTTCCTGGGAATTCTTGAGAAACCACTCGATACCGCCACGCATGAATCCGTACTTGTTCCATGAGGCCCCCGGCCCGGATTGGTAAAACGCCTCAAAAGTCGCTTCCCAATCATCAATCCCGTTCCATCTACCCTCCCGGAGCCATAAATTCCGCGTGAGCGAGGGACTGAACCAACCGGTGGACGGGTCCGCCGCCAGGTAATCGTTTCCATTCGCATCATGGCCTCCGGCGCGGACAAGCACTTGCCCCCAGCGCCGATATAGCTCAGGCGAGCGCCTCACAAAGGCATCCATGTCGTGCATGGTCTCGTGGCGGACCACCGTCATGTACCAATTCTCATTACCCCTCTCGCCGATCACGGGCCTGGCATCGTCGCCAAATCCGTATTCCACTTCGCCATTGTCGGGATATCCGTTGAAACAGTTCTTGAAATGCCCACGGACAAGAAAATCAGTTGCTCCAAGCCAATCAGCCATGGTGAGGCCGGTACCGGGGTAAACATTTCTGGGCACATTGCGGATAGCCTGATAGATCGCCTCGGCACCCATGGGGTTCTGATAATTGTCGAAAAGGAAAAGCCCGAGATCCTCAACCAGCTTGCGATATCCTCCTCCGGGTTGGCCGCGACCGGGAAACGCCGCGGCATCGCAAACCGACTTTCGAGTCACCGGATCAAGGTAGTTGGTCATCAGTGTGGTGAGCAGGATTTGCGAAGAAATCGCCGGCAAACCGGGACTGTCATCAAGGTTGAACCTTTGCAGGCTGAAGTACTGAGGGTAATCCCTGATCATTCCAAGCAACGCGGCCTGAAAGACGGCCTTCTGCGAGGGAACCGCCATACCCGCGATGAAATCATGGAGTTGGCCGAGATCATTCCTGAGGCGCGCCCTTTCGGTGGAATGCGCCGGGCTCGCGAGAAATACGCCCAGGTCGTTTGGATGCGCCGCAAGAAGATCGCGTATCCCGGCAAGTGAATCCATGCCGCCGCGTCCATAGGCAAGGAACAAGGCGCCCGAGTTCTCGCCACCTGCAACAAGGTCGACCGTGCCATCACGGTCCAGGTCGGCGAAGTCCACGATCGCCCCATCGGCGAGGGCATGAAAATTGACTCGATCCCCGTTGCTATCGGTGACCTGAAACTCGAGCGCGTCCGCCAAGATCGGAAGACTCGCTGATCCAAGGTTGGCGTGGCAGTTGATCGTTCCCCAATTGAAGGTTGAGACAAGATCAGGAACACCATCCCCCGTGACATCGACAATCCGCGCGTTGAGGTTGTACGAACCGTCGAACGACCGACCGGCGGAATCGACCAGGACGGATGCGGGGGCGAACCGGGGTAAGGACCGGGTGCCCACATTCAAGGAGACCATGACCGAACCACTGAACGATCCGGTCACGATGTCGGGCAACCCGTCGCCATTCCAATCCGCCACATCGGCGCGAATATCCGGGACGGTGAAGTCTGAAACCCCATCCGATGACTTGAAAAACACCGGGGTGTCTAGCACCGGGTTTCCGACTGAACCGATATTGCGAAACCATCGCGCCAGCAGGTCGTCCTGCGCGACGGCAACCAGATCGGGCAGGCCATCGGAATCAACATCAACCCACGAGATCGCCAATCGGTTGTTGCCCACGCGAATATCAGTGCCTGCCGCCTGCAAGTGCGATGGCGGGTAGAATTGCGGTCTCCCGGCTATGCCTCGGTTCCGAAAGACAAGGACACCGCCCCCGGTTGCCGCCAGCAAATCAACAAACCCGTCGCCATCAAAATCGACAGCCCGCGGGACAACCGCGACCCTTCCACCCAGATCAATCTCGCTTCCATCCACCAAAAGCCTGCTCGCCTGGAGAAATCCCGTGGCAGGCAGAACAGGCGATGGTTCTATCACGCTGACATTCATGGTACCGGTCGTGAACCCGCCCCTGGCATCACCGATCGTGAACTGAAAAGAGTCGGGCCCGGAATATCCGGGAAACGGGCTGTAGGTGAAGGTTCCGTCGTTGTTCGTCCCGACGGATCCGTGCGAGGCGGCGCCGTGCCCCGCCACAAAGAGGGCATCCGATTCGACATCGAATTGGCCAAGCAACACACTCGGTGTGCGCGTTGGGGTTGAGACTTCGACCACAACCGACCGATCGAAGACCTTGGGTGCCGCATTGACAAACGGGTCGGGAAGATAGGTCGTGGTGACGATCGGAACCAGCCTGTTTTCAAGGGATTCCAATTGTGGACGCCCGAATCTGGTCGGGCTTTTTGTGGGTATCCGCTTCGACTGGAATAAGAACAAAATCAGAACCCGCCTTTCCGACCAGGTATCACCACTGTCACAAGCTGCGCCCCCTGAGGATGGTATCTAAGCCACCAAGCAACCACCCAAGGCGAATCCCCATCAACAATCGCGCTGTTGACGGTGTCCTCACCCTTCAACAAGCAAATGTCAGGCGAATGGCAATCGATTGCAACACCCGTATAATCACACTTTCAATGTTTGTCAGGAGAGTCCCTGTGCACCTTTCCACCCGCCGATCGTTTTTGAAAGATTCCGCGGCGAGCGGACTGATCCTTGGGCTCAGCGCCTCCAGTTATCGGGCGCTGACCGCCTCCGACGCACCCAGTGAACGAATCCGCGTGGGCATGATCGGCGTCGGCAACCAGGGCGGCCCGAAGAACAACATGAAGTATTTCCTCAAGAACATCGTCGCCATGTGCGATCTCGACAAGAATCACCTCACCGAGGCGGCGGCGTTCCTGAAAAAAGAGGCCAACCTCTCCGCCACCACCACCGATGATTACCGCAGGCTGCTCGACTCCAAGGAGATCGACGCCGTGGTGGTGACCGTGCCCGATCAGTGGCATGCCATCATGACCACCGAGGCCTGCAAGGCGGGCAAGGATGTCTACTGCGAAAAGCCGCTCACGCTGGTGATCGGCGAAGGCAAGCCCATGATCGACGCCGCCCGCCAGCACAAGCGCGTCGTGCAGACCGGCACCATGCAGCGCAGCGGCGCGGAATTCCAATTGGCCGTGGACTTGGTCCGCAAGGGAATCGTCGGCAAGATCTCGGCGGTGAATGTCACCCTGCCCAGCCCCAACTGGATCGCCCGGGCCGGCAAGCCCGTGCCCAACAGCGCCCCTCCCGAGGGGTTCGACTACGATCGCTGGCTCGGGCCCGCGCCATTGCGCCCCTACAACAAGAACCATGTCCATTACCTGTTCCGGTTCTTCTGGGATTACAGCGGCGGCCAGCAGACCAATTTCGGAGCCCACCATCTCGACATCGCCCAATGGGGCCTCGGCATGGACGAAAGCGGCCCGGTGGCGGTGGAAGGTTCGGCGAAGTTCAACGCCGATGGTTGGTACGAGACTCCCGACACCACGGAAATCCGCTACACCTACGCGAACGGTGTGGTCATGACCTGTCGGCAAAAGCTGAACACCAAGAATCCCGACCAAGGCACCGAGTTCATCGGCGAGAAGGGCAGCCTGTTCGTCTACCGTGGCGGCATCGTCACCACGCCCAAGGAACTGCTCAAGGGCATCGAGATGCCGAAAATCACCTCCAGCCAGGCGAATTTCGCGCATGTGAACAACTTTTACGATTGCATCAGGTCACGCAAATCGCCCAACGCCGATGTCTCCATCGGCCACCGGTCGGCAACCGTCTGCCATCTCGGCAACATCGCGGTTCGGACCGGTCGCAAGATCCAGTGGGATCCGGCGACCGAAACCATTGTGGGAGACGCCGACGCCGCGAAATGGGTGATGAAGGAATACCGCAAACCCTACAAGCTGGGCTGAGCCTCGTTGGGCCCATAAGCCATAACAAATGAGCCTGAAAACAACTTGTTAAAGGATAGAGCCTCGGGCGCAGGCCCGAGGCTCTACTTCTTCTTATTGCCAATCAAAAGGCAAGCCTGAAGAATTTCCTATTGATCCTAGTGGTTAAACTGAAAAGCCTTGGTGTTGATCAGGGCCCAGAGAAGGTCCTGGCAACCGGGCAGGCGGTCATCGTCAACCAATCCGGCCACCTGGGCGGCCTCAGCCTGCAACCGGCGCAGTTCTCCATCCAGATTGCGATGAAACGCCGTTAGTTCCGCAACTTGCGCCGGAGACCGCTTTTCAGGATCCGTCGCCAGGATCTTGGCGACCTGCTCCGGAGGTGTCACCAGGTTCAAAGGCAGCTTGGCATTGGTGGTGGACAGCCGGAAACGGCCAACGGTGTGCTGTGAACCGAAATTCTGGGTAACGACCAATGAGAACCGGCCATCCTTGGAACCCAGCTTGCCAGTCATGGCCGGATTTTGAAGTTCGAAGGTCGCCGTGTGGTTCTTTCCGGTTTGAGGCACGATGGCCCAACCGGTGGTCGGGTTGTTGTCGATGGCGTTGGCGACAGGGAAGCCATCCTGGGAGTGGTCGGCCAGTGCCCTCGTCAGGTTAATCTTGGCAGGCCTTTTGGCCTCCGGGCTGGTGTGTTCCAACGCAAGCTCCTGAATGACAAAGTTGCCATTCTGGGAACGGCCGGGGCCCTTGCCGGGCAACTTGGGATCGGCGAACACCTCGAGCTTGATCCCGGTGAAATCCTTCGTGCCCGCTGGCAAAGTGATCCGCAACACATCGCGGTCGGGATTGGTTCCGCCGGCCAGCCATGAGCCGTCAGGCTGCCGGGCGTACTCCGCCTTGCCTTGGGAAACAACCTTTTCAGGATCGATCACCGTCCAGGTGGGAGCGTTCTTGTACCCGGCCTCCCAGGCGGGTTGCCTTGCATCCACGGCCTTGATGTGCGCTGCCAAGGCATCTTCCCTGCGTTTCTTGTCCTCGCGCATCGCGACGAAATCAGCCTTGGATTCATTGATGGCCTGAATCGCCAGTTCTCGCTCCTTGGCCCCAGGCAGGCGGGAAAGGGCGGCGAGGTAAATCTCATCCACCACGGCCGCGGTGTCCTTTTGCTTTTTCAGCAGTTCGGTCAGGCGATTGCCATTATCGCGCACGGCGTCGCCCACCACCGGTCCGTTCACCAGGTTGAGGACTGGACCCAGCATCAGGGTGCCCGATCGCTCACATTCGCAGGCGCTTTCGCGGGGCGGCTTACCGAATAGCTGGAAGAAACCACCGGGAACATCCTGCGTGCTGTCGAGCATCTGCGCGGCGCGAGCGCCAGGGGCCATTCCGGGCAAGCGGGAAACGGAACCCGTCGCCTGATGGATGGCATCGAAAAGCACCTCGGCGGGAAGACGCCGGGCCACGGCATGGGAATAGTTGGTGTCGTCGTCGCTGTTCCATCGGTTCGTTTTCATGGAATGCTGGTAAACACGGCTCTTGCAGATGAGGCGAACCACGGCCGAGGTGTTGAACCCCGCCTTGACAAATTCGGATGCCAGATAATCGAGAAGAGCCGGATTGCTGGCGGGGTTGCCCGCGCGGATGTCGTCGATCGGCTCGATCAGGCCCACACCCATGAGGTAAGCCCACTGGCGGTTGACATAGCTGCGGGCGAAATACGGGTTGTCCTTGCTCGTCAGCCAGTCCGCGACGGCCTGGCGCCGGGAAGCGGCGCCGTCGCCCTTGGCGCCGGCCTCGTAGGGGAACTTGGGAGCGGTGACCTGGCCCGTGCGGTCGTGCTTGATGTCGCCGGCCTTGGCATCCGCCACGATCTCCACCAAAGGCTGGGCCCCCTCGACGGCCGAGCCACCCACTTTTTGCCCCTTGAATTTTGGATCCTCGGCGCGGGTGACCTGCGCGAAGTAGGCGGCGAGTTGGTAATACTGGTCCTGAGTCCAGCGCTCGAACGGATGGTCGTGGCACTTGTTGCAGTTGAAGCGCACACCAAGGAACAACTGGGTGGTGTTCTCCATCGCGGCGCCCGGTTCGCGGAGAATCTTGTAATAGCTGGCCTGGGGGTTCTCCACATTGGAGCCGGTCCCCGTCAGGATCTCGCGCACGAACTGGTCGTAGGGCTTGCCGTCGGCGACGGCCTTGCGGATGTACTCGCGGAAGGCGCGGGCGCCCGGGTCTCCAAGAAACTTGCGGTTCACCTGAAGCAGGTCGGCCCACTTGTTGGCGACATGCTCCACATAGGCGGGGCCACCCACCAGCTTGTCGACCAGCGATTCCCTCTTGGCCCTCGATGGGCGGGCATCGGCCAAAAAGGCGCGCACTTCATCGGGAGAAGGCAGCATTCCGGTGAGGTCGAGATACAGGCGACGCACGAACTCCGCGTCATCGCAAACATCCGACGGTAATATCTTCAGCTCGCGAAGCCTCGCGTAAACCAGCTTGTCGATCTCGTTGTAAACAGGCGGTTCCACCCAGGCGAAACCCGAGCGGTCGCCCATGATGATCAGGCCGGCGGAGGAGTAGTTGCCCTCGTAGCGAACCAGAAGGGTCGATTCGCCCCGGCGAAGGGTGGTGGCGATGGCCTGGCGATCGACCGTTGCCACTTCGGTGTTGCTGCTATCGATGAACGCCTCGGAAGTGACATCGCGAACCATGCCGTTGGCATAGGTGGCGACCACGCGGATCTGCTGCTTCTGCCCGGGGAGCGGAACCGTCCTTTTGGCCGGAAAAGCCTCGACCCTTGTCACGCGGGCGGCATCGGCATCGTACTTGGCTCCGGAAGCGATCCAGGCCCGAAGAATCTCGTAGTAACGCTCCCCCGGTTGGGCCAGAACGCCACCCACATGCGGCACGGCGCCGGTGATCTTGAGCAGCATCAGGCTTTTGTCCGGGGCGCTTCGGTTGAAACGCCTGCCCTCGAGGTCATCGGTCAGTGATCGATGGTCAAACAGGGGATCGTAACCACGCAGCGACAGCTTGAAGCCGTTTTTCCCATCCGCGGCGCCATGGCAGGTTCCCTGGTTGCAACCCATACGCGCCAAAACCGGCATCACATCCTGAAGGAAGCTGACCTTGGGTTCGACGGAAGCGCCCTTCACTGTCACCTTGGAAGAGGCTTGCTTTCCTCCAAGACTGGCGACCAATTGCCCCTCGCCGTCGCCGGCGGGCGCCACCTGTCCCGTGGGTCCCACCTTGGCGCAGGAGGGCGACTTCCATTCCACCATGCGCGTGGCGTCGATGGTTTCACCCGAGGCCAGCACGGCGTTCACCAGCATCTGCCCGTAGGAAAACTTGCCGGACAGTTCCACAACGGGGGGAACGCATTCCAAGCGCTCCACCACCGCGCCGGCCGGCAACTTTTCAGCAGGCTCGGCATTCAGGAGCAACAGGATCGCGAACAAGGGTGTCATTTCCGAATCTCCAGCGAAATCAATGTTTTGTTCGTATGCTCACAAGCGAATCAGCGCGCGGCGGTCGTGGTGGCGGGGGCGACGACAAACTGCCCCTTGGCCTTCCCGGTCGCCGGATCAAAGAAACGAACCGTTCCGTCGAAGCCTGCGGCAGCCACGGTGCCGCCGTCCGGTTTCCACGACAACGCGTAAACCGAGGGAATCGTCCCCTCGAATTGCGAGACCTGCTTGGCATCGGCCGTTTGATAAACACGCACGGTTCCGGCGCCGTCAAGGCTGCTGCCCACGGCGAACCGGGATCCGTCGGGCGAGAACACCATGGCGTAAATTCGCCCCGGAAGCGCGGGATATTCACGGATCTTGTTGGCGTCGTCACCGATCACGCGCTTGGTTTCACGGTGCATCTTGTAAAGGCGGGGAGTGCCGTCCGCGCCACCGATCAGCAATTCCTCGAACAGTTTCTCGTCGGTGCTGGCCACGGCGATGGACGCGGCCTTCACCATTTTTTTCTCAGGGCCCGGGCGCACGATACCGACCTGCAAGCCCCCCTTGAGCGCGCCGGGGGTGATGCTCGTCACATTGTCGATAAACCGCTGGGTGGCCACCTCGGTGAGTTTCAGGGTGCGGTCACGGCTGGCGCTGACCAGATACTTGCCATCCCTTCCGAACGAGGTGCACAGCACCCAGTCGTTATGGGCGCCTTGGAAAAGGACTTGCTTGCCGTTGGAGGCATCGATGGCGCGGAGGTTGTTGTCAGCCCCGCCGAACGCCACCAGCTTGCCATCCGGCGACCAACTGACGCCGTTGAGGGTATCAGCCGTGAACGGAGCGGCGACCTTGAGCTTGCGCTTGGCGACATCCCAAATCTGGATTTCGCCAAACCTGCCCGGGCTTCCCCCGGAAACGGCCAGGAAGGCGCCATCGGGTGAAAACGATACCGACTGGATTTGTTCAGACAATCCGATCAGGCGCGCGACCGGCTTGCCTCCCTCGGCCGGGTACAACACCACCTCGTGATAGCCATTGACGGCAAGGGTTTTTCCATCGGGGCTGTAATCAAGCGAGGTGATGACCGGCGGCAGAATGTAAGCGGGAGGGTGTTCCGCGTCGATCGCGTCCCGGGCATTGGCGGGGGTGTCGTTCTTGGCGCCCTCGGCGACCCAACGCCTGATCAGTTCGACATCCTTGGAGGCCAGGGGTTCGGCGCCCCGGGGCATTTCCGCGCGCTTGTCGCCATGGGGAACGATCTGGTCAATCAGGTAACTGTTGTCCGGTTGACCGGGAACCACTCCGGCCCTGCCGCGGTCGCCCGCCTTCAAAACCATGTCGTAGTCGGTCATCACATAACCGCCCTGCGCCTTGGCGGGTTGGTGACACCCCTGGCAATGAATCTGAAAGAGGGGGCGCACCTGCTTGTAATAACTCACCGGCCCGGAAGGCGCCGCCGCGGGTGGTGCCGCTTGGGGCAACAGCAAAAACAAGGATGACAGGATTGTCAGCATGGCTGGGTCCAGCGAAAGGAGATTGTCAGCCGAATCAACCGGTGGGATAGCGAAACCTATTCCAATAACCCATGATGCCAAATGAGTTTCACCGGCGCAACAATGAGCCATGGCCCATCTGGCAACCGCATCCGCAGGGATGTTAGCCTCTAAAATGATGGAAACCTGTCAGGGGGGATGATCCATGAGCCGGATTCTGCGAGCAACAGGCGCGCTTGTGGGGATGGTGTTCCTGACAACCCAAAGCCCTACCCGGGCACAAGATAACAAAACCAATGTCTTCGACCTGAACAAAAAGGCGGATATGGCCGCTTCCTACGCGCGGGAAGTCGGCGGCCGTCCCCTTTCGGAATGGATCACCGACCTCAAGAACATCGACCCAAGTGTCCGCGAAAGGGCCCTGCGCGCGATCCCCCTCTTTGGCCCCCCGGCCAGCCAGGCTGTCCCGACAATCATGGAACGATGCCTCGACCGCGACGCCAGCCCTCGGGTCCGCGCCATCGGGGCGCTGGGAATGCTCGAAATCGCGGACAAGGATGTGCCCAAGGTGGTGGAAACGCTCGCCAAGCGCATCAGCGACGATCCTCAATCCGCCATCAAGTTCCAAGCCATGATGACGCTTTCCCGCTTCGGCATCGAAGAAGGTAAGCCAGCGATTCCAGCCTTGGTGAAAATGGCGGAGGACCCCACCACCTGGGAAGCCCGCAAACTGGCGATTTCCCTGTTGGGGAAATATGGCTACGACGCGATGAAGGGGCCGGATGTTCGTTGCCTGCGGGCCATGGTGATTGCGTTGAAAGATCCCTCGATGGCGGTTCGGCAGGAAGCGGTTTACGGGCTGGCGGTTTTGGGCCGGCCATTCGACATGACGGTGGCACAGACGATTGAAAAGGCGCTGGTCACAATGACCGACAACAAGGACAAGGGAATCAGCATCTGGGCCCATGTGGGAATGATGAACCTGACCAAGGCCGACAGCACCCACCTCAAGCCGATCATGAAGAACCTCAAGGACAAGGATCCGCAGGTGCGGCTGCTGGCGGTGCGCGCGATGGGAACCTTGGGCAAGCTCGCGTTGTTCGGCCTGCCGGAATTGATCGAAGCCTTGGACGACAAGGAAGCCGAGGTGCAGTACACCGCCATCTGGGCCATCGCCGCCATGGGTTCGTCGGCTGACAAGGCTGTGCCGCCGCTGAGGGCGATGTATCAGAAAACCGCGCTTCCCGAACCGATCCGCATGTCGGCGCGCGCCGCCGTGGAACAGATCAGCGGCAAAAAGGAACCGCCCCTGCCCGTGACTCCCGCGCCCGCCACGGCTCCGGCGCAGGTGACACCCCCGGCAACCGAAAAACCCGCCACCAATCCGGCAGCCCCAAAGCCACCGGGGAGTTGATCATGTCGGTCCTGGTGGTGGAAGGCGACCTTTTGGGCCAAAAAGTTGATGCGATTGTGAATCCGTGGAATCGCAACATCATTCCCTGGTGGTTACTGCTGCCTCAGGGAGTTTCAGGGGCCATCAAGCGCCACGCTGGAGTCGAACCTTTTCGCGAAGTGGGTCGGCATGGCCCGATACCCCTCGGCGGGGCGGTGATGACGGGAGCAGGCAGGCTGGAATATCGGGCCATCATCCATGTCGCCGGAATCAACATGTTTTGGCGGGCCTCGGAATATTCGGTGAGGGAGTCGGTCCGCAACGCGCTCGAACTGGCTGGAAACTCCGGAATAGGATCGATCGCGTTCCCTCTCATCGGCGCGGGTTCAGGCGGGGCCAGACCCGACAAAGTTTTGGATTGGATGACCACGACCGCAAAAAGCAGTTCCTTCCAGGGGGACTGCGTCATCGTTGTCTACAAACCTGCCGTGACCTGAACCCTGACTCTGGCACACCCGGCAGGCCATGCTAACATCGGCGCATTCGTCACCGCCGAGGTTGCCCCGTGATCCGCTGCAGCATCGAACTGAACATCCCGGGCCGACACCTGGGGCACCTGTACATTCCTTACTCCCACAACCTCGCCGGCTGGGCCAACCTGATGGTGCCCATCGGCGTGATCCATGGTGGCCAAGGCCCCACCACCCTGGTCTTGGCGGGGAACCACGGTGACGAATATCCCGGCCAAGTCGCCGTGATGCGCCTGCTGCGCGAATTGGCGCCGGCTGAAGTCAAGGGGCGGTTGATTCTGATCCCCACGCTCACCCTGCCCGCCGCCAAGGCGGGCACCCGCCTCTCGCCGTTGGACGGCAAGAATTTCAATCGAAGTTTCCCCGGGGCGCCGGACGGAACCCCCTGCGAGGCCCTCGCCCACCATCTCACCACCGTTCTCTTTCCCATGGCCGACCATGTGATCGACATTCATACCGGAGGGCGTGGGGTGGATTTTGTGCCTTGCGCCCACATGCACCTGGTTCCCAAGGGCCCCCAGCGCGAAGCGATGCTGGCCGCCACGGAAGCCTGGAATTCCGACTTCTGTTTCCTCTACGCCGACATCGCCGGAAAAGGCCTGCTTCCCGTGGAGGCTGAAAATCAGGGCAAGGTGGTCATCACCACCGAAATGGGTGGAAGCGAAAACGTCACCGCGCAGGTTCACGCTCTGACGCAGCGCGGCCTGAGAAATGTGCTGGCGCACCTCGGGCACCTGGCCGGCCCGCCCGCCTCGCGGCAATCGCTCGGGCTTCCTCCGACAAGGTGGGTGCAGTCGCTTTCATGGGAAGACTACCGCTTCGCGCCCGAATCGGGTGTTTACGAGAACATCATCCCGCTGGGTTCACCGGTGAGAAAAGGACAGGTCGTGGGCGCCATCCATTTCCTTGAGCGGCCCGAACGCCCGCAGGTGGATGTCACCGCCCACGACTCGGGAATACTGGTCGCCACCCGGGCCCCATCGCTGGTGACCCAGGGCGACTGCGTCGCCGTGATCGGCCACGAATGCGACCCGCGGAGCATGCCATGAAAATCACCGAGATCGTGTGCCAGATCATCCGTATTCCCCAGGTGATGGCGAAAACCGCCAGCAGCCAGGATTCGGTGATCGTGCGCGTCCGCGCCGACAACGGACTGGAGGGCGTCGGCGAGGCGGACTCTTCGCCCGAGGTGGTCAAGGCGATCATCGACGCGCCGTTCAGCCACAACATCGCCTGCGGACTGCGCCAGGTGCTGCTGGGCGAAAACCCGCTCGAGCAGGAACGGCTGTGGCAAAAAATGTATCGCAGGACCATGTATTTCGGCCGAACCGGTGCCGGAATCACGGCGATGGCCGCGGTGGACATGGCCCTTTGGGATCTCAAGGGCAAGGCCCTGGGGCAGCCGATCCATCGCCTTCTTGGCGGGAAACATCATTCCAAACTACGCGGATACGCTTCCATCCTTTTTGGCAGGGACGGCAAGGAGACGGCGGACATCGCCCGCCGCTGGGTGTCCGAAGGTTACACCGCCGTGAAATTCGGCTGGGAACCCATGGGCACATCCGAGGCCGTGGACATCGACCTTGTCCGCGGGGCCCGCGAAGGGCTGGGCAACGGCACGCTGCTGATCGACGCGGGGTGCGTGTACGACGCCCGCACCGCGCTCAGGCGCGCCCACGCCTTCGCCGAGTACCAGCCTGAGTGGTTCGAGGAACCCCTGCGCGAGGATGACATCGAGGGATACGCCTGGCTCAGGGACAGGTCGCCCATTCCCATCGCCGCTGGCGAGGGGGAATGCGGACGCGAATCATTTCGGCCGCTGATCGACCAACGCGCCCTCGATGTGTACCAGGTCGATATCTCCCGCTGCGGCTTCACGGACGCGGCCTACATCCGCGCGCGGGTGGAGGAAATCGGCGCGCGCCTCTGCAACCACTGTTACACCAGTCCCCTCACCGTGGCGGCCAGCCTTCACTGGCTCAGCACCTGCCGCGACGCCTTCATTTTCGAGGATTGCGTCGAGGACTCGCCGCTGCGACACGACCTCACCATTGAAAAAGTTCGTTCGGTCAACGGTTGGATCGAAGTCCCCGACCGTCCCGGATTGGGGGTCACGCTGGACGAGGGGTTCGTGAAGAGGCACCTCGTGGCCGAATCAAGGTAAGGGAAGGAGACCGTCATGAGCCGAGCGCGAACCGAGCACCGGTACGAGAAACTCACCTGGCCCGAGATCAACGACGCGGTGGATCTCGGCAAGGTTTGCGTCATTCCCTGCGGCGCCGTGGAACAGCACGGTCCCCACCTGCCGCTGGATGTGGACCTGGTCTGTCCGGTGGGCATCGCCAACGGCGCCGGGCGCGAGATTCCCGGCAAGATGCTTGTGCTGCCGGTGGTGGCGTACGGCTACACCGGGCATGTGATGGATTTTCCCGGCACCATCAACCAGGACTTCGAGCATTTCATGCACCATGTGCTCGATATCACGAAATCGCTGGCGTATCACGGCTTCAAGAAAATCATCCTGCTCAACGGGCATGGATCGAACATGCCCAACCTCGACCTGGTGGCGCGGCGGACCAACCTGGAGACCGATGCCGAATGCTGCGTGGTGGCCTGGTGGAACCTCCTGACGGTGGACAAGGCGTTCCTGCCCCGATGGCGCCAAAGCCGCTTCCCCGGCGGTTGCTCGCACGCCTGCGAGCTGGAAACCAGCCTTTACCTGTATTTGGATGGCGACAATGTCCGCAAGGACCTGATCAAGAGCGGCACCATCAGTTTCAACAACGAAAACAGCCCCTTCAACTGGGTG
>CAWUNZ010000044.1:0-17375 GCA_963923445.1 uncultured bacterium
TCGGCCGAGGGCTTGAGCGAGCCCTTGGGAAGTTCCTGACCGGGTGGTGTGGGCATGGGGCTGCTTTCGGAGGGCCCCATGGGAGGCTGCTTGGAATTCATGGGTTGCTGGCCGGGCATTGGTTTCTCGCCCGGCATGGGTTGTTCACCCTGATTTTCCGGCATGCCGTCGGCCTTGGCGAGAGCTGGCTCGGAAGGCGTTTCGGGGCCGGCCTCCTTGGCGATCGCCTCAAGCTGCTGGGCGGCCTTCTCAAGCTGCTCGGCGGCTTGTTTCTCGAGCTGGGCCGCTTCCATGGGAAGCCCCTGAAGGGCGGCGGCCTCGGCCCTCTCAAGCAGTTTTTCAGCCTTCTTGACCTCGGCTTTCAAGGGGCCGGGAAGGGCGCCGCTGGCCTGCTTGGTCGCCTCGAGGGCCTGATTGTTATCGGCTCGGCCCTTGGCCAAAGCCTTGTTGGCCTCAAGGAGCATTCCCTGCTCCTTCGCCATGTCAGCGGCTTGCGGGTCACCTGCCTTGGCCATTTCGCCAAGGGCCTCCAAGGCTTTTTCCTGGGCCTTGGCGGCCTCGGCGTTTTCGCCACGGGCCAAGGCCATGGCCGCTTCCTCGGCAGCCTTGGCCGCCTCGGGGTTTTTGCCTTCAAGCGCTTTGGCCAATTCTTCCTGACGGGCGGGAAGCGCTTCCGACCCTTCCTCGGGCTTTCCGGCCTTTTCCGCGGCATCAGCGAGATCGGCTTCTGCCTGCTTGGCGGCCTTCGCCGCCTGCTGAAGACGATTGGCGGCTTCGGCCAAGGCCGGTTGGGCCTTTTCCTCGCGAGCCTTACGCGCCAATTCCTTCATCTCGCGCGCCTGTTTTTCGTCGTTCCGGCGCGCGACCTCGTCGGCAAGAGCCTTCGCGGCTTCCCGCGCGTCCTTCGCCGCCTGCTGAATGTCCTGCTTGGCGAGGTCTCGCTGCGTTTCCTGCAACTTCTTCATCGCCTCGGCGGCCGCCTTGGCAGCTTCGGGCTCTCCCTGGGCCGCTGCCTTGGCTACCTCGTTTTGCACCTGCGCCTCGGCCCGTGAAAGTTCGCCCTGCGGATCCTTGCGACCTTCCTCGGCGGCCTTCTCGATTTGCTTGGCCACCTCGTCCTGCATGGCGGCGGCGCGTTCGAGGGCCGCCGTCGCCATGTCGGCCTTGTCGGCGCGCGCGGCTTCCTGGCGGGCTTTTTCAAGTTCCTTCCTGGCCTCGGCAACGGCTTTTTCCAGAGATTTGCGAGCCTGCTCCTCCTGGGGAAGGGCGGCCTTGGCCGCCTCCGCCTGCTTGGCGGCGGGCTTGTTGAGTTGGTCAGCGGCCTTTTGAAGATCTTTGGCGGCTTCCGCAAGCGCCATGTCGGCGGCGGATTCCGGCTTGCTGCCCGCCTCCTCCATCGCCTGCTTGGCCAGGTTTTCTTCCCGAGCGGCAAGGCCCTCGTTGGCGTCCTTGGGAGACTTGTCGTTCACGGCGCGGGTGGCCTGCTCGACTTCCCGCTGCTTCTGGGCAAGGTTTTCGGCGGCGCGCAATTTTTCCTCGGCTCGCTTCACGGGAGCCTGATTCGTGTTGTTCGCCTTTTCCTCGGCCTTGGCCAGTGCCTGCTCCGCCCGTTTGAGGGCCTCCTCCGCGCGCGCCAGTGGCGCTTCGGCAAGTTTCGGGTCGGCTTGAATGGCCTTGGACGCCGCCTCGTTGAGTTCGCTGGCGGCCTGCTTGAGAGCCTGATCGGCCATGGGGTTGGATTTGTCGATCATCTCCTCGATATTGCGAACCTCGGCGGCAAGTTCCGCTGTTTCCTTGGCTATTTCCGCCTTGCGAGCCTCGTCAGCGGGCTTTTTCAGTTCCTCGCGCTCCTCGCGGGTCTTCTCAAGGGCCTCCTCCACCCGGGCCTTCAATTCGGCGGTTCGGTCGGCGCGGGGATTATCGCCCCTCCATGCGCGGGCGATATCCGACATGACCTTGCGGATTTGCGAGGACTGGTCCAGCACGGGCCGAAGCCTGCCTTCCCTTTCCCCGGGGTTGCCGACGGCTCCAAACCGTTCTGGCAGTTGTGACATCGTGACCGTCAGGTTTCGGGCCTTGGCCTCGGTCAGGCCCTTGCGGAGGCGCTCCTTCCTTTCGGCGTCAAGCCTCGGTTCGAGGTCCGCGGCCATGTTGATGAGCATGGCCACCTCGACATTCAGGTCGCGTTGCTGGTCGATGCGGCTGCTGATCCTCGCGACGGTGTCCTTGAGGCTGGCCTTGGTGGCCTCCGCGCGCGCGGCCTCCCCGGCGATCGAGGATTGGATGCGCCCCTGCTCCCGGGCCGATTTCTCGAGCCGATCAGCGGCCATCTCGAGGGAGCGAATCGCCTCGTATCGAAGGGAGATTTCCCTGAGCTTGCGCACCACATCGAGGTGGCGTGAGTAGGCTTGGTCGGTCTGCTCCGCCGATCGGGCCGATTCCTTGGCGGCCTTCTCGAGGTGATCAAGCACGGCCTGCATTTCCGTGGAGCTGAGCTTGGAAAGAGCGCCCGCGGCGTCCTTCATCAGGCCGTGGTCCTCGGATGCCCCGAGCTTGTAGTAGCGAAGGATTCCGGACATCACCTCCAGGCGGCGGGTCACCTGATCGGTTTCGCCGCGCACGGAGGCCTGGGCGCGGGCGCGGGCCTCGGGTGATTCTTGCGCCACCCCATGGAGAACTGGAAAGGACATCAGAAGCGAAGCTGCCATCCACCGTCGCATGGTCCAGATCCTCCCAAGTTTTCAAACCACAACCAGACTGATTATGACCCAGAGCGAGTCGCAGGTCGATCCGGAAAAACACCAAGTTGGTCAAGACGCAACTGTCGAAGCTTTTCCTGCTCCCGTTCCCGGCGCCTCAGCCAAGCCAGCAGTTCGTCCACCCCGACCACCTCCTTGACCCGTGTTTCCGATTCACCGGCAAGCGGTTGGGGGCGTAAATCGTGGGCCACCACCTTGTATTCGATGCGGTCCGCGATCCGAAGTTCCGACAAACTTTCAATATGAAAGTCGAAACGCCCCCAGGCATCGGCGCGACCCGGAATTTTCTCCGGTTCCGTTGACGGCAAGGGGTAGAAGTCAAAATTCCTGGCGGGGCGCTTGGAAAACAGCCCCTTTTTCGTGTCAAAGGCACCCCAGTCGGCCTGGTTGGCGGATTCTGAAAGCCTGATCACCCGCCATCCGGTTTTATTCACAATCCGGTAATGAAATTCGGCGCGACCGATCCCGGCCTGGCTGGAGGCCCGGTAAGCCACTCGAAACTGGGTGCCGATCACCACAGGCAATCCTTCCAAGTCTTCCTCGGTGCTGATTCCAGACTCGGGTAGATGCTCGGGAAGCCAGGCAACTTGGGGGGTATCTTCCGGTAATGGCTTGCAGCGCCGGATCAAGGGCGGTCGCGAAGACAACCCTTCCCGGGAGGCGGCTTGAATCTCGTAACGGCTGTCAGTTCCCGCCAAGGTGAAGCGAACCGACCCCTTGCTTCCGTCCACCCTTCCGGTTTCCGTTCTAGATTCGGCAGATGCGGATTGTGGAATCACCGAGACTTGGCAACCCGATAGAGGCGTTCCGGCCTCGAACTCCACCTCGATGTCGCTTCCAGGCAGGGCCTCGGCTTCACCATCCGCCAACTCCAGGGAAAACCTTGACCCGGAAGGAGTCAGCCCTCGCCAAGCCGGCAAAACGGCGCGGGCCGACGAAAGAACGGGCACCGGGCGCGCCTGCCGATGGAGTGGGATCGGTCCGACTCGCCCATCCCCGGCCCATGCGCGAATGACTCCGTCACCCGCCTCGGAGGGCAGGGTCGCCAGCAGTTGACCGTCGTTGATATCGAGCGGAATGTCCAGGCGCTGTCCGTCGATCCCGCGCCACCTCAAATAACCGGTCGCCGGAACTTCTCCCTTCCATGCCAAAACCAGTTGAACGGGTTCTCCCTGGGGAGCATGGATGTCGGAAGCGGACTCGATGGTGGTAGATCTGGGGATGGGATTATCCGCGAGCCATGCCAGCCGCGAGGCAAGGACGGGTGCCGAACGATGGTTGTAAGCCCACATGCCAGCGAACACCAGGGCCACCGGCAGCAGAACCGCCAGGGAACGGCGAAGGGGCAGGGAATCAACAACATGGTTCCACTCCTGCCGCGCGGATATCTGCGAGGCCTCCAAAGTCACTCTTTCGGAGAAAGCCGATCCCCCTTCCACCTGAGTTGCCGTGACGAGCCTGAAGTCCAACTCGGGCCAACGCCGTTCGACAAGCGAGGCGACCTCGACGGGCTTGGGTGGAGCCAGCCGCGGATAAAGAAAACGTCGCGCTAGAAAGGCAAGGGAGCCGTAAAAGGCGGCGGTGAGCGCCAGTCGGCCGGCGCCCGGGATCTCTTCGAAGCGGTCCCAGGTCCAATCGATTGCCGCGATGAGAACAACCGCGGGCAGCCAACCGGCAAACATGCAAACCAAGCCCTCGGCCACCGCCATCAAGCGGATCCTGGACGCCACGGAACGCAGCCGGGCCAACAACTGGGAGCGTTCGTCATTTGCGGGCATGGCGACTCCCTAGCTGAGGTTGTTGCGCCGGCGGATCACCCACTCCGCGCACAAGGCCGTGATGAAGACAAGGTAGGCGAGGGGGTTGAGAGCCGGAATGGAAGCCGGGGCCGACCATTGGGCGGTGGACGGCGGCACCATGGCGGCAAAGCCGGCCGATTCCTCCTCGCGGATAAAAGCGCCCCCGGTGCGCGCGGCGATTTCACGGGCCGTGGCCGCCGCCAATCCCCCCTTGGGTTCGACATCATCGCGGGGGAACACGCGCCATGCCAAGGCGGGACCATCCCTGTCGGTGAGGACCAACTGATAACGACCGGGCTTTTCAGCGATGCGGGTCATGGCGAACTCACCCAGTTGGCCCGGGATGGCCTTCAGGGAAACAGTCATTTCCGTTTGTTCCCGCGGGGTTTCCGGGGGAGCGTCGAGCCAGACAAGGCGGGCGGGCAATGCCGCCGCTTCCAAAGGCTTCGACGATGAGTCGAGAACGCGGGCGCGGATGGACAGGGGTTGGCCGGGCGCTGGGTCGGGCCTGT
This sequence comes from uncultured bacterium, assembly GCA_963923445.1. Taxonomy (GTDB): domain Bacteria; phylum Planctomycetota; class Planctomycetia; order Gemmatales; family Gemmataceae; genus REEB421. The sequence continues at coordinate 5,071 of CAWUNZ010000044.1, forward strand.
CGATGGCGAGTCTGACCGGTCGAGGTCCGCCGGCTCTCGAAGCCACGGCCCATTGGACCCACTGGTTCCAGAAGCGGCCAAAAATGGTGTCGCCCGTGTTAAGCCGCCAGCGCCAGGTCTCATCATCGCCAAGCCAGGCGACCTGCCCCCTGCCGAACGCATGGGTGGCCAGAACGGTGGATTGGTCGCCTTGCTTTCCGGGCACCATGAGAAGGGGGCGCGCACCGGGTTTCAGGCGCTTGACGCCGGCCCGCCAATGCCACGCCGGAAGTTCCTTCCACACCTTGGCCGCCGCTGTCTTGTCATCCTCCAGCATGAGGGCCTCGTGGCTCTCCCCCCAGGATGTTTGCACGGGCTTGTACCCCTCGGGGGGCAGGTCGGAAGCGGCCTGGGAGATTTCAACCGGCAGGAGGTCTCCCAGCGGTGTGCCCGCCCACGCGAGCGAACGCTGGGCGGGGCTGGCCTGGATGATGAGTCCGCCTCCCTCCTCAACGAAATCGCGGAGCATGGCCATCGAGTTTTCGCCGAGCTTGTCCTTGTCGGTGTCTCCGAGGATCACGGCGTCGAAGGCGAACAGGTCCTGCCTTCGCGAGGGGAATCCGGGCAGGAACGGGGGACGGGTTGTCAGTTCCCTGTCGCCATCCAGAAGGGCTATGAAGGCTTCGACGGCAACCGCTCGGCGCCCTTGGCCTGTCGCCTGCGCCTGTTCGCCACCGTCCCTGGACAGATGCATCAGGAGGAACCGGGTGTCCCAGCGTGGCGCTTGGTCGACAATGAGGATGCGCCATGGGCGGTCGAGAATGGTCACGCGGCGCTCGAGGCGGTCACCCGGATCGGCGTCCGTGTCAAGGACCCTGACTCTGGCCTCCAGCCGCGTTCCCTCCGGACGGGCCAGCCGGGCCGGTGGCAGGAACACCATGCCGTGCTGGATCTCACCGTCTTTTTCCAAGCTGATCTCGTCCTTGGCGACTTCCTCGCCTTCGAGGAGCAGGCGGATCTCGGCCCTGGGCTTGCGGGCCGGGTCGATTCCCGTGACGCGAAGCCGGGCGAGCGCCCTGGCGCGTTCTCCCGCCTGGGCGACGGTGGGAGCCTGCAGGTCGCGCAACTCCAGCCGCGCCGGTTGCTCAAGGCCCGCCCCGACCACGAACACCGGGGTTTCCGCGCGGCGGGCCCGGTCCAGGGCCGCGTCAAGCCGCGAGGGGTTTCCGCTCGCGCGCGCATCGGTCCAGATGATGATGCTTCCGGGGGCCGGCGTGGTGTCGAGCGCCTTTTCGATCGCCCCCGCCAGGTCGCTTCCCTCGCGGACGCCCGACCATTTTTCGATGGCGGAACGGGAATCCGGGAACCGCTCGAGGTCCGGTCCTGAAAGGTACCAGCGTGATCCGCCCTTGCCGGACAATTCCTTTTCGATGCCCTCGATGCTTTTGGCAAGAATCGCCTTGCCGAGTTCCACCCGGGTGCAGGAGTCGGGCATGCCGGCGTCACGGGCGATTTTCTTCGAGGAATCGTCCGAGCGAAGGTCGGCCTGTCTCATGCTTTGGCTGTCATCAAGGATCACGGCGATCGGTCGAAGCTGCTCCCCGGAGATCGAGCCTGAGCAGCCCACCGGGTGGAAAAGCCATGAGCAGAGCACGGCGACGGCCAGAATTCGCAAGGCGGCGAGGAGCGCCCTGACTGTCGCGCGCGCCGCGGACAACTCCGACCGGTAGGCCCAAACCGCACCGGCGGCGCATGCCGCGATTGTCAACGCCGCCAAGCCCAACCCCGCGGCGTCGAGTGACATCGTGAAACGGGACAGAAAGGCGTCAGGCGGTGTTTCCAGCCCGAGCCACCAGCCGAACCAGGAGGCCAAAAGCGGGTCGCTCATGCGGGCCTCCCCGACCACCAGGCGAGGAAGCTCTCGCCAACAAGGACGACCAGCAACGCCGCCAGGATCCACCCGAGGGCCTCGGTGCCGCCGGCCCGGGAAAGCCTGGTTCCCTCGTCCATCACGCCTTTCCGGCCAGCGATCTCCTCGGCCCTTGCCGACGACAAGGGAACCCATCCGGTCCCCTCGGAGGGATCGGTGTTGAAGGAGAAATCCTGGGCGGTTGCGGTAGCGGCCTGAGGCCAATCCAGTTTCCAGAAACCGGACACCTTGGGCGCGACCGAGGCGGAAATCCTTCCTGGCGAATCAGTTTTGGCGGGGATGGAAATCCCGCCGGGCCCGGAGAAGGAAAGACCATCGGCTTCGGTTTCTGACAAGGCTGTCCAAGGTGAGCGCCTGAGGAATTCCTGACGGGAAAGCGCCTCGGAGACCAGAGTCTGGGCCAATGGAACGAACAGGGGGTGAAGCACCAGGTCGCCGTCCTCGGGTGTGCTGCCTAATCCGGAGATGGCAACGGCGCCCTCACCGAGAGGGGCAACGCTCATCGCCCCGGCCCCGCCGGAAAACCTCGCGAGGATCCGGCCTCCGGGAAGCGGTTCGGTCGAGCATGTGTTGAGCAGGGAAATTCTCCCCAGGGAGTCCAAGGGGGGGGTGGCGAAAGCGGCGAGAGGGGTGCCGGGAAGGCTGGCCAGATCGACGCTCGCGCCTCCGGGGCCGGCACCGATGGCCGGGGCCAGCCAGGTGGATGGCTTGCCATTTCCCGAGTGGCGAGGGGATGCCAGCAACACGCCCCCGGCGCGGACCCAAGGCTCCAGGCGATTGACCAGGGCCTCCCAAGCGGCGCCGCCCCCATCGGATGGAAGGCCCGCGAGGACAACCATGTCTGCCTGGTCAAGCTCAGCTCGATTTGCCGACTCGGGTGTCATGAGCGTGGTCCGCGTGTTTGCGGCGCCGGGAACCGGGTTGATGGCTTCCACGGCCTGCTTCCAATACACGCCAAGGTTGACCGCCTTGTCCCGGGGCGAAGGGGACCCAATCACCAGGGTGTTGAATCTCGGCCGGACCCTGGTCACGCGGTGGAAGGAATCGTCCCGATCCAGTCGATCGGAAGCAGCGGTGACCCTGACGAGCACCCTTTTCCAGGGTTCCTCGCCCATGGAAAGGCCCGCCTCGGCAACACGCTCCTCGCCGGGCCCGATGTTTCCCAGGGGAACCGCCTCTGTCTCCTCGAAGGATCCGTCATTGGTGGAAAATCCGATTCGCGCCACCACGCCGTTGGCGATTTCGGTTCCGCCGTTGCGAACTCGCAAAAGCCACAACTGCCGAGGGCCTGAAAGGACGAATCCGGCCGCGGGAGAGGCATCGATCACCTGCATGTTGGCTCCACCGGACTCGCCGACACGGCGCAGGCGGATGGAGGTGCCGGAAGGCAGGCGATCGAACTCGCCGTTGATCCTTCCGGAGCCTCTTTCCCAACCCGATGGCTGCATGTCGGAAATCACAAGAAGGGCCTTCGAGGGCAGCGAGGACCCCCTGAGATGGTCGACCGCCTCAACGATGCCTGCCGCGATGTCGCCCGTCCTGTCGGACGCGGAAAGCGCTTCAAGGTCGGCGGCGACAGCCATGGGAGAGCGCCCGGTCTCGCCGGGGTTGTCGATCCCGTCGCTTGTGGCGATCACCCGGGCCCTGGATCCGGCCGGCAGCGATTCAAGAAACGCCCGGGCCTCCCGGCGCGCCAAATCCATTCTCGTGGTGGAGCGCTCGCGCGCTCCCATGCTGGCGGATGTGTCGAGGACAATCACGGCCTCGGTGGCCGACCATGAGGGCAGCCAAGCCGCCGTGGGCCTTGCGAGTGCCAGCGCGGCCAGGAGACATGCGGCGACCCGGGCCAGAAGCAGCAGGAGATTACGGAACTTGATCCGGCTGCTGGTGTCCTTGAGGCTTCTTCGCAGGAATTCCATGGCCGCCCAGCGGCGCGCCTTGGGATGTCCGCGGTGCAGCAGGTGCAGGGCGATGGGCACTCCAGCGGCCATGGCGCCGAACAGCATCCAAGGGGCGAGAAAGGTCATGCCCGCCTCCTTGAGCCATGTTTCCTCCGGGCGAGGAAAGCTGGAAACGCGTCGCCAGGCGCGAGGTCGGCCCGCTCAAGGAACTGGTCCACGCGGAGTCCGGCGCAGCCATGCGCGAACTCCGCAAGCCAGTTTCTCACCTCCTGGCGGTACTTGTCGCGAATGATCGCGGGTTGGGCGACTATTCTTTCGGCGGATTCCAAGTCGTCGAATCGAATGAGGTCGTCCCCGGGGAGATCGATTTCGTCGCCGTGCAGGATGTGGGCGACGATGATGTCGTGTCCCCTCACCCGCAACCGCCTGAATGCTTCCATAAGCTCGGCAATCGGTTCCAGCAGGTCGCTTATGAGGATCACCAGGCCACGACGGACCGAGCGGGATGCAAGGTCATTCATCGCCGCGGCGACGACGCCACGCCGAACCTCGTCATCATGTCGAGGAACCGGGCGCGCCGATTCGAGTTCCTCAAGCATGCGTTCCAGCCGATCGCGGCGGGAACTGGGCGAGGGGGCATCCTTGCTTCCTCCCACCACCAGCGGATAAACGGAAGGCGCGTCGGCCTGAAGGCCAAGAACCGTCGCGGCGACTCCAGCCAGCAGGAGCGCCCTGTCGAATTTCGTCGCACCGGCCGTTCCATAGCCCATCGAGGCCGAGGCGTCGATCATCATGTAGGCGATGAAGTTTGTTTCCTGCTGGTATTCCTTGACGGTGTACCGCTCCGTGCGGGCGTAGGCCCGCCAGTCGATGTGGCGGATGTCGTCACCGGGAACATATTCCCTATGCTGGGCGAACTCGACCGAGGAACCCTTCCTGGGGCTGGCCAGTTCGCCAACTCGAGGTCCGTCCACGATGGTTCGGGCCTTGATGCCCAAGGCGCGAACGCGCGCGAGAAGTTCCGGATCGAGCATTGGTTTGATCAACTTGCGCTGACGGCGGCCGGAGTCGCCTGTTTGGCCGCGGCAAGGAGTTGGCCGACGATCTTGTCGGAATCGATTCCATCTCCTTGGGCGATGTAGCTGGGAATGACGCGGTGCCGAAGCACGGGCGCCGCGACCGCCTCGATGTCCTTGGGGGTCACATGGAACCTTCCGGCGAGCGCGGCGCGCGCCCTGGCGGCGGCGAGCAGACCAGCGCCCGCCCGAGGACCCGCGCCCCATTGGATGAGCCTTGAGGCAAAGGGTGCGGCCTCGGGCGTATTGGGACGGGACATGCGCACCAGTCGCCTGGCCAGGTCGGTGACGGCGGGTGCCACGGTGACCTGCCTGGTGAGTTCCTGAAGGTTTTCCAAGTCGCTACCCGAAAGGATCGGGCTGATTTCCGGCATTTTTTGTCCCGACCGCACCATGATCTCGTTCTCTTCCGCGTCGGAAGGATACTCGACCCTGATATAGACAAGAAATCGGTCAAGCTGCGCCTCGGGGAGCGGGTAGGTTCCTTCCTGTTCGATCGGGTTTTGCGTCGCCAGGACGAAGAACGGACTGGGAAGTCCGTGGTCAACGCCGCCGATGGTCACCTTGCGTTCCTGCATGGCCTCGAGGAGCGCCGCCTGCGTCTTGGGCGGAGTGCGGTTGATTTCATCCGCAAGGAGCATGTTCGCGAAAATCGGGCCGGGCATGAACTTGAAAACCCGCTGGCGGGAGACGGGGTCGTCCTGGATCACCTCGCTGCCCGTGATGTCGGTGGGCATCAGGTCCGGGGTGAACTGGATGCGCTTGTAGGAAAGGTGCAGGGCCTTGGAAAGGGTGGATACCATCAAGGTCTTCGCAAGGCCGGGAACACCGACCAGCAGGGCGTGGCCACGCGCAAGCAAGGCCCAAAGCAACTGCTCGATGACGGCGTCCTGACCGATCACCACCTTGGCGATTTCATTCCTAAGGTGCTGGCATTTGGACCCAAGCACCTTGAGGGCCTCAACCGGGTTGCTTTCCTGTGTCATGGGAAGATCCGTGCGATGTCACTGTTTGGCGGGAGCACCTGACGATCAGACGCTACGGGATTCGTCCTGGTTCCGAGGAGTGTCCGGACGATTTCCACGCACTGGTCTAGCATGAGTCCAGCCCGTGATCAAGGATTCAGTCATGACTTATCCGCTGTTCGACCGTTCCCGCCTGAGGACCCGCCCGCTGGGCGAACGGGTTCATGACCTCGATTTATCCCAGGTGTTGTCACTGGAACATGTGCCCCTGACCGCCCCCGATCCGGCAGTCGAAATATTGGCCGGGCGGTTGCTCAAGGCCAGAGATAAAGGCGCGGCCCGCATCTGGATGATGGGTGCCCATGTTTTGCGCGCCGGTGTTGTCCGTCATTTGATCGACCTGATGGACATGGGGTTGGTCTCCGCGATCGCTCTTAACGGCGCCGGGCCAATTCATGATTGGGAGTTCGCCCTGATCGGGGCCAGCACCGAAAGCGTGGCCCGTTACATTTCGACCGGTGAGTTCGGCCTTTGGCGCGAAACGGGGCGGATGAATGATGTGATCGCCGAAGGTGTCCGGGAGGGCCTGGGGCTTGGGGAATCGATCGGCAGGGCGATCCTGGAGGGGGATTTTCCCCACAAGGACATCTCCCTTTTGGCCCAGGCCTACAAGCGTCGGGTACCCGTCACGGTTCATGTCGGCATCGGATACGACATCATCCACGAGCATCCGAATTGCGACGGCGCCGCCATCGGACAGGCGAGCCACCGCGATTTTCTTGTCTTCGCCGAAGTGGTCAGATCCCTCGAGGGAGGCGTGCTCATGAGCCTCGGCAGTGCCGTGATGGGGCCCGAGGTTTACCTGAAGGCCCTCGCCATGGCCAGGAATGTGGCTCACCAGGAGGGAAAGCGCATCACCGATTTCACCACCGGGGTTTTTGACCTGCTACCGCTTGGCAACGACTGGAAGGCGCAGGCCCCGAAGTCCGACCCGCGCTATTATTACCGCCCTTGGAAGACCATTCTTGTCCGCACAGTCGCCGATGGCGGCGAGAGCCATTACATTCAGGGGGACCATCGGGACACGGTTCCCCAGTTGCGTCACGCCGCAAGAAACCTTTCCGGGCGGGCACGGGCATGAGTGGAATCCTTTCGGCCGACGCCTTGGAGCGGATCCTCGGATCGGCACCAAGGGCCTCGGTTGGCGTCCTTGGCGACATGTTCCTGGACCGCTACCTGGAAATCGACAGGTCCCTCGACGAGCCATCCGTGGAAACGGGCCTGACGGCATATCAAGTCGCGCGGGTGCGGTCGCATCCCGGCGCGGCGGGCACGGTGGTCGCCAACCTTGCCAGCCTGGGGGTTGGTCGCATCATCCCCTTCGCCTTCGCCGGCGATGACGGCGAAGGATATGAGTTGCGAACGGCGTTGAAGGCCACCCCCGGGGTGGATCTTTCCGGATTGGTGCCTTGCCCGGAAAGGCGCACGCCGACCTACACCAAGCCGATGCACCACCATTCCTCCCAGCCAGCGGTGGAGGACCATCGCTTGGACATCAAGAACCGCCGGCCGACTCCTCCCGATGTCATCGAGGCAATTTCCGGGCGGGTCAGCGCCGCGTTGGATGAATTGGATGCCCTGTTGGTGCTCGACCAAGTCAGTGAAGCGGATTGCGGGGTGGTGACAGCCACCATGCGGCGCAATATTGCGGCGTGGTCGCAAGCCAAACCCGGCCTTTTCATGCTTGGGGACAGCCGGGAACTGTTGCACCTTCTTTCAGGGGTGGCGCTGAAGCCGAATTGGGCCGAGTGCCGGGCCGCGTTGCAAAAGCTCGGAATCCCGGCTCCCAAGGAGCCTGATGCCGTGGCCGGCGAATTGGCCCGAGCCATGGGAAAACCGGTTTATCTGACCGTTGGGAAAGATGGGATGATTGTTGCCTGGCCCGACGGCGCCCTTGAGCGCGTGCCGGCGTTCCCAGTGTCCGGGCCGACGGACCCGGTGGGAGCGGGAGACAGCACTTCCGCCGGATTGCTATTGGCCATGGCGGCGGGAGCCAAACCGCTTGAGGCCGCGGCGTTCGGTTGCCTCGTGGCCTCGATCACCGTGGCGCAGATTGGTGTCACCGGAACCGCCAGTCCGGCCGAATTGCGGGAAGCCTTGCGGCGTCATGCGGGGTCATCTGCCTGATTTTCGAACACTGGTGGCGCGGTAGGGACATCAAGGCCCAAAATCCCCCGGCAGTCGTACACCGCCTGTTGGAGGGCGACGCGCGCCTTGAGGTGGTTTGCCAGCAATTCGGGATCCATGCGCCTTGGTTCCCCGATGCCGATCCGAATGGAGCGCCAGAAATCCATGGATTTTCCCGTCATGGGCCGCCCCCCCGCTTCCGAGAAGTAGCTGCCCCAGGCCCCCTCGATCCATGCGGGCACGACCCATGTGTGTGGGTGCTCGGCCAACAGTTTCACGACGCCGCGCCCGAAACGCCGCATGACCGGTTCGGGAACCTTGCGGAGGGTGCCCTCGGGGAACACAAGAACGCACCTGGAATCTTCCAGCAGGCGCGCGGCCTCCCTCAGTTCGGGGGCATCCTTGCGGTGGGATACGGCGGGAACCCGAATGGCTCCCACCACATCGCGCATCAAAAATGAGATCACGGGCAGGTCGTAAAAGGTGCTTGTCATCATCGGGTAGAAGCGTCGGCGGACGATCGAGCCGAGCCAAAAAGGATCGGCGTAAGCGGTGTGATTGGCGATCAGAAGGACAGGCTCGCCCTCCGGGAGTCCGGAGAGCCCTGGTCCGACGGCCTCGATCCGATAGACGGGTGTGAGGCCGATCTCGATAACAAGCTCAATAAAAGATCGCTTTAAATACCACGCGCTCGCCGCCGTCAACACCGCCAGCAGAATCACGGCGGCGATGGGCGCCACGGTTGGGGGAACGGCATCCATCATGATGGTGATGGCGATGGCGATGACGAAGGGGCCGCCAAGCCGGAGGAGGCGCGGCAGGGGATGCACCTTTCCCCGGGGCATGGCCGTCGACCTTGCCGCGGCAATCGCCATGCCCACCGCCATGCTGAAAACAAGGCGGGATCCCCAGCAAAGGTGTCCCACGATACCGAGGATGGCGAAGCCCGCCAAACCCGTGATTCCCGCGATGGGGAACCAACCTTCCTGCCTGGGAGGCGAGCAAAAGACCGCTGGAAGGATCGCCCCCGCCACGATTCCCGCCACCACCGGCCACAGGTCCGCCCAGTCGGGGTGAAGTTGCATGCCCTGGTGCGTGAGCACCAGCTTGGCCGCGACGGCAATTCCAGAGGCAAGCGCCGCCCAAACGACCGAGCGTTTTTCATCGGCATCAGGCCAAGGGACGGCTTCCGAATGAATGAGGGAAATCGGCCCGGGCCACAGGCAGCCGATTCCGTCCGCCACAAATGAAACGAGAACAATTGCCGCCACTTGCCACCCGCCAAGGGCGCTTTCCATTCCGGCTTCCAATCCGGTCAGAACCAGGGAAATTCCCAATACCAACTCGACCAGAAAAAGCTTTGCCGCGACTGGTCCAAACGGGAGGCCAGCGGCATGCATCATGCCTCGACGCCGAGGATCGATCAGGGCGTTGGCCATCTCGCAGCCGAAGGCCAACAGTAAGAAACGGCCTTGAAGCCATGGCGGTGAGGCCTCAATCGGCCATGACGCGGTCATGGCCAATATGAGGGCGAGCAAACCTGGGATGAGAAAGGCGCCTGGATTCGCAATCCGCCATGCCATGGCCGTGAATCGGCCTCCCACGAGACCCGCGCCCACGAGCAGCAGGCTTGAAAGCGATTGCGGGGGGGCAGATCCGGCCAAGTGGGCCAACGCGGCCAGCATGGCAAGCCGGCGGGCCATAGCACCGGCATGGTGAGCGACAATCGGAGCCAGTGATTGGCCCATGGGACGCCTCAGGAAGTGGAAAGTGGAAGGCCTTTTTCCTTCCAGCCCCGATACCCGCCGTCCATGGAAATCACCTTGGTGTATCCCATGCGGCCCAGGTTTTCCGCCGCCAGCGCCGAGCGGTAGCCTCCTCCGCAATAAAGGACCAGTTCGGTTTCCGTGTCCGGAAATCGTTGCTCGATGTCCCGCTCGATGATTCCCTTGCCTAAGTGGACTGCGCCGGGAATGTGGTCGCGAGCAAATTCACTTTCCTCGCGCACATCCACGATCGTGAATCGCTCGCCTCGGTTCATGCGGGCTTGCACCTCATCGACCGTGCACTCGGTCACGCGCGCCCGCGCCTCGTTCACAATCTTGAGAAAACGGGGGGAGTGGTTCGGCGCCATCTCGGTTTCTCCTCGTGGGCAAATCAGCCCTTTCATTTTCGCCTGATGTGGGAGGGCCAAGTCATCTGTTTTTTTGAAGTCGGTGGCCCATCATGGCAATCTTTCAAAACCGAAACTCGCGAACGAGCCTATCAAATGCAGACATCATTTACCGTTCCGCCAAGGCGGACATCATTTCCCGCATGAAGGCGGGCAAGTCATCCGGTTTGCGGCTGGTGATGATGTTACCGTCACGAATCACCTCGGCGTCGGAATAGGCGGCGCCGGCATTGATGACATCATCCTTGATGGCGAAGAAGCAGGTGGCCTTTCGACCGCCACGAAGAGCGGAAGTCGAGCAAAGCATCCAAGGACCGTGGCAGATGGCAGCCAGAACCTTGCCTTGGTCGTGGAGTTTCTGAACGAAGGCAACCATCGCCGGGGTCCGGCGGAGAAAATCGGGAGCGAAGCCGCCGGGCAACACGGCACCGTCGAATTCATCGGCTGTGACCTGATGAATGCTCTTTTCGGCCACAGCGGGATAACCCAGTTTGCTGGGATAGGATTTGCCAGCCTCGGGTCCAACAAGGATCGAGGTGGCCCCGGCTTCCTTCAGGCGGTAATGGGGATACCACACCTCAAGTTCCTGGTACTGGTTTTCAACAAGGATGGCGATTTTTTTTCCGCGCAGGTCCATATCCGGAGTCTCCCTTCGTGCCACTGTTGGAAATGATGTCTTACCGGGAGTTTTGGTACCAGGCCACCGTTTCACGCATGCCGGCATCGAATGTGAAGCGCGGGTTGTAGCCGATGACCTGACGGGCCTTGGCGATGCTGAAATCGAGATTCAATCCTAGGAACTTGACCCGGGCTTGTGTGAGCAGCGGAGGTTCCTTGTCGCCGCGTTTCCGCGCCCCGGACTCCATCCAAGAGGCCAAAGGCTTTGCCAACCACATGGGAACCTTGAACCAACCGGGCCTTGGCACGCCGAATCCGTCTGCCACCGCCTCAATAAATCGTTTCTTGCCGACCTTTTCGCCATCGGTGATGTTGAAAGCCTCACCCACCGCGGCGGAGTTATGGAAAGCCAGCATCGCCGCATCCACCAAATTCCGCACAAAGACGCAATTCATCGCCTGATTGCCGGAACCCAGGTATTTCAGCCGTCGGGCCTTCAGGTTTTCCACCAGTTTCGGAAGGACGGTGCGGTCGCGCGGTCCATAAATGAACCCTGGCCTGAGAACCGTCACGGGAACCTTGCCTTCCTTGGCAAAGCCAAGTGCCAGCTTCTCGGACTCCACTTTGGACTGTGTGTATCCATCGATATGTCTGTCTGGCGGAGGCGTTGTTTCGTCTGTCTGATAGTGGTCTCGCGCCTCATAAATGCCGAGGCTGCTAAAATGAACAAATCGTTGTAGGTTAGCTCCGCTCACAGCCTCAAGCAGGTGTCGAGTGCCACCCACATTGGCTTGTCGGTATTCTTCGACATCTCCCCAATCGCCAACTTTAGCCGCGCAGTGGAATACGGCCTGAACCCCCTGGGCTGCCTCTTTTAAAGCATGGGCATCCGTCAGTTCTCCGGGAACCACTTCCACCCTCGGACCGGGGTTCCACGGCGGGGAATGGACCGAGGACCGGGCCATGGCGCGCACCTGCCATCCCAGCTGGCACAGCGCGTCCACAACATGGCTGCCGACGCACCCCGTTGCGCCTGTCACCAAAGCTGTTTTTCCCTGAGACATGGTGTCAACCGCCCATTTTTGCGATGAGTCTGAAGCGAGAAGACCCCATCTTCTCAGCCGGGCGGTTCCGTACAAGGGGCTGGACTTCCCCGATCGGTCATGAGGTTCGCTTGACTTGAATGAATCGCAAGCCTAATTGGCCATCCCTCCTTGGGAATTCCCGAGGCACGGACCAACAGGACCGGCACATGGAACGAAGCGGGCCAAAATCGACCAGCAGAATCGCCCCGGGGCCTATCCGCCTCGGATTGCGATTATTGCTGGCGGCTTCCATCATCAGTCAGGCGTCGGCTCAAACCGGAGGGCCTCCCTTACTACCCGGCGGCGTTGGCGCGGGCCCGATTTCAGCCCCTGGTGTCTCAGTCAGCACTCCTCCTGAGCGTGTTCCCAGCCCTGGTCAGTTGCGCCCCTG
>CAWUNZ010000045.1:0-17044 GCA_963923445.1 uncultured bacterium
CCTTCAACCAGATACTCGGCACAATTCCGACCCAACTCAAAAAACCCACAGTCATTACTGGAAATCAGGTGACCTTCAGCCGCAAAAATTCCAATAACACATTTAGTTGATTTTATTCGACTTGTTTTCGCCCACGAGAAATCATTCTGAGATGACTTGCGCATCTATATCTCGGATACAGAAATCAGAAAATTAAATAATTTCCCGATTATATGTCTGGAGAGCATTTGTTTCATGCCATTTTTGCCCTAAATACCCATCAAAACTCCATTCGCGATTGTTGTTTGCGAAATACCAACATTGATTCGGTTGCATTAGAGCTAACAAGGCGACAATTCATGTATACTGAATTGCCGTTTTCTTCTTGGCGATATCCAAAGTTTGGGTTTCTAATGGCCATCGCCGCTTGGAAATCAGGAAGTCAGAGCCTTAATCAAATGCGATTGAACCAATGGATTGGGGCAGGTTTTCCCCAGATCATTTCTGGTAGTTGAATCACAATTGTTTGGGACAGACGCTGGGTTCCCCCGAGGGTGTTTGAAAGGCTTGTTTTCACAAGTTAATTTGAATTGAGCGGGGTATGCAGCGGCACAGGGCTTGATGCGAAGTTGGTTTGAACACCCGCGCGACCGCGCAGCGGTTCAATTGAAACGGACTGATCCAATGGGCAGCAGGTTGACACAAATTGACGAACAGGGCAGGCGCCGGTTCATGAAAGCCGCCGCGGGTTCCCTTTTGGGGGTCTCCTTCCTGCCGGAATGGATCAGGGCCGATGACCGGCGGCAACCTTCCGGAAAAAAAGGGGCCCGGAACCTTATCTACCTGTACATGGACGGCGGCATGAGCCATGTCGACTCATGGGACCCCAAGCAGGGTGATGTCGCCGGTCCCACCCGTACGATCCAGACAGACGCCGAGGGCATCAGGCTTGGCGAATACCTTCCGCGCGTGGCCCGGATCATGCGGCACGGCACCATTGTCCGCTCGCTGACCTCAACCCAAGGGGCGCACGAGCAGGGCAATTATTTCATGCATACCAGCTACCAGATGCGGGGCACGATCAACCATCCCTCCCTGGGGGCCTGGCTTTCCCATTTCCAAGGCCCGGGGAATCCGGCCTTGCCCGCCTCGGTTTATGTGGGCAATGCCAGCCGGCATCCAGGTGCCGGATTCTTTCCACCGGAACACGCGCCGCTGTTTGTCAACAACCCTGAAAACGGCCTCCGTGACATCCGCCGCGCCGAGGGATTGACCGAGGCGAAACATGCCGGCAGGTTGTCGCTGGCCTCGGGAATCGACGCCGATTTCGTGAAGGCTTTCGGCGGCCAGCGGAATGTGCTCGCGCACGCCAGCGCCTACGATGGCGCCGCGCGGATGATGGCCAGCAAGGACACCGCCGCCTTCAACCTTGCCGAGGAGAAGGACGCCGCGCGCGACACTTATGGTCGCGACCCGTTCGGACAAGGCTGCCTTCTGGCCCGCAGGCTGGTCGAGCGCGGGGTCCGGTTTGTCGAGGTGAGCCTGCACGGCTGGGACACCCATTCGAACAACTTCACCGCCACTCCCGACTTGTGCGACAAGCTTGATCGGGGTTTGGCAGCGCTTGTCGCCGACCTTCGCGACCGCGGAATGCTTGGCGAAACACTCGTCGTCGTGGCCACGGAATTCGGCCGGTCGCCGAAGATCAACACGGCGCTTGGCCGCGACCATTATCCCAACGCCTTCTCGGCGGCGCTGTTCGGCGGCGGGGTGAGGGGCGGCCATGTCCACGGTGAAACCGACAAGCGCGGTGAAACGGTCACCCGTGACGAGACCTCCGTCCAAGACTTCAACGCCTCGCTGGGCCACGCCCTGGGGTTGCCGCTGGATAGGGTCGTGCACTCGCCGGAAAAAAGGCCGTTCAAGCTCGCCGACAAGGGTCAGCCGCTTAAGGCGCTCTTTTCCTGAAACAATCGACACCTCGAACCTATGATGATCACACTCTTTTTTGTCGCCATGTTGTCGGCCCCGGCCCAGTCGCCGGGGCTGTCGAACCCGTCGGCGATGATCGACTCCATCATGGAGGCCCATTGGAAGTCCGCCGGAGTCGTCCCCCTTCCGCCGGTGCCGGACGGGGTGTTCCTGCGGAGGGTGTACCTCGACCTCGTCGGCAGGATACCCGCCCCGCTGGAGACGCGCGCGTTCCTGGAATCGCGAAGCCCGGAAAAGCGGCGCGCGTTGGTATCCAGCCTGCTGAACGATGAGGGTCACGCCTCCCACTTCCAGAATTTCTGGGCCGACATCCTGAGGCTGAAATCCCATTTCGTGAACACGGCGAATGTGGTCCCCGCCGCCTACAGGCGCCATATCCGCGAAAGCCTGCGGGCGAACAAGCCCTACGACCGGTTCGCGCGCGAATTGCTATCCGCCAAGGGCCAGGCCTGGGACGACGGCGCCGTCGGCTACTACCTGCGCGACCCGGAGATGCCCCTCGACAACATGGCCCTCACCACAAGGGTGTTTCTCGGGACCCGGATCGAGTGCGCCCAATGCCACGACCACCCGTTCGACAAGTGGAAGCAGACCGAGTTCTACAAGCTGGCGGCGTTCACCTACGGCAACCGCGCCGTCAACGAGGCGTTCGGCGGCGCGCGTGACGCCATCCGCGCGCGCGAGCAGGAGATCCTGGACGATTTCAAGCGCGAGAAAGCCGCCTCCACCGACGGTGGAAAAGCCGCTGAACAGCGGAAAAAGGAACGGCTCGAGGCGATGGAATACCGGAAGATCGTCGGCATCATCAAGTCGTGCGTGGGGCAGTTGCTCAGCCCCGTCGGGCTTGAGCGCCGGGAGGCCGTTCTCAAGCTTCCTAACGACTTCAAGCATGCCGACGGCAAGCCGGGCGAAGTGATGGCGCCCGCGACAATCTTCGGCCCGGCCGTTTCATTGGCCCCCGGCGAGGACAAGGCGGCGGCCTTCGGGCGCTGGGTCGCGTCTCCGGAAAACCCGGCCTTCACGCGGGTGATTGTCAACCGCCTTTGGCGCAAGATGTTCGGCCTGGCGCTCACCGAACCGCTCGACGACATTCGGCCCACCAGCACCGCGATGATTCCCGAGCTTGAAAAGCACCTCGTCAAGCTCATGGTGGACCTCAAGTACGACACCCGGGCTTTCCTCGCGGCGCTCGCCGGCACGCGGGCCTACCAGGCGGAAGTCGTTCCGGGTGAATATACCCCCGGAACCATCCACCATTTTCAGGGACCGCTGCTCCGCAGGATGACCGCCGAGCAGGTCTGGGACTCGCTTGTCGCGCTGGCCAACCCCGAGCCTGACGAGCCGGACAGGGACAGGGAGCGTTCCGACGATCGCCGGGTCGCGGTCTCGCGCATGGTTTTCGATGCGTACTCGGCATTTGACGGCAACAAGCTCCTTGAGATGGCCTACGCCCGGCTGGAGGCGGAGAAGGATTGGGAACGACGCGACAGGGAAGTGAAAAACGAGCTGATCTCCGTGAAGAGGCAGGGAGACAAGGACGCTGAATTGAAGCTTCGTCGCCGCGAGAACGAATTGCGCCGCGAGCGGGGCGAGGCCATGGTCCGCGATTTTCTCATGCCTGTCCTGGCGAATCTCGCCAAGGTGCGAAACGGCCCCGATGCCAGGCCGGTGGCGGACGAACTTTACAAGAAGAATCCCAACCCCGCGGTTTTGTCGGTTGAGACCTGGCGGAGCATGCACCTGAAGGGATACGGGCCCGCGCCGCTCTCAATGGAAGGCATGAGGGAAGCGAAACAGGCAGCGGATAAACACCATCGCGCCTTGGCCGACCGCCTGGGTGTGCCGTCGGCTGAATTTGAAGCGTTCGCCGAGCATTGTCGCCTGGCGGCGGTGGAATGGAAGCGGGCCTCGGAACTCGATAGCCCCGCTCCCCGTGGCCACTTCCTGCGGACCATGGGCCAAAGCGACCGGGATTTCGTCGAGAACGGCAACACCACGCCTTCCATCCCGCAGGCCCTGGCCCTGATGAACGGAGACATGGCGGCGAAGGCCGGACCTCTCGCCCGCCACTCGCCGCTGATGCGCTTCATTCGCTCCTCCTCGGACCAGGCCGACGCGGCGTTTCTGGCGCTCCTCTCCCGCCACCCGACCGATGAGGAAAGGCGCGTCTGGGTGGAAGCCTCGGGTAACGGCAAGGCTGACCTATCCGACCTGATTCATTCACTATTGAACACGAAAAAGTTTCTTTTCATCCAGTAGGCGCCTTCCCGAGCCCGAAGGAAAGAAGCATGGACTGGCTGACCTGGTACAACTCGCTGGAAAAACCGTCCTGGACCCCGGCGCCGCGAACCATTGGAACCATTTGGCAAATTCTTTATCCAGTGATCATTGTCACCTTCGGCTTCGTTTTCCAGCGGGCCTGGGCCGGCGCGGTTCCCTGGTGGTGCGCCCTGCCCTTCGCCATCAACCTGGCCGCGAACATCGCCTTCACCCCCATCCAGTTCGGGCTTCGCAACATGCCCCTGGCCGCCGCGGACATCCTGGTGGTCTGGGTCACCATCATCTGGATGGTCATCGCCATCTGGCCGCATCACCGCTGGGTGGCCCTGGCCCAGTTGCCCTACCTGACATGGGTTTCCATCGCCACGGTGCTGCAGCTTTACATCACTTGGATGAACCCGACCCGCTAGGAGGCCAGCATGGACCTGGAACTGCGGGGGCGCGTGGCGGTGGTCACCGGTGGGGCCAGCGGCATCGGCCTGGCCTCGGCCCGAGCCTTCGCCCGGGAAGGCGCGGCGGTCGCCCTTTGGGACATCCGCCCGAATGTCAGGGAAGCAGCCCGACAGTTGGCGGATGAAACCGGCGCCCGGGCCTTGGGAATTGAAGTGAATGTCACATCTGAGGACTCGGTCCTGCGGGCCACGCGGGCGACTATTGAGCTTTTTGACCGTATTCATCACCTCGTGCACGCCGCGGCGGTCGGATCAGGCAAGCATGGCTTCCCGTTCACGAACCTGCGGGCCGATGACTGGGCCCGGGTGCTTGAGGTGAATGTGATGGGCACGGCGCGCGTGGCGCATGGCGTGATTCCGAGCCTGGCTGGTGATGGAACGGTGGTGTTCGTGGCATCGGTTGCCGGGCAGATCGGTTCGCAGACCGACCCGCCCTACAGCGCCTCCAAGGCGGCGAACATCAACTTTGCCCAGTGCCTGGCCAAGGATTTGGCACCCCGCGGCATCCGGGTCAACACCGTTTGCCCTGGAATGGTGCGAACGCCGCTCAACGAGTCGGTGTGGCAAGCCTGGCATGACCAGGCTCCCGCCGATCAGCGACTGGATTATGAGGAATGGGCGCGAAGGAAGATCCGCGCCATGGTGCCCTTGGGCCGTTGGCAGACCCCCGAGGCCATTGCCGACATGATCGTCTTCCTGTCCTCGGCGCGCGCGGCGCATGTGACGGGCCAGACCATCAATGTGGATGGTGGCTTCGTGATGCACTGGTGAGGGGCAGTCGGTCCGCGGGCCTCATCCGAGCCTGATTCTGACCAGCAGGTCGTGCAGCGCGTCTTGTGCCGTGGGGGACTCGGGCAACCGGCTATCCGCTGAGGCTTGTTCCAATTCCGCCCTCAGTTTCTCGTATTCCCTACGGTGGAATTCCAGGTCCGTCGCGGTCAGGGTTCCCTTTTCTGGTCCACCGGTTTTCCGCGCCACGAGATCCGGCACATAGGGCAGTTTCGCCTCGTCATTGAGAATATTCAGGTTGGCCTCGATCCGCCCCGTTCGCATCAGGTGGATGCCGGTAAGCAACACCCTATAGACGTACAGCAGCGGCTTGACCCGGGGAGGATCCTCCTTGAGAAACAGCTTCCACTGGGTTTCGGAGAATCCCAGGTAATGGTGGGCATGGTGACGGGTGACGCAGGCCGGGGCAAGGGCCTTGAGTTCCTGATGCGCGGGGGTGGAAAACACTACCAACGGCGAAAGCAACTGCTCGAGAACATAGCCATTTTTTCGGAGCATCAGGCTGAAAAACTTGCGGACATCGTGCGTGACAAGGTCGATCTCAAGCCCGTCGTGGATACCGGATTTCTCGACGGTTTCCATCCCTGTTTGCAAGCCCACGATCTCCCGAAGCGGGAGCAGGTGAATGCCCCTCAGGTCGAAGTCCGAATCCGGGGATGGGAATCCGTAAAGGTGCGCTCCACTGATCGTGGCGAATAAAAGTGGGTAAGGATGTTGCTCCACCTGTCGGAAAAGTCTGGGATCGATGTTCATGGCAAAGCCTCCCCAAGGGCCAGTTCCCTGGCCTTCAGCAGAAACTGGTTGGCTCGTTCGTAATCAGGGCGATCAGGCAGCGGGGATAATTTCAGGGCCCGGTCGAATTCGGCATGCAGCGAAAGCCTCCATCGCTCGGTTTGCTCCCAGGGTATCTCGCCGCGCTTGACGGCCATCAATTCATCGCGATGCTCCTCAACGCGCACTGGAAGGTATCCGTCGCGTATGAGTCGGATGCCGGCCATCAACAGCCGGAGAAGGTGCATCACATGCTTCCATTTCACGGCGCCACGGTTGCGCATGGAGGCGCCCATCTTTTGAAATTGCGAAAGAATATATCCATTGAAAGTCTGGTAGGCCATTTTTGAGAGAAAAGCTTCCTTCATGTCGAGCAACTCGCGGCCAAGGGGAGTGGCCTGCTCGATGATAGGGCTGTGAAGGCACTCGAGAATATTGGGGTTCGCCTTGAGAGCCAGCACAAGGAACCTTTCGATTTCCCAATAAAACTCCTCGTTATCGTTGTCCTCGAGGTTTTGCGGGCATCCCTGCAACGACCAAAGCAACCGCGTCGGCGCGAGAAAAACTCCCCTTCGGTCGGTATCGGATGTTTCCCCGTCAAGGCCATAGGCCCTGGAACCAATGACGCAACGAAAGATCACCCTCCGCTTCAATGTCTCCCGCAAAATCGCGATCTGCCCGGGATGCTGGTCATCCTCTTGGAAGCGAGCCAGCATGGTGACGACACCACGAGGCAGCAGGCCTTCCTTGCCGTCGGCAAAAGAGACCGAATATTCGCTCCCATCACCTTCTGACAGTCCCGTTACAACTCCCACGGATCCCTTTGGATGCGCGACATTCCCAAGTGAATCGGTGATGTCTTGGAGCACCACGACCTGGGTGCCGCGTGAATAGCACAGGTCCGGATGGTGATGAACACGGGGTGTGGCCATGGCGGGACTCCCAAGGCTTTTAAAACCGTCGGGGGATATCCGACGGGAGTCCTCGGGCTATTCCTTCGGCAGCTTGGCGATCTCGGCGAGGTCGGCGGCATTGAGCGGGCGCCAGGCAATGTCCTTCACATCACCGGTGGTGCGGTAGGTGGACAACCCCAACGGCCGTGAAGGGTAGCATTCGATGCGAATACTGATCCGCCTGTCGGTCGTGACGACATTCACGACCTTTTTGGTGTCAATCCATGCCTCGAGGCGCTCCTTGCTGACACGGATGCGGAAATCGTGCCACTTGTTGGCGACGAAATCGAAGTTGCCGTTGGTGTCATTCTCCGAGGCGTCGACGCCGTCGAGGCTCGAGAGTCCGATGGTGGTGCCGCCCCAGCCACCAGTGACCAGCGAGCAGTGGGAATCGGCGACGGGAAAGGTGAGGGTGGCGAAGAAATCGCGGCCATCCACCCGGCGAGCCTTGTAGCGGATCTCGTAATCCATCTTCGGCAGATCCTTGCGGTTACTGGTCACTCCCGTCATCGGACCGGCGCGCTCCGAACCCTTCTCCATCCGGATGGCGCCATCGGCCACCTTGACCTCGCCGGCCTTGTAGAAGTCGGTGGCGGTCCATCCCTCGAGCGTCTTGCCGTCAAACAGTGGTTTCCAGTCGGTGGCCGGTTCGGCCGCCACCAGGGAAAGCCCGACAAGGAGCGCGGGCAGGAGGAAAATGGTTGCTGGGCGCATGGGGAGGATCCTCATCAATTTTCGTAAACCGCAAGGCCGCGAGTGTAACACACCCGCGGCCTGTTTGGAGGCTTGCTGAAGGCGAATATGTCAGGGAGCGGCGATGTTGGCGGCGGCCCTTTGCTTGTTCGCCACGCCCACCGACTGGATCTGCTTCTGCAGGTTGCGGGCCGTGGCGGCGCGCCCGCGGGTGAACTCAAGGTAAGTGGGACCCACCATCACGATCATCGCCGCCACCCAAAGGCAAAACACCGACGGGATAAGGAGCCAGAAACTGGCGCGCGCGGCGCGGGCCAAAGCCTGCTGCCGCAATTCCGCGCCATGCGCCGAGGCGTAGTCCACCAGGTTCGTGGTGACATCGCTGCCCAGCTTGAGGCCCTGGTCGAGGATTTGGCACAGGTTGCGGACCACCGGTATCGGCTGCCTCTCGGCCCAAGCCTGAAGCGCCATGGAAAGTCCGCCCATGCGCGCCTGCGCCGAGACAATGGCAAGGTCGCGCGCCACCGCCTGGTGCGTGGTTGCCAGTTCGCGCGCGGCATGTTCCAGGCCAAAGGAAAGGGTCTGGCCAGCGGCGCCTCCCAAGGCAAGCAGTTCCAAGGCAAGGGGCATTTCCTTTTCCAGACGACGGGAATGCGACCGGATCGCCATGCCCAGCCAGAGCCTGGGCAAGCTCATCAGCATGATCACCAGCCCCATTCCCGCCAACATGCGGAACGGGATGGTCGCGGGAGGGGAAACGGCAAGCACGGCCATCGTCCCCGCCATGCCAAGGAAGGTGAGCAGGTTGCGCGCGGCGCGGTACTCGGTGGCGGCATGCGGATGGTAAAGCCCGGCGCGGAGCATCTCGGCCCGGAGTTCCGGCGGGGACTTGAAGAACGGCTCACCGGCCAGGTCGGATGTCAAGGCGCCCAGAAACATCGGCCGATCGGCGCCGAACAAGGCCGCGTCAACGAACGCCGGGTCGCGCACGGCGTCGAGGTCGAGCGAGGCCGAGGCGCGCCGCCGCAGCATCAGCAGGATGCACGGAAGCGCCACCAGCAGGCCCGTGGCAAACCAAAAGACCGTCGAGGTCACGGAGTCTTGCAGGATCCAGTTCATCGCTTGTCTCCCGCTCAGTCTTCGTGACGGAGGATCAGTGCGATCCAGACGAGGCCGACGCATTCAAGCGCCAACGCCAATGCCAACGCCCCCTGCCCGGTGGGGCTCTCCACGAAGCGCGCGAACGCCTCGGGCTGGGACGACCTGTTCAAGACGAGGAGGATCGGCCCACCCAAGGCCAAAAAGGCCGCGGAAGTGCGTCCAAGGGCCGTGCTGGCACGGAACTGCCCGCGCGCGAGGTGCCGTTCGCGGGCGCTGGTGGCCAGGCGCAGCAGCAACGAGGCGACATCGCCACCCACACGCCGGTGCAGGGCCAAGCCCGAGGCCAGCAGGTCGAAATCAGGAACGCGCACCTTGAGGGCGCTCAGTCGAAGGGCTTGGTCCATGGGAACACCCAGGCTCATGCGACGCGCCACCAAACAGAATTCACGGCTGAGGGCCGATGGCGCCTGGGCGCCGAGCACACCGATCGTCTGGTCGAGGTTGAGTCCGGCGCGAACGGAACGGGCCGCCAGGTGCAGGGCGTCGGGCAGTTCCCTGCGGATCGACTCGCGCCAGCGCGATTGCAACACCACCAGTCCTGCGAGCACGCCCGCGATGCCCGCGAAGAAACCCACGGGAGCGTAGATCCAGTCTTCTTGAACGAGGGTGATGACCAGCGCCAGGCCGAGGCCGGCCAGGAGCATGTATCCGATCGCCGCCGGGGAGTTCAGTTCCAGTCCGGTCCGCTCGACCAGGCGATCAAACGACTGGTTCACCTGCTGGCCCATGTCGGGCTGGCGCCTTTCCCGCGCCAGGCGTTCGATGACCTCGGGGGAGAACAGTTCGTCGGTTCGCTGCCTGCCGCCCAGGATCCATGCCCCCAGAAGGCTCACGGGCAAGGCCAGCATCAAGCCAAGCGCGGCGGCCGTCACCGCCGGGTCGACCCCGGGCAAGGCCAGAATGTCAGGCAGCATGGCGGGTTTCCTCCGCTGCGGGCGTTTCCATCCAGCGCGCGGCGAAAGCCTCGCGGGGCAGGTCGATGCCGCTGGCGCCCAGCTTGTCGAGGCATTCGGGAATGTCGCCTGTGGCGCGGAACCTTCCGATGGCCCGGCCGTCGCGGACCCCCTCCTGCCTGAATTCAAAAACTGGCTCGAGTCGGTATTCGCCCGAGGCGTCGATGCCTCGGAGTTCGGAGATCCGCAGAACACGGCGGGATCCGCCATGCAACCGCGCCATGTGAACCACCACGCGCACGGCTGCCGTGATGTAGGAACGGATCGACTTCAAAGGCAGGTCGATGCCGGTCATCAACACCATCATCTCAAGGCGCATCAGCGCCTCGCGGGCGTCGTTGGCATGGATGGTGGCCAGTGAGCCCTCATGGCCGGTGTTCATCGCCTGAAGCAGGTCGAAAGCTTCCGCGCCACGGGCCTCGCCCAGCAGGATGCGGTCCGGGCGCATGCGAAGGCTGTTGCGGACCAGGTCGCGGGGAGTGACCTCGCCCTTTCCATCGGCGCTGGGCTGACGGGTCTCCAACCTCACCACATGCGGATGCTCCAGGCGCAACTCGGCCGAGTCCTCGATGGTGACAACCCGTTCGCCATGGGGAATCCACGCGGAAAGGGCGTTGAGCAGGGTGGTTTTTCCAGCACCCGTTCCCCCGGAGATGAGAATGCTGAGCCGACCGGCGACGCATGCCGCGAGAAAATCGAGCGCCTCGCGGGGAAGCGTGCCATTGCCCAGCAGGCCCTTGCCACTCAGCCTGCGGCCAAACCTGCGGACCGACAGCACCGGACCCTGCAGGCTCAGCGGGGGTAGCAGGGCGTTCACGCGCGACCCGTCGGGGAGTCGGGCGTCCACCATCGGGCTGGCCTCATCCACCCGGCGGCCGATGGGGGCGAGGATACGCTGGATGGTTGCCAGCAGGTGGGCGTCGTCGCGGAAGGTGTGCGCCGAGCGCGACAACACTCCGTTGCGGTCAACCCAGATCTCGTCATGCCCGTTGACCAGGATGTCGTTCACATCCGGGTCGCCCATGAATTCATCCAATGGCCCAAGGCCGAAGGTTTCGGAAACCACCCGCTCGGCGAGGCGTTCCCGGTCGGCGTCGTCCAGGCGCGTCCCCGAGGCGCCGGCGAGGTGACGGGCCAGGCGGCGGACCTCATCGCGCAAACGGTCGCGGTCCCACCGCGCCAGCATGCCGAGATCGAGGGCGCGAAGGACTTCCTGGTGGAGCCTCCCCGCGGCGTCAACCGGGTTGGCCTGAACCATGGATGAATCTCCCTTGGCGATGGTTTTCATGGCTATTCCACCAGCCTCACCTTGCCGACGGTGGTGGTGGGGACCAGCCCGCCGTTCACGCCCGCCTGGGCGGAATCGGTGAGCGCCGAGCCCAAAACCTGAAGCGTGGGTTGAAGCACGAAAATGAATGAATCGTCGTTGACCGGAATGGTGCGCACCACCCGGGCGGCGACCCAACCCTTCACCGTTAAGCCGGTGGCGGAGACGGAGTCGATCACCGCGAAGGCGATTTGCCGGCCGTCGCTGACCTCATCGAACGCGGTGCGCAACCTGAGGAGGTTCTCGCGCGACATCGGGTAGGCCGGAGTCAGGCTGAGCCGGTTTTGGGTGTCGAGGCGCAGCTCGCCTCCCAGGGCCTGCAAGTCGGTGGCAAGGGTTCCGGTCCGCAGCACATCCGCAGGGTTTCGAACGCCCGTCTGGAACGCCGCCGCCTGGCTTCCCACCGGCGCCACGCTGATCGTGAACGGAATCTCGGGAAGGCCGTCGGAGCCAGCTTCGAACTCGCCGCGGCTGGGAATAAACCGGAGGTTGTCGGTGGTGGCGCCCTCGAACGGGTTGTTGCCCGTGGCGGGCAGCGCGATCGGGGAGACGGGTATGGGGTTCGAGCCCAAGGGGCGGAAGCCGATCACATTGTGGTCAAGGTACGCCGTCGAGGCCACAACCACCCCGGCATAGGGAAGGATACCCGTGCCGCCGAGAATGGTGACAACAGGACCGCGCTTATCGGCGACATGCTCCAAAAGCACCCGCGCGGCGTTGGTGGAGGCGGACTCCTCGGGCGCGATCGACTTGGCGGCGGTGTCGAGCACCCCGAGCACCAATTCACCCGGGACAAGGTTGCCGTAGTTGGGGTCCAATGGCGTCGGTTGGCCGAGCGAGGGATTCCAAGCCGCGTATTCCACCCCGGTGTCGCGGGCCTTGAGGAAGTTTTCCGACAAGCCCGGTTCCGTTCCAACCAGAAGGGCGTCGTTCGAGAAAGCCTGCACGGTGGCCAGTGACGCGGCATCGGCGGCGTTTTGAAGCTGCACGCGCATCAGCCAAACCCAGCAGTAGTTCACCAACGCCAGGAACACCACGCTGAGAAACATCAGGCCCACCAAGCCGAGGAGGGCGATGCTGCCGCGCCGTTTTTCGCCCCTCCCGATCATTGTCCTTCTTCCCCCCCTCAATCAGGATTCCACAACCGCGCGAAAATCAGCGTTTGCTCTTGCCCGGTGTCGGGGCGTCCGGCGAACGGAAGCGGAAGTCGGCACCCGAGCCGAGGCCAGCGCTGACTCCCTTGCTGGGAACTTCCCGCGAGGAGGAAACCGTTTGGAACACCGCGGGCTTCACGGCTGTGGTGCCATTGATTTGCTGAATGGCCAATCCGGGATCCTTTTCCACCGGAATGGGCTTGAGGGAGAAGATGCGAGCCAGGTCATCTTGGCCCACCGAAGATTCCCCGGCCACCACCTTCAGCACCCGGCGTTCCTCCTCGGCGTCCTCGCCGCCGTCCTTCGAAAGGGAAACCAACCGCCCCGTGGCACCCTGGTCAACCATCTCCTTGCGGCGGGTCTCGAGGCGCGATTGCTCCGTCGCTGAAACGGGCACGAGCGACAGCGCCCCCTTGGTTTTGGCGAACTCGATCAACGAGGCGCGGTAAGGGTTCAACTCGAGCGTGAACTGCACATCTTCCTCGTTGATCGGCTGGAACACCGGCCACAACTGGTTACGCTTCGCCAGCACCCTCACCCGGGGGCAAATGACCGCCGTCTGGGTGGAAACCGGGCTACCCTCGCCGTGGTCGATGACCGAGGTGAGAAGGACATCGACCCACTCACCCACCTGGATCAGGCCGCCGGCGCAGCGGTCCTTGGCAACGGCAAGGCCGACGGCACGGGCGTTGGGCAGCAACCGCTTGCTCAGGGCCTCGGGCTTGGCGAACTCCTGAAGGTGGTCCTTCAAGATCGGCTCATCGGCGCGCATGTTGGCGAGGGCCACGCGCAGGTAAACCGCCTCGGCCACCGGGGGAAGCAGCAGGTCCTTCTGCTTGCCGAGCGATGCCTCCTCCTCGGGGCGCATCGGGCGCACCTTCACCCAGTTGGGTTGGATCAGGTCGCCGGCGAAGATGTTCCGCCCGGCCACCAGAACTTGGGTGGGCGCCGCCTTGGCCTCCGCCACCGGAGCGGCTTTCTGGTTCACCACGCGGTTCACCACGGCCGCGGCCAGGCCAACCAGAAGCGCCAGGCATAGGGCGAATATCGTGCTGGCTCTCATGTCGTCACTCCTTGCGCATGGTGGTGCGCGCCACCAACTGGTTCTCGCCGAAGGCGAAGCCGATCATCGCCCCGAACTGGGGCATCACCCTCGCCGCGGGAATGCTGATCACCACGGATACGGGTTGTCCGGGAAGAGCGGGGAATCCGTCGTCGCCGGTGATGAACACCTGAATTTCGGATTGCGAGACGGTTCCACCGCCGAGAAACAGCCGGGTGGCCGCCTCAACCTCGTCGGCCGTTCCGCCAAGGGCGGCGACACGCGCCCCCTCCCGGCTGGCCGTGAGCATCTGCTGCCAGGCCATCTCCAGCCCGGCCACCGAGCACAACGCCAGGAAAAAGCAGCCGACGATCGGCAGGACGATCAGCGCCTCCAGCGCCAAAAAACCCCTGCGGTTTCCTGAATGATCGGGTTTAGCGCGCATGGCGTTCCCCCGACATGGCCACATGGTCTGTTGCGGCGGTCAGGCGCTGATCGCGGGCATGCACCCAGCAGGCCAGCAACACGAAGGCCACCAAAAACGGGGGTGCGAAACCCATGGGCGAGGAAAGCAGCGACGAACCCTTGGCCTTCGCCAGCCAGGCGACCCCATTCCATGCCACCACCACAAGCATGGTGGCCATGAGCAAAAGCACGGACAGGGTGGGGCCAAGAACCGCGGCAACCGCCGCGAACAGCTTCACATCGCCGCCGCCGCTGGCCTTGAGGAACCACAGTGGCAAAAACAGGAACAAACCGGTGAAAAGTCCGGCGAAGGCCAAGAGGATGCCGTCAAGGGCGCCAAGCAACGGGCTTCCCGATCCAAGCAGCCATACCGATTGACCAGAAGTTGCCAGCGCCGCTCCGCGGAGCACATGGAACGGCAAAGCCAGGCCAAGGATGGTAAACGGGACGATTTTGGGAATCGTCATGGACTTGGAGTCGTGGTAAGCGGCCCACGCCAAGCAGAGGGAAGTGCCGCCAAGGGCCATTCCCTCCAATACAGGATTGGGCGCGAACACGGGCATGGGGGGCCTCCTGCCACCACCTTGCGTTGGATTGCACATGTTTCATCGGGAAGTACGGACGCCGGGCCGACAAGCCCTTTCGTTTATCAGCCGTCCATGGAGGAATGGCGCTTGCGAATCTGGAAATGGGAACCCAGATTACCCATCCTGCAATCAGTTGAGACTCGCCCGATTTCGCCTAATATTGAAATGCCCACCTGAAAGGAAAAACCCATGCTGCTCGCCGCATTGTTGGTGCTTACCCCCGCCCAGGCACCCCAAGACTGGGAAACCAAGGAAAAAACCTACCTGCGCAACATTCGCCAACTCACCCACGACTTCGTGCGCGCCGGGGAAGGGTACTTTTCTCCCGATGGCCGAACCATCATCTTCCAAGCCGAGGAAAAGACCACGGGGAACCCCTTTTACCAAATCTTCACCATGGATCTGGCCACAGGCCGCATTCAGCGGGTCAGTCCCGGTGTCGGCAAAACCACATGCCCCTACTTCCATCCCGCCGGCAAGAAGATCATCTACGCCTCGTCGCACCTCGACCAGGATGCCAAGGCGAAGTACAAGCCCGAGTACGATGCCCGCGACGAGGAACGCAAGCAGGGAATTCGCCGCCGCTACCGCTGGGACTTCGACCCCGCGATGGACATCTTCGAGGCGGCGCCCGACGGAACCGCACTCAAGCGCCTGACGGACTCCCCAGGCTACGACGCCGAGGGCAGTTACTCGCCCGACGGCAAGCAGATCGTGTTCTGCTCAGCCCGCACCGGCAAGGACAACCTCGAACTGTTCATCATGAACGCTGACGGCACCGGCGCGCGGCAACTCACCAAGGCCCCGAATTGCTACAATGGGGGACCGTTTTTCTCTCCCGATGGCAAGCGCGTCATTTTCCGCAGCGACCGCAAGGCCAAGGACCAGTTGCAGCTTTATGTGATCAACACCGACGGAACGGGAGAAAAGGCCCTGACCGACGACACCGCTTGGGTGCAATGGGGGCCCTACTGGCACCCCGATAACCGGCACATCATCTACGCCGCCGCTGACCACGCCACCGGTGGCAGGCCCAATTACGACCTCTACTGGATGGATGTGGAAACGGGAGCGAAGGAACGGATCACCCACGCCCCCGGAGCCGATGTGCTTCCGGTCTTCAGCCCCGACGCCAAGCAACTCATGTGGACAAGCAATCGCGACGGACGCCAGCCATCGCAACTGTGGATCGCAGACTTCATCACGCCCAAAAAGCCGTGAGGAATCCACCCAAGCTGGGCCATGCCCTGCGAACAGGCCAAGGTCAGGGCTTCCAGTCCGTTGGCAAGCTTAACGACCAGACCTCGTTCGAAAGCGGTTGGGCGTGACCTCCGGCGACCCAAAGCCTGTCGCGCCACACGAATGCCGAGTGCTCGTGCCGGGCCTTCCAGCAACCGGGGGTCTCCAACCGTTGCCAATCACGGCCATCTGCCGAATGCCAGACATCGCCGAAGTTATTCTTCTCCTTGGACCACCCGCCCAAAACCCAGATGCGCCCCCGGTACACGGCGGCTGAAAACCACAGGCGCGGCGCCCATGGCGCGTTCGCGGTTTCCAACTTCCATTCCTTGCCGTCCACCGAGGACCAGACATCGTTCCTGGCCTCATGAACAGGCACATAGTTGCCGCCACCCAGCACATAAATTCTTCCGTTGAGCGTCACCGCCTGGTGGTACGCCCGGGCCGACCATGGAGCCTTCGCCATCTCCAGATTCCATTCCTTGCCGTCCACCGAGGACCAGACATCGTTTTTCAGGCTGGAGGCATCGCCAAAGTAGTAATTTTCTGTTCCGCCCAGAACCCACATCCTGCCCTTGTGCTCCACCAGGCCACCCGCCAAGCGCGCCGACCATGGGGCCTTGGTTGTTTCCTGCCGCCACTGTGAGCCATCCTCGGAAGACCAGACCTGGTTGCTGGCGGAGTGACCGGGCAATC
Source organism: uncultured bacterium (assembly GCA_963923445.1). Lineage (GTDB taxonomy): Bacteria > Planctomycetota > Planctomycetia > Gemmatales > Gemmataceae > REEB421. The sequence continues at coordinate 16,534 of CAWUNZ010000045.1, forward strand.
GGCCATTGTGCCAGCCTCCCATCATCCACATGCGATCCTTGAAAGTAAGATTCATCGGCAAGTCGGTGTGAATGACCGGGGTCTGCCGGCTTTCCAGCTTCCACTCCCTGCCGTCGCCCGTGGACCAGACATCCCGGGGAGGCGCCTCGAACGACTGGAACCATCCACCGGCAATCCAGAGGCGGTCGCGGTGAACGAACTCGGCCTGTGAATCGCGCGGTTGCCATTGCGCCTTCCCCTCCAGGACCCAGTCGGGCGGAGCGGCCAAGGCAAGAAAGGTCAGTAAGTACGCAGTCATGGCGGGTTTCCCTCGGGTCCCGTCATTCGAACCGGTGGAATTCCGGCGCGCAACCGCTCGATGGCTTCAACCCGGACCTATGCCCACCATGGGGCCGGGTTCATCCGGACCGGAAGCCAGCCATTCCTCATGGTCGATGCCTGCGATCCATTGGGCCAGCTTGGCAGGGGCGATTCCGGCAACCATCGCGTCGTGCAAGGAAATCAGGTGCCC
>CAWUNZ010000046.1:0-16921 GCA_963923445.1 uncultured bacterium
GGCAACGAGTATTGAGGTTCCAGGGTCACATTATCGGACCAGCATCACCAGCTTCTTTCATCGCTTAACAGCCCCTCACGAAGTGAGGGGCATTGAGTTCATGACCAAAAAAATGCGCGCGACAAAAACCCGGCCTGAAGGCCCATGACCCCACGGGCTCAATGATCCGGAGCCTTGATTCCAGGGAAAAGCATCAGTCATGCCCCCGCGCCAATGGAAAGGTGGCGCTCAAAGCGCCTGAAAGCAATCCATCAGACGCCCGGAAGGCGCTCGCTTGAATCGCCGAACTGGTCGAGTTGAAGACCGCCCCAGTCCATGAGGTGCAGGAAAAGGCTGCACATGCGGCGGTTGGGCTTGTCAAGGTAGTCGAGCACGCGGCCGCCGCGGAGTTTGCCACCGGCGCCTCCCAGCAGGACGATCGGCAGTTGCCTCGCGTCGTGGTTGCCGTGCAGCATGCTCGAGCAGTGCATGATCGTTGTGTTGTCGAGCAGTGTCGAATCGCCTTCCTTGACTTCCGACATCCGGTCGCAGAGGTAGGCAAGCTGGGACATGAAGAACTGATTGAGCGGGATCAGTTCGGGCGGCTGGGTGTGGGCCATCTGATGGTGCTGGTCCTTGGCGCCGCAGTGCGTATGCGTTTCCGCGGAGCCGTCATTGCAGTACTTGAGGGTGGCGATGCGGGTTGTGTCGGTGCGGAAGGCAAGCAGCACGATGTCGTTCATCAGTCGCCAGTATTCGGGGATTTCGGCGGGAATCCCCTCGGCCGGCCTCGGGCGGTCGGGCGCCTTCAGGGTTGGTTGCCAGCCGTTGGCGTCCCGCTCCTTGTCGGCGCGCCGGATGCGGCCTTCCAACTCATGCACGCTGCCGAGGTACTCCTCGAATCGCTGGCGATCCGAGAGGGACAACCTCGGGCGCAGCGACCTCGCGTCCTCGAGGACCGCATCCACGACCCGGCGATCGCCCTTGTTCCTGTCGGTGCGGAATAACTGGTCGAACGCCAAGGCCGGACGAGTCTCGGTCCATGTCGGCGACACCGCGGTGCTCCAGGAAATATGCGAGCTGTAAAGGAGCGGGTGTCCGTCCTGAAGTCCCGGAATCGGTCCCTCGCAACCCAGAACCAAAGACGGAATCCGCGTGCGGTCGCCGATCTTCTGGGCCATGACCTGGTCGAAGCTGACGCCCGTCTTGACCTCGGTCTTCGACATCGGCGCGCCGCTGAGCATGTTGCCCGTTTGCATGCAGTGGATGACGCCGTTGTTGGCTTTCTCGTTCCAGAGTCCCCGCATAAAAAGCAGGCGCTCCTTCCATGGTTCCAGCGGCTTGAGGCACGGGCCGAGTTCCATGCCCGCCCCCTCTCCCTTGGCCCACCAGTGCCGCGAGTGGAAGCCCATGCCCGTGAAGGTGACGAGCGTGCGCACCGGTGGCCGCTTGGACGCCCCGCTTCCCGATCCCGCCGCGAACGACAACGATTCGAGCCATGGAAGTGTCATCGAGACGCCGAGGCCGCGCAGGATCGAGCGCCTGGGGAATGAATCGGATTTTCCTGACATGGCGGTTCTCCCTTGTGAAAAACGGGTCACTTGGCCTGAACTGGTTTCGCCGCCGGTTTCGGCAGCAGGTCATGGATGTTCCTGCCGTTGAGCAGCCATGCCAGGTTGAACGAGACAAGCTGCACGGCCGCATGGCTGCCCTTGGGGCCTCCCTCGAAGATCAGGTAAATCTTGCCCTGGCTCGGGGTTCCGGTCCGCCCCACACCGAGGTTGGAGTAGGCGCTGGGTCCGTCATAAATGAGTCGCTTGACCGGCCATGTGCGACCGCCATCGAAGCTGGCCCAGACGGTTGATTTTTCCCGGCCGGCGGCGATTGATCCGCCCACCTTGGATGGAAGGGTGCCCGCGTTGGTGTCGATGTTGCTGTAAAGCAGGATGTCGTGGCCGAGAACCGGCAGGCGGATCATGCCGCCCATGAGCCCGTAGGAGGTGCCGCGCGCCCCATCGGGCAGATCCGGACTGCGGTAGGCGCCAATCCAAAGGTCCCCGCCGTCCTCGCTATGGGCCATGAAGCGGTTGCCCCGGCTCATGTGCTCGCGCGAGTTGTAGAGAATCCTGCCATCGGATAGCTCAGCCAACGCGGCCTCGCCGGTCCCCAGCACCGGGAAGGGCTTGCTGGTCTGCCACACCGCGCCGCCGTCGTCGCTGTAGAGGGCGGTACTGTAGTGGTAGGGGCGCCACTCGACGGCGTTGGAACTTTTCGGCCCCATGACCCTCGCCGGCATGATCAGCCGCCCCTTGTGCTTGCCGAACGCCAGCGTGATGCCGCACTGCATCGCCGAGACGCCCTCCGTCTTCGGGATGTTCCCGAATCCGTCGGGCAGCACCTTCACGCCCTCGCGGGTCCAGGAGGCTCCGGAATCGCGGCTCCGGTAAAGCCAGCCCATCGGCGGATTCACATAAAGAACATCTCCCTTGGTTTCATCCACCAGGGCGCGGCCTTCCCGCGCGTCGGGAGCCAGCAAAATCTCCGGGTCCCAGGTCTTTCCGCCATCACGGCTGCGCCTGCAGTTGCCGCCACCGGGCGACTGGAACGCGATCACCGTGCCGTCCTTCGCCGTGAGCACGCCGCCCCACCCGCCGCGATTTTTCCAAAGCTCCTGCATGGGAACGAACAGCGGGTCGCCCAGGAACTCATCCACTCGGGAAGCGACGGCGTATCCCGGGCCAGGCTCGTTCCGCGGAGCATCGGCGCCCCATGCGGCCGGGGCCAGCAACAGTGCCAGGGTGATGTGTCGGATTTGGAGCTTCATGGCTTGGCTTCCACGGTCGCCGTCCTGATGGACCTGAACTGCTCGCTTCGGGCGATCACAAGCAAAGCATCCGACCAGCGACCGTCGCCGATCATGGTCTTGCTCACCGCGTCAACCAGTTTCCGGTCCGATGCCATCACGGAGCGGCCCAGGGCGTAACCCGTCAGCTTGCGGGCGAGGGTTCTCAGGAGGTCCTCGCGGCGCGGTCCGGCCAGGTAGTTTCTCAGGCCGGCGATGTCGTCGATCTCCGTGCCGTCGCGAAGGATCCCCTTGGTGTCGCCGGGCTTCACCTCGCCGGCCGGCCGCATCCGGCCGATGGCATCAAACCGCTCCATCGCCATTCCCAAGGGATCGATGCGGTTGTGGCAGGTCGCGCAGCCTGCATTCTGGCGATGCCGCTCGGTGATTTCGCGGACGGTGAGACCGGTGGGTGGCGTCTCCGGCAGGGGCGGCACGCCCGGGGGCGGATTGGGCAGGCGCTCGCCCAGCAACTGCAGCAGCCATGCCCCCCGCTTGATCGGGCTGGTCCTCGCCGCCGCCGATTGCTTGGCGATCACCGCTCCGAAACCCAGGAAACCGCCCCTTCCGAGGGCGCCAACCTTCTCGACGCGCCGCCAATGGGAACCCGTCACGCCGGGAATGCCGTAGTGCTTGGCGAGGATGTCATTGACGACCACCGCGTCGGCGGAGATCACATCGGCCACGCGGCGGTCGTTCACCAGCATGTCCTCGAAGAACCGGACCGGTTCCTCGGCCAAAGCGTCCCTCAGGGCGGGCGTGAACTCGGGGAAGTGCTTCAGGCTCCGGCCATGATTGGCGGTGAAGTCCCGAACGCCCAGCCAACGCGCCCCGAATTCCTCGGCCATGCCACGCATGCGGCCATCCCTCAGCATGCGGCGCAGTTGCTCCGCCATCACCGCGGGGTCTTGAAGCCTGGCGGAGTTGGCTCGAAGCTCCTGATCGGGGATCGAGTCCCACAAGAAGAAGCTCAGTCGAGTCGCCAGTTCCTCGCCCGAGACAGGCCGCCAAGGCGTTTCCGTCGCGGGTTGTTCGACCCGGTACAGGAACCAGGGTGACGAGAGGACGCGGGCGAGCGTCGCGCGGAAGGCCGGCTCGTGCTGGGCGCCTTCCTTCCTGGCGGCATGGTACGGGGCGAGGATCAAACCGCGTTCATGGGCCTCAAGGGGACGGCGCCACGCGCGCTCGGCGAACGCGAGCAGGGCCTCGAGGTGACTCGGTTCCGCCGCGGCCTTGGCCGCGAGCAGGGCCTCCTCCTCGCGCTTGATTTGCTTTTCAAACTCCTGAATGTAGAAGAACATGATCCGCGCCCCGTCGTTCGGCTTGCGGTAATACTGCACAAGGCCCGCGTAGGCGGCGGGGGTGGCGAGAGGCTGCTCGCTCACGAACTCCAGCTCGCTCCAAAGCCGGTCGATCTCCGCGCGCCCGGCATCGTCGAGCATCAGCCGGCGCAGCGGTTCATCCTCGCGGCGGTACAGGAAGACGCTCCCCTGCGCGTCCCGGGGCACGATCGGCTGGAACAGGACCGCCGGCGGGAAGAGGGCTCGAAACTCCTCCGCGGGACGGGCTTTTTCCCTGGCCACGCGCGGATGGGCGATCTGCGCGGCCCGCGGATCACCGGGAGTCGCCGTGGCAACGGGTTCGGCCAATCGGCCGCCGCCGCCCGTCGCGGCGATCAGGAACGCCTGCACCGATGCCGTTTCGGGGCTGGCCTCATCGAGGCTGGCGTCGGCGCGGAGGAACCGGGGCAGCGTCAGCGCCTTGAGCAGGTTCTCGGGCAGTTTTTTCAGGTCGATCACGATTTCGGCACCGGCCGCCGTGACCAGCGCCGAGGCGGGCACCGGACGGCCCCGAGGGTGCTGACCGAACCTGAGCCCCGAAGCCCGCTCGATGGCTCCCCGCAGTTCCGGGTGCTCCGCGAACACCAGCGGCGGCCCGTCGCCGCCCTCCAGCCGCAGGCGATCCCAGATCACCCATGTGTCCGGCTGCGCGGGCAAGGCGACCATTCGGAAAAGCGGTTCCCGGGCCGCGCCCTGTACCCGCTCGGTGGCGACCACGCGACGCAGGTTCTCCCACGCGGGAAAGCCGTTCCCCACCGCCATGGCCGCATTTTTCCCATATTTGCCCTCGAACAACTGGTCCTGCATGGCCTTGATCGCCAACAGCACCGGAGCCGGATCGGTGGTGGCCTCACGCCACTTCTCCCGGATAACGGTGAGCATGTCGGGAGGCAGGCCGGCGTCAGGCAGAGTCGCTGATGCGCTTCCCAAGTCGGCCAGCGCCTGTCCCAAATCCGCAGCCGCGACATGAGACAGCTCGAACGAGACTCCATCGCCGCCAGACGGGTGAGCATCGGCGACGCGGCCCGTGACCAACAACTCGCCAGCGATCGGACTCGTCCAGGCAATCCCCACATTTCGCTTCTGGCCGGGATGCGCGAAGAATGATCGCGCCGGCAACTTCGTCCAAGCCTGTATCGGCTCAGCGGCCGAGTTCACAAAGACCGACGGTTCGGAACCGATACTCCACGATTTCAGTTCGGGGCGCCCTGCAATGCTGTCACGCCGTTCGGTGAGGAATACAGGAGTGGAGGTCGTTTCCAGGAAGCTCCAGCGGGCCTCGTGCTTGTCCGGCGATGGGTTCGTCTTCAACAGATTGGAGGCCAGGTCGGCAATGTTCCAGGTTCGCTGATCCCCGGCGGTTTCGCGGATCTTCCATTCGACGAGCGTGCTGTCGGCTCCGTAGTTTTCGTTCGGCAGCACAGTCAAGAGAAGCAGTTCGCCGCGCTGAACCGAGACCTTGCGCTCGAAGGGAACCGAGCCTCCTTCCGCGACTTTGGATTCCGCGAGCACACGCTTCGACGAAGCCCAGCGAGATTCGATCGCCTTCTTGGCCGACGGAAGAACCGTCTGCCGCCGTTGCCTCTCGGCTTCCATCTGGGCCGTTTTCTCGTACCACTGCTTCGACTGTGCGATCACTTCCGCTGGCCGCGCGGACTTGCCATTGAGCCCGTTCCAAAGCGCCGCCAGATAAGTGCGATTGAGTTTCTCCTCGGCGGCCACCGCGGTGATGGCGGCGTCGCCGTCGCGCGCCAGCCTGGCGCGGTGTTTCAGGGTCGCCGCCAGGTGGGCCGCGAGCGGCGGTTCTCCGGCGGGTCCGGCGTGCCGCGCATGGAAGGCGCGAAGCGGCTTGAGCGCCTCCTCGGCCCAGTCGGGACGCTCGGTGGAGGGCGAGAACCGGAACCCGGAGGGCAGCAGCACCACCCGCGCGGCGACATCGCGGGCCGCTTGGTGGAGGCGCTCAACCAGTTCCGGCGACACCGGCATCGCGTCCCCGACATTGGCGAATCCCTCGCCACCCACGCTGTCGGCCGGAAACTCGCGTGCCCGTGTCGGTCGCATGTCGACGCCGGTGAGGTCGCGGATCGCGTTGTCGTATTCGGTGTTGGTCAACCGGCGCAGGGTCACGGGGCCGGGGTCACCGGCGCGCGCGCTCGCCTCGGCATCGAGGGTCGCGTCGATCCAACTGAGAAGTTGCTCCCTCTCGGCCCGGCTTGGTTGCGGCGCTTCCTTGGGGGGCATGTCGCCGGCCCTCAACCGTTCCGCGATGTCGCTCAGAAGCCGGGGCTTGTCGAGAAAGGCCTGGATGGTGCCATGGCTGGTGATGTCGAGGCCGTTTTCCTTGGGTTCCTTCCCGTGACAGTTCCCGCAGGCCTTGGCAAATAGCGGCCGGATCTTCCCTTCAAAGGTCTGCTTAAGCTCGGCGGCGGGGAGCGCCCGCGCCGGTTCCGTGCCCCCGGATTCAACCACCAACGCCCAGCCAAAGCAGAACAGGGCTGCGACGAGGGCCACGGGAAAAAAACGACCGGCCATCAGATTCGCTCCTTGTCGCGGCGGATGTCCCCATTCATGGCGGCTAGGGCGCTCGCGGTTGTTCCGGCGGGTGTCAAATCATTCAGCGGGATCGAGCACGAACAATTGCACGCCCCGCACATAGTCCACGACCTTCACCCGGTACGCCTGCATGTGCGGCGCGACCGAGTGCGCCTTGAGGGCGTCGAGGTCTTCCCACTTCTCAACGACCACGACCTTGTCGGGACCTAACTTGGCCTGGTTGGAAAGATCGGTCCGGGAGTCGATCGCCGGGCCGTACTCGATGCACCCCTTCTCGGCCCGCACTTCCGGGACCAACTCGCGGAACACCTTCAGGAACGCCTCGCGCGTGCCCGGAGCGAGTTCGATGGTGGCGATGACATGGATCATGACAACCTCGCCTTGTGGCTTTCGATGTGCTTCCTGAGTTCGTCCGAGGCGGAGCCCGGATCGTTTTTCGCAAGGTGGTCCAGAATGCGGAGGTGGCTGTCGACGCCCCTTGTCCAGTCCGCCCGTTCCAGGCTCTCGCGGAACCGCTGGAAAAACACATGAAGAAGGTCGCCAAACGCGACAATCGGCTGGAGGCCGCTGGCCTCCAGAAGCGACCTGTGAAACTGGATGTCGAGCGCGATGAACTCATGGAGGTCGCGGGCCGACCCGAACCGGCCGGCCAACGCCCGCAGGCCCTCCTCAATCCCGGGTTCCTCCCTCATGCGCCGGGCCACATGCGCCAGAACTCCGGTTTCCACGATCACGCGGCTGTCGATCAGTTGCAGCGGATCGACATCGAGCAGGCCGGAGTGAAACCCAAGGTGCCCGGTGACCCGGCCCATGTCGATGCGCCCGACGGTCAGCCCGACACCCGTTTTCGACTCAACAATGCCGAGGAATTCCAGGGCCTTGGTCGCCTCGCGCAAACTCGGGCGGCTGATGCCCAGTTTCTCGGCCAGGTGCGTCTCCGTCGGGAGGCGATCACCGGGAGCCAACTTGTGCCGGATGATGTACTGCTTGATGTGTTCGGCCGCCTGGTCGCGAACCTTGGGGCGGCGCAGGGCTTGCATGGTGTTCCCTCGGAGGGGCTTGCGGTATCGGAGGCAGGAACTCCATTGGAAAGATTGTCTGACAATCTGTCAATAACCAACTGCTGCTCCCGCCTGGCCCGGGCCAAACGGCCAGGGTGCTAAACTAACGGTGTTTCCACCTGTTATTGGGAGGTTCCCCCATGCGCGTGCGCCTGCGCTATTGCAGCAAGTGAAATTACGAGCCTCAGGCCGTCAGTTTGACGGGAAAAATCCTGAGCCGGTTCAAAACCAGGATCAGCTCCCTGGAACTGGTCCCCTCCGACGGGGGGTGCTTTGAGCTCACCGTGGGCGATAAGCTGATCTACAGCAAGCTGAAGGAAGGCAAGTTCCCCGACGAGGCCTGGGCCGTGGAGGCCGCGGGCGCCCTGCTCGGCTGAGAAAGGATCCGGCCCGCCATGCCGCCGCGCGTCGCGCCCCTGGTCGTCGCGTGGCTGGTGGGCCTGCCATTTGTCGCCGGCGCCGACATGGGCCTGTGCGATTCCCCGGCGTTCCTGCCGTTTCACGCGTGGCTGCTGGCGGGCGCGGCGCTGGCCTGCCTGCTGGCGGTGCTGGCCCGCCGTCCCCCGCTTTTGACCTGGTTCGATGCCGCGTTGCTGGCCTTGGCCGCCGGTTTCGCGGCGCGTGGCATGTTCACCGAATACCGCCACGCCGGGCTTTCCGCCGGAATGACCATGGCGGCGCTCCTGGCCACGCCGATCGCCATGGGTTGGTTCCGCGAGTCTCCCGAGGGCCGTGTCTGGCTCTGGAGGCTGCTGTTCGCCCAAGGGGTTGTGGCGGCGGCCGAGTGGGCCGTTTCGCGCGGCGTGGGGGTGCCCTCCGCTGGCGGGTTGGCGCCGGCGCTCCTGCTGGGCGCGGTGGCGGCGGCAGCAGGATGGCGGCACGGATGGCCCTTGGGCGTGGCGGGGGTGGCGTTGGCCTTTTCCCTGTCGCCGCGCGCCATGGGGCCCTTGGGCGATCTCGCATGGTCGATCGGCCCCTGGGGGCTGGGCCCCGGGCAGGACCGCGACTTTTTCATCAACCATGGCTTGCCTGCCGACCTGCCCGCGCCGGCGTGGTTCCATGCCTTTTTGGCCCTGGGATGGCCCGTGGCGGCCTTGGTGTTGCTGGCTGTCGCGGCCTGGCTGGCGTGCGGCTGGAAGGCCGAAGGGCAACAGGTCACGGCCTCCGATGGCGCCGTGCCGCCTCCGCCGTGGCTGGCGTGGGCGGTTCAGATGGGCCTCGCGTTCGCCCTGTTCGCCCGCTTGTCCACGGCCGATCCTGATTATCGCATCGCCGAGTTGGCCATGGGCGCGGCGCGTTCGCTCGCGGCGGCCATGGCGTTGGCGATGGGCCGAATCGGGTGCCCGGGACCGTGGGCCGGACGGGGTGCCCTGGCGGCCTGCGGCCTAGTGATGCTGGCGTTGCCCGCGATGGCCCATCCGGGGGCGTTGGCCATGGCCTTGGCGGCGGCGGCGGCGCTTCCCACGGCGGGTTGGCTGCGGGGTGTTCCCGGCACGCTGGCGGGCGTGGTGGCCCTGGCCATGCTCGCCGCCGGTTGCGTGCTGGGTGGCTTCGGCGTCACCGGCCCGGGTCTTCTGGCCTGGCGCGAATCCGCCGAGGCGCGCCGCCGGGCCGACATGCCCGCCAATCTCGATGGCAAAACACTCGATATCCGCCGGCCGCAGATCCTCGACCCGCTCAGGCGCGCGGCGCGGCTCGACCCCGAGCAGGCCCGCTGGCGCGTGCAACTGGCCGAGCGGGCCGAAACGCTCTTCGCGCTGGGCCGCGACTGGCAGCGCTCCGGCTGGCTCGACGATGTCCGCAAGGAGGGCCTTCGCCACGCCCTCGAGGCCCAGCGTCTCAGGCCCAAATGGCCCGTCGGTTACCTGGCGGAAATCAAGCTGCGCATGGCCACGGGGCGTTGGTTCGCCGGCCGCGGGTTCACCGACCAGGCCCTGGGCCAGTTCGATGCCGCCGCCCGCAAGGCCGGGATCATGGCGGAACTCGATCCCGACAACCAGGCGGGCCCCGGATTGTATTTGGAGTTCCGGGCGCGGCTTGAGGCGTTCGAGGCCATGGGCGCCATGGTCGCCGACCTGCGCCGCCTTTTGGCGGAACAGAAGAGGCTTCGTCAGGCGGCTTTGGCGGCGTTGGCCCGCGGGCACGACCTTTCCCCCTCCCAGCGGGCCGAGCTTGAGGCGTGGTCCAACGGGGCAGATTCTCCTTAAGTTGTTTAATGAATTAATTTTAAGACAAACGCTCCATCCCCGGCCCAAGCCCCTTGCCTACCTGGCCTGTCTGGCATTATGCTGGTCTGATGGTCGGGGCCTTGCTGCCCGGGCCGCTTATGAGTCTGGGTGGCATGCGCCACTGGCTGTTCAAAGAAGAACCCTCGTCCTACGACTGGCGCCGCCTCGTCGCCGATGGCCGCACTTGGTGGGACGGCGTGGAAAACGCCCTCGCGCGCAAGCACCTGAAGTCTGTCGCCCAAGGCGACATGGTTTTCCTGTACCACACGGGCAAGGAGAAGGCCGTGGTGGGCACCATGACGGTGGTGTCCGGCCCCGCGCTTCCCCCCGGCGCCACCGACGATGGCGAGACCACCGTGGAGGTGCGTCCCGGCAAGGCCCTGCGCCGGCCGGTGACTTTGGCCGAGATCAAGGCCGACGCGGAACTGGCGGGTTGGGACCTGATCCGCCTGCCGAGGCTTTCCGTGGTTCCCGTGACCGAGACACAATGGCGCAGGGTGATCTCCCTGGCCGAGGCGGACGGGTGAGACCCGTTCCCCGGGAGGCGCCGCGTGCCATGGTGGCCCGCCGCGCCGCGACCGGGCCTGGATGTTCGCGCAGATGGCCGCCCGCCGATCCGACCGCTTCCTGTGCGCGCTCAAGAACTGCGCCCGCGTCACCTTCGTCACGCATGTGCACGCCGACCCCGACGCGCTGGCCAGCATGATGGGGCTGGCCTTTTTGGTGGAGGAGAAGCTCGGCATCCCCACGCGGCTGACGCGCGACGGCCCCATTTCGCGCGCCGAGAACCGGGCCATGGTGGACCTGCTCGACATCGACCTCGTGGCGATCGAGGATGTCGAATGGGGCGACGACGAGGCGGTTGTCATGGTGGACAGCCAGCCGAACACGGGCCGGCACAACCTTCCCGGAGCGCCCCCCGTCACCGCCGTGGTCGACCACCACGACACCCCCGGCGACCTTGAAGGCATCCCGTTCGTCGATGTCCGCGACTCCCTCGGCGCCACCTGCTCGCTGGTGGTGAGCTACCTCAGGGAGCAGGGGCTTGCCCCCACCGAGCGGCTGGCCACGGGCATGATGTACGGGATCGAGACCGAGCTTGCCGGCTACCCCCGCGAGGCCGGGCCCGCCGACGAGGCCGCGCTCATCCACATCTATCCCCTGGCCGACCGCGACATGCTGGCGCGCATCCGCAACGCCCGGTTGCCCCAGAACTACTTCGGGGGCCTGCTGCAGGCGCTGCAGAACGCCTTCATCTACGACAGGCTCATCATCTCGTGGGTTGACGACCTGCCCCAGCCGGAACTGGCCGCCGAGATCGTCGACACCCTCATCCGCTTCGAGGAGGTCGACTGGGCGGTCTGCGCCGGGGTGCACGGCCGCAACCTCATCCTGTCGATGCGCGCCACCGCGGCCGAGGCGCAGGCGGGCGACCTGCTGCACAAGGTGGTGGGCCGGATGGGCCGCGCCGGTGGCCACGACCGGCGCGCCGGCGGCAACATCCCGCTGCCCAACGACACCGCCGCGGCCATCGAGACCACCCGGAGCGAACTGCGCCGCCGCCTGCTCAAGGCGCTGCACATCGAGGAGACGCGCGGCCAAAGGCTGGTGAAGAAGAGCGAGATTCTCGAGAACCTGCACTCTTGAGCACCGCCGTTTTGGGAGGCGACTGATGAGGTATTCCCTCAGGCAGATTCAGTCGCCTCAGCCCTGCGGCTACCTTCCCGACCGCCTTCAGAGCCTCGAGTACATCATCGCCACCTCCGTTTCCGCGGAGGAATACCAGCTCCTCATGGAGCGGGGCTGGCGCCATTTCGGCCACACGCTGTTCCGGCCCGCCTGCCCCGGTTGCGTGCGCTGCCGCACCGTGCGGGTCGATGCCGCGCGCTTCGCGCCCAACCGCAGCCAGCGCCGCGTCATCCGCCGGAACGCCGGCGAGCTGGAACCGGTCTTCAGCGATCCGGAATGCCGCGACGAGGTGCTCGAGCTTTACGACTCCTGGCACGCCGCGCAGTCGGAGCGCAAGGGCTGGCCCGGGCATTTTCCCGGCGACGACGGCCAATTCCACGCCAGCTTCGTCCATCAACCGTTCCGGGTGGAGCAGTGGGAGTACCGCCTGGGCGGGAAACTCGCCGGCGTGGGCTATGTCGATGTGTTGCCGCAGGCGCTTTCAGCGATCTATTTTTTCTACGACGAGGCGGTCCGCGACCGTTCCCCGGGCATCTGGAATGTGCTGCGGATGATCGACGAGGCCAACAGGCGCGGCCTTCCGCATGTGTACCTGGGGTACCTGGTCGAGGGGAACGCCGGCATGGCGTACAAGGGGGACTTTCATCCCGCCGAATACCGCGAACTGGGGAAGGATTGGATGCCGTTGCCACGAAAGGCGGGCGCGGGGGAGTGGTGACCCTGACGGGATTCGAACCCGTGTTACAGCCTTGAAAGGGCCGTGTCCTAGGCCTCTAGACGACAGGGCCGCGCCTCCGGCAGGCCTAACCATAAAGGCTGGGGGGGCGGTTCGTCAAGGATTCGGGGCGCCCGAGGCCCACGGTTTTCGCGCGAATCCGCCCCGGCACTCGACACCGCCGGTTTGATCGGTAAACTCGGCCTGACACGCCCTCCACCCCAACCGGAGACTCCATGCGCGCCCTCCTTTCCTCCGCCGCGTTGGCCTTGGCCATCATGGCTGCCACCGCCGCCGAACCCTACAAGCACGGCCCCGATTCCGAGCGCCAGCCCGGCGTGCCCCAGGGCAAGGTCTCCAAGTTCACCCACACCTCGAAGGTGTTCCCCGACACCGTCCGCGACGGCTGGACCTATGTCCCCGCCCAGGCCGAACCCGGCAAGCCGCTGCCGTTCATGGTGTTTCAGGACGGCGGCAGCTACATGAACGAGAAGGGCGACTTCCGCGTGCCCGTGGTGCTCGACAACCTCATCCACAAGAAGGAAGTCCCCGTCATGGCGGCGATCTTCCTCAATCCGGGCTCCGTTCCCGCCACCCAGCCCGGCGCCAAGGCCCGCAGCAACCGCAGCTTCGAGTACGACACCCTGTCCGACCAGTACGCCCGCTTCCTCGAAAGCGAGATCATCCCCGAGGTCGGCAAGACGATCCCCCTCACCAAAAATCCCGAACTGCGCGGTATCGGCGGCATCTCCAGCGGCGGCATCTGCGCCTTCACCGCCGCCTGGGAGCGGCCCGACATGTTCCGCAAGGTGCTCAGCCATGTCGGCAGCTTCACCAACATCCGCGGCGGCGACGCCTACCCCTGCCTCATCCGCAAGACCGAGAAAAAGCCCCTGCGCGTCTTCCTGCAGGAGGGCAGCAACGACCTCGACAACCTCCACGGCAACTGGCCCCTGGCCAACCAGCAGATGGCCGCGGCCCTCAAGTTCATGAAGTACGACTACCGCTTCGACTACGGCGAGGGCGGCCACAACGGCAAGCACGGCGGCGCCATCATGCCCGACTCGCTCCGCTGGCTGTGGCGCGACACCACCACACCCTGAACCCGGAGGCAGCCATGACATCCGCCATCTCGTTGGTCTGCGCCGCCTTGCTGGCGGGCCAGGACCTGTCGCTGGCCACCATCCTCATCGACGGGGAGGGTTGGAAGCCGGCGCCCGGCGCTCAGGTGGAATCGCGACTCGGGCCCCAACTCGAGGCCAAGGGCCCGGCCGGCGCCACCTACGCCATCACCGGCAAGGCGCCCGGGCGCGTGCTCGAGCACCGGGCCCCGGGCAAGCCCGCCAAGGCCGTCACCGTGGTCGGCCTGGTCGATCCCTCGTGCCTGACGCTCAGCCCCGACCAGGGCACCCTGGTGGTGGGCGACGCCGGCGGCAAGCACCTGTGGCTGTTCCGGGTGAATGCCGACGGCACCCTCGACGCCGCCGACCGCTGCGCCACCATGCGCCTGAGGCCCGGGCAAACGGCCAGCGGCGTGATCGCTGTCGCCGTGGATTCCGGTGGCCGGATCTTCGCCTGCCTGCCGGAGGAGATTCACGCGTTCGACCCCACCGCCCGCGCCTCGGGCGTGATCTTCGGTCCGCCCGGAGGGCCTGTGGATGCCTTTTTCACGGGTGGCGAGGGGTTGTATGTGCGTCAGAAGGGCGTGGTGATGGGGCGGATGATCCAGCCGTATCCCAAGCCGCCGCTGAAGGTTCCGCCCCGTCCGGATGCCCGGCGGGTGAACTGACGGAAAAGTTTCCCCAGAATTCCATTTTGGCGCAAACTTTGCTGTCTTGATTGCCTGCGCGACCGGCATAACCTGAAAACAAGGAAAAGGCGGCCTTCGTCCCGGCTCTCTCCCGGAATTCCGGGCCGCCCCAACTTTTTCAGGAGACGCATCATGAAGATTCGCACCTTGGCCTTGGCCTTTGGCGCCGCGGTGGCCTTGGCTTCCTCCGCCATGGCCGGCGGCCACAAGAAACCTGTCTGCCCGCCGGAACCGTGCGCCATGGTTCCCGAGTACTACACCGCCACCCGCACCGTGATGAAGTGCCAGATGGTGGAGGAGAAGCGGGTGGTGACGGTGATGGAGCGGGTTCCGGAAGAGCGCCTTGTGCGCCGCACCGTGTGCCGCATGGTGCCCGAGACCCGCGAGGTGGATGTGGTGCGCCATGTCTGCAAGCCGGTGGTGGAAGAAAAGACGGTCACCCGCTGCGTGAAGGTGGTGACCCCGGTGGAGAAGACGGTGACCCGCTGCGTGGACAGGGGGCATGTCGAGTGCCAGCCTGTCGGCTGCAAGGGCGCCCTGAAGCCGGTGTGGGTTTCCAACCCGGTGATGGAGACGGGCACGGTGGTGGTGAACGAGTGCCACCGCGAGAAGGTGCAGCAGACGGTTCAGCATGTGCGGATGCACCGCGAGGCGGTGGTGGAGAGGGCGCGCGTGACCTGCTGCAAGCCGGTGATGGAGACGGTGGAGGAGAAGTGCGTGGTGATGGTGTGCAAGCCCGTCACCAGGGAAGTGGTCTGCCGCGTGCCCCGCATGGTGCCGGTGACCGAGACCTACACCGCCTGCCGCATGGTCCCCGCGGGGAAGTGATCAGGTTTTAGGACGGACCCGGCGCCTCACGGCGCTCGGCTCCCTAGCACGAAAAAAAAGACCCGGGGCCTCAAGGCGCCGGGTCTTTTTTGTTTGGGAAATCGCTTGATTTGACTATTGGAATCGATGCGGTGGCTTATTTTTACGGCGGTGAAAAGCCTCATTTCTGGGCCACAAGAGCCCCGAACGAAGCCGTAGGCGGAGTGAGTGGGTCATGTCACAAACGGGTGAGCCGAGCGCCGTGAGGCGCCGGGTCCCCTCGACTATGAGCCCCAAATCTTCTCTACATTTGCGCTACCGTCGCGCGGGGCGGCGGCCCTTGCCGGGCAGGCGGCTTTCCTCGAACGGGCGGCGGGTCTCCACCACCGTCTCGCGCGCCATCGCCTCGCGCGCGCCCTTGAACGGCAGCACGGGCACGCGCTTGCCGATCAGCCTCTCCACCGCGGCCAGCAGCCTGCGCTCCTCGGGGGCGCACAGCGACAGCGCCGTGCCCGCGGCGCCGGCGCGGCCGGTGCGGCCGACGCGGTGCACATAGGTCTCCGCGTCGAGAGGCATGTCGTAGTTCACCACATGGCTGACGCCGCTGACATCAATCCCGCGCGCGGCGATGTCGGTGGCCACCAGCACCCGCACCCGCCCGCTCTTGAAGTCGCCGAGCGCCCGCTGGCGGATGTTCTGCCGCTTGTCGCCGTGGATCGCCTCGGTGGCGAACCCCGCGCGCACCAAAATGCGCGCCACGCGGTCGGCGCCGTGCTTGGTGCGGGTGAAGACGATGGCGCGGTCGATTTCCACCGACCGCAGGTAGGCTTCCAGCGCGTCGGCCTTCACCTCCCGGGGCACGGGCGAGACACGGTGATCAATGATCTCCAATGGCGTGCGTTCGGGCACGGTTTCAATGCGCACCGGGTCCTTGAGGATCTTCCGCGCCAGTTGCTCGATGGGGCCCGGCATGGTGGCGGAAAACAGCAGGTTCTGCCGCTTCTCGGGCATCCGGTCCATGATGAAGTTCAAATTGGGCGCGAAGCCCATGTCGAACATCATGTCGGCCTCGTCCAGCACGAGGGTTTCCACCCGTTCCAGGTTGATGAATCCCTGCTCCATCAGGTCGACCATGCGGCCGGGGGTGGCGACCAAAATATCCACGCCGTGGCGCAGCGCGCGCACCTGCAGCGCCTGGTTCACGCCGCCGTAGACGGCGATGATGCGCAGGGTGGCGTACTTGGCGTACTTGAGGAAGCTTTCACACACCTGGATGGCCAGTTCGCGCGTGGGCACCATCACCACGGCGCGGATGCGGCGTCCCGATCCCTTGGGCGGGTTACCCCGCCCCGCCAGGCGGTGGATGATCGGCAGGGCGAAGGCGGCGGTCTTGCCGGTGCCCGTCTGGGCCTGGCCGAGCACATCGCGGCCATCGGTGACGGGGGGAATGGCCTGGGCCTGAATGGGGCTGGGTGTCTCGTAGCCGAGTTCGCCGATGGCGCGCAAAACCAGGGGAGACAAAACGAAATCGCCGAAACCGCTCATGGGCAAGGTCCGTGGGGAAATAAGGGTGAAAATCCCAGGACCGAATGCGAAAGACCCGGGCCAAGACCCGAATGAGGCGATTCAACCTGGCACAAAGCCGAGTGCGCCGAGGCGACAAGACTTGATACATGAGTCTAGCACGCGGGATGAATTCAGGCAATCGAGGGGGCGCGTGGCCGAGGGTGTTGGCCACCGGAGGGCGTGGAAGGTGAGGGTGGTGCCGGGTGGATGGTGCATCTCCAGCTGCAAATGTGTCAAAAAACAAGCTGAAAGCATCCATTATACGCATTGATATGGGTATAGAGTATCAACCCGTAAAAAATCGATAAATCAAACTGATAGACTCATGTTT
>CAWUNZ010000047.1:0-16915 GCA_963923445.1 uncultured bacterium
ACCAGAAGGATGTCGGTGATGCCCGCCCCCACCATTTTCTTGAGCGGGTGGTAGACCATCGGGAACTCGCCAATGGGCAAGAGGTGCTTGTTGGTCACGCGGGTGAGTTCACCCAGTCTGGTGCCCTTGCCGCCGGCAAGAATCACGCCACGAACAGGCGTTCCCATGGTTGTGCTCCCGAGAGATAACTCTCAGTGCCCTTACTTTCACCCCCATCAAAAGATCAAGGGGAGCCCGTTTGGGCTCCCCTCCGGGTTGGTTCAGGTTTCAACCATGGGTGTCAGTTGCGCCACCACTTGCGGCAGTCGTGCAGCATGCCCTTGTGGCAGGGGGCGCAGATGGAAGGTTCGCAGGGATCCACGGGTACCAGCACCTTTTCCACCCTGTGGCAGGTGCGGGTCTCGCAGACCGCTTCCATCTTGCAGGTGGTGTGGGGAACCATCCGCACATGCTCCTCGCACACCATCTTGCAGGTGGTGTGGGGGACCTGGCAAACGCGCTCCTCGCAAACCATGCGGCAGACGGGTTTCTTCACCGTGTAGCACCGCTCCTCGGGCACCATCTTGCAGACGGTGTAGGGCTGGTTCACCACCCGCTGCTCGGTGTGCATGACGCACTTCTGGCAGGTCACCATCCTGGTTTCCTGGTGCGGGATCATCTTGCACACGGTGTAAGGCACCTCGCGCACGTGCTGTTCCACGCGCATCCGGCAGTGTGTCTGCTTCACCATCTGCACATGCTCCTGCTGGACCATCCGGCAGACGGTGTAGTTGATGCGGCGAACCTGCTGCTCGGGAACCATGACGCACTTCTGGCAGGTCACCATCCTGGTTTCCTGGTGGGGAATCATCTTGCAGGTCGTGTGGCACTGCTCGCGGTGGTGCTGCTCGCGAACCATGGTGCAGTGGCGACGCACGACGTTGTCAACCACCTCCTCGGGCACCATCCTGCACACGGTGTAGGGGACCTGCTTGCAGATGGTTTCGGGCACGAGCTTGCAGGTGGTGTATTCCACCGTCCGGCAAACCTCCCGGGGAACCATCCTGCACTCGGTCACCTCGCGTTCCTCAACCGCCGGTTCCCATACCTTGCGGCAGACGGTGCGGCCGGGAAGCTGAACCTTCTCGCACACCACCTCGCCGGGGCAGTACCGGGTCTTGCAGGAGCAGGGGTCGAACACGCACTGGCCGGGCAGGCGCACCTTGCGGGTCACGACCGGGCCTTCCTCGTGGACTTCCTCCGTGCGCCACGACCCGGTGCACACCTGCACCTTGCGGACCACCTGCACCGGTTCCATCACGGTGCAACTGATCTGCCGCTGGTGCTGCTCGCGCACCTGGTGATAACGGACCTCGGTCACATCCATCGTCCGTTGTTCCTGCACCTGGCGGTACACGGTGCGGCGGACTTGCTCGACGGTCTCGTGGTAGACAGGTTTTTCCACGATGTAGGGAATGAGCTGCTTGTGAGTCTCGTAAACCGGCTGGTAGTGAGTCGTCGTCACCGGCACCTGATACTGCTGCATGACCGGCCGCATGACGGTGTAAACCTCGTCCTTGCAGCGGTTCTCGTACACGGGGTGGCAGGTCACGGAGCGGACCGGATGCTGGGTCTCGTAGTACTCGGGTCGGCAGACAGAGTAGGGAATCCGCTGCACCCGGTTCTCGTACACGGGCCGGCAGGTCGTGGTGGTGACGGGAACCTGATAGGTTTCCATCACGGGCTTGGCGACGGTGTAGACCTGCTGGCGCACATGCTGCTCATGGACGGGGCGCATCACCGTCTCACGCACCACCTCGTCGTGGTATTCCACGACAGGCCGCGACACGGTGTATCGCTTTTCCACCATGACGGTCTCGCTCACCGGCTTCATCACCGTGTAGCGTTCCTCCTTCATGCAGGTCTCGTAAACCGGCCGGTAAGTCATCACCGGCTTTTCCTCGGTGACCACGCGGTTGCACACGCGGTAACGCACCGGGGAGCATTGTTCAACCACCGCGCACGCTGGCGGGTAGGAGCAGGCGCCGCAATGCGAGGCCTGCGCGGACAGCGGAAATCCAAGGGCAAGCAAGGCGGCGCTTGCCAGGATCCGCAACGGACGGATCTTCAACATGGTGTCACTCCCGGAAACGACCCGCTTTGGCACCGGGACACCCGGCCCGGGTCTGTTCTTCCTTCCTATCTTTCCCTGTCGCCGCCCTTTGAAAGTATGGGAGTTGAGGGAATCTGGGATGATTTGTCAAAAAGGCAAAGGAAGAGAGCGCACGATTGGCTTGCTCAGCACAACCCGCCCAACCGTTATTAACTCTGGTTTTTTGCTGAAAACTGCTCAATTCCCGGCATTTTTGATTCAGTCGGGAAACATCTCCCACCGATTCAAGAAAGTTGAACGGGAGATTGATTCATGGATGGAAGCATCACCACCGCTCATGTGCGACGCCAGTTGATCCTGGCCCGTGTTACCCAACCGGGAAATTGGAAGTTGGAAGGCACGGGTGGCATTCTGGGCCGCGGAAACGATGCTGACATTTGTTTGGACGACAAAACCATCAGCCGCCACCACTGCCGTTTCCTCGCCACACCCCATGGTTGGATGATCGAGGACTTGGCCGCGACGAATGGCACCCGCCTCAACGGCGTCCCCGTCCTGCGGGCCTATCTCAATTCCGGTGACTGGCTGGATGTGGGTGAGACGCGTTTCAGGGTCAATGTGGTTGAGGCGCCGGGTTGTGTGCTTGCCGAGGCCATGGATGCGCTCTGGCCCTCGCAACCCGTCAACCGGGCGCCATATCGACGGGCGGCCTGAATCTGGCGGCATACAATGCCCGCATGACTGCCGCCATGCTGCTGGATCGCGAGGAATACATCGAACAGGCCTACCTGTTCCGGGTCATGCGTGAGCGCATGTCGCAGAACATGCCGGCTCAGGAAGTTCTTGAGAGGGTGGACCAGGAAATCCTGGCCTCGACCCGGTTACCGATGGCTGTGCAGTTCCTCGCCACCGAGATGAAGCACTCCGGTTCTCTGGCCTCGGGATTCTCCAAGTTGCCTCATTACTTCACCGGCTTTCAGGCCCATGTGGTGGAGTGTTCGGAGAAGGACACCCTCAAGTTTCAGACGGACACGGCCCTGCAAATTCTCGAAAGGGAAGCCGGTTACCGCGCCGGTCAGCCGACCCCGCAGGGCTTGTTCATCTACCAGTTCGAGAGCATGGCCCGCAACCGTTTGGGTTACGACCAAGGCTTGGCAAAGATGGTGAGCGACCCCATCTACACCCCTGATTGGCGACAATTTGTCGACGACCTGCGCTTTCAGATCGGGGTGTTGGACTTTGCCGACATTGTTTATGTCCGATCCGCCGCGCATGTCGCCGACCAAAGGCGCCACGAACCCGATTACGAGCCATCGAGGCCGGTGCTTTTTGGCGACAAGGAAGGGCGCATCGCCCGGGCCAATCAGGGGCGTGATCCCCTTTACCTGTTCGCGGCATTGCAGCGCCAATTGAGTTACCCGGAGGTGCCCCGGGTCCGCCCGGTGGATTCCCTGGCCAACACCGTGCTCACCCTTCAGGCAAAATTGAGGGAAATGGAAACCCGCCTGAAATTGCTGGAAAGCGAGGTGAAGGGCCAGTTCGACCTGACGCAACTCAAGGAGTTCGGCAAACCGGACCTTCTATCTGGAGACGCGTCGGCCTAGGCGCTGGGCATGCGGTCGGTGAATGTGCGCAATATTTGGTAAAGGTCCGCCGTGATCACCACTTCATCATCGACAAAATCACGCAACCATGCGAAATTCCTTCGATGCAACAACGCGAGGATCGGGAGGAGGTCGCCCAGGCAAACTTTAACGGTTGCCGGTTGAACCGAACCCTCGTCCTCGGGCTGTTCATAGAGTTTCAGTGCGGGATTCATGGTCGCATCCTGATGGCGTGGCGCTGATACGCGAATCGGTTTTCAGCGTCGCAGAACAGGTATCGGCACGGCCTTGGGGTGGACTTCTCCAAATCGTCACAAAATCGACACAAAGATCGGATTCGTGAGCAGGCCCGCTGGCACAATCGTCATGGGCGGCAAGGTTGATGGGGCGGGAATGATTCAGCGCATGGCAATTTTGGGCTCGGGCGCCTGGGCCTTGGCCATGGCCAAGGTGGTTGGCCAGAAATCCGGGCACGCGGTTTCCCTCTGGTGCCCGCGAACCGCCACTGCGGAAATCCTGCGCCGGGAAAGGGGCAACCCAGACCTGCTGCCGGGAATCACCCTTCCTGATTCTGTCGCGATTGAAACGGATGGCGTCCGCGCCCTGGCTGGTTGTTCGATGCTGCTCGTGGCGGTGCCCACGGCGTTTCTGCGCGAAGTGCTTAGGGACCGTGCCGGCCTCGTGCCGGCCGAACTTCCTGTTGTCAGCCTGGTGAAGGGGATTGAAACCGGGTCGCTTTCCATGCCATCGGACATTATTCGGCGCGAATGGGGAATGAGGCCGGTGGCGGTTCTCAGCGGGCCAAGCCACGCCGAGGAGGTGGCCCGGGGCCTGCCCGCGGCGGTGGTGGTGGCCTCTTCAGATCCCTCGCTGGCCAAGGCGGCGCAGGAGCGGATCATGACCGACCGTTTCCGCGTTTACACCAATTCCGACATGACCGGTGTGGAATGGGCAGGCGCTCTCAAGAATGTGATCGGCATCGCCGCTGGAATTTGCGACGGTTTGGAACTGGGTGACAACGCCAAGGCCGCCATGCTGACCCGCGGATTGGCTGAAATCGCCCGGAGCGGCGAGGCATTGGGAGCTGATCCAGCGACCTTCTCCGGCCTGGCGGGTGTCGGGGATCTTTTGACAACCTGTTTCAGCCCGCATGGCCGCAATCGCAGGCTGGGGCATCGGATCGGCCGGGGTGAATCTCTCGAGGCCGCGCTGGGCGCTGGACGGCAGGTGGTTGAGGGTGTGAACACGGTTCGGGCACTGGCACCCTTGGCCAAATCGCGCGGGTGGGACATGCCGATCTGCCAAGGCGTTCATGATGTTCTTTTCGGTGACATATCTCCACGACATGCGGTGGAGAACCTGTTGCTGCGGGCGCCGCGCCCTGAATTCATTCCCAAGCAAGGGAAAAATGCATGAACGGAAACATGGGCCTGAAGGAATGGGCCTCGACATGCCTGGCCTACGCGGAAGGCAATCCGCTGCTGTTGCTGCGCAAGGGCGGGGTGGGCGACGCTGGTCTCGGAAGGCCCGACGGGCTTTTCTGGTTGGTGCCCACTTGGGTTCACCAGCAAGAGCAGGGGCTAAGGCACGACCGCCGCGACCTTTTGGCCAAGGCTGAGGCCTTGCGCTCGCCCGGGGGAATCCTTCGCCTTTCATTGGCCGCCCGTCTCATGGCGGCGTGGGAGATTCAGGAGGATTTGGTTCTTCAGGAACTACTCTCCTTTCATGCCATGACAGAAGAAACCGTGGCCAAGCGGTTCCACTACCGAAAGCCTGGCCTGAACGCTTGGTTGTTGAGGGTGTGGAAAGCGCCATCACCGATTGATCTGCCATGGAACCCGGCATGGGATGGCTGTGTCAGTTGGATGGATTTGGGCCAAGGCCATGGCTTGGATGACGGCGCCATGCCGACCGCCGATGAATCGGTGACCAAAAACCTGTATGAACGGCTGGCCGTGGTTCTCGGTCAACCTTCCGCTGGACCTTTTTCAGCTTTGGAGGAGTGATTCATCATGCAACTGTCGTGGGTCATCCTCTCGGTCCTGGTTATCGCGCCGGCGGAGAAACCCGCTGGCAGCCTATTGGAAGCGGCGCGCGCCATGGAGGGTAGGTCCGCTTACGGAGTCTTCATTGCCGGCAAGCGGGTGGGCTATGAGATCGAGGACCAAAAACTCGTTCTATGGCAGGGGCGCCCGGCGTTGATGGGGATTACCGAGAGCGTGCTCGACATCAAAATCGAGGGCGCGCGCAACCGCATGGTCAGCCGCGAGGTGACTGTCAACTCACTCGATGGCGATGGCCCCGTGATTTTTTTCAGTGCGAATATCGACGAGGCCGGTGAAAAGGTCGAACGACAGGCGGATGACAATGGCAAGGGAGGCTTGACGATCACCACCCGGAGGCGCGGTCGGGTGGAAAGACGCGATGTCCCTTTCCCCAAGGCGACGGTGCGCGACCATGCCGATTATCTGGCGTGGCTTTCCAGGGCGCCCAAGGCGGGAGAACGCCTCAAATCGTGGTCGTGCTCATGGGACAAGGACGAGATCAACGCCCCGGTGGAACGGGTGGTCAAGGTGGCCGCGGGGGTTGGGCGGGCCAAACTTTGCCAGTTGGAGGAGCGGGTGGATGGCGCGGTCACCCTGATTGACACCACGCTCGAGGGAAATTCCCTGCGCATGCGGATCGGCCCCATGGACCTTCGCCGCGAGGATGAGGCAACCGCCCGGCGGATCGATGCTGGAAATGTGGACATCATCGAGTCCTCGGTGGTGGCCTTGGACAAGGATCCGGGTGATCCGCGCCGGGTAGACCGTCTGGTGCTGTTCGCGACGGGGCTTGAGGATTTTCCGCCTTTGGTGGACGGTCGCCAGAAGGTTGAACCGGTTGGCTCCGGTCGTTGGCGGGTGACCTTGGAGCGCGAACGGGGGCAAGGCCCGGTCAAACCGCTGGACATCGCTGAACGAGCGGCGATGACCCGCCCGACCACCACCATCCAATCTGCCGATCCTAGGGTTTTGGCGTTGGCGAAAAATTGGGCAAAGGGTGAAACCCGGCCTGAAGCCTTGGCGGCAAACCTTTGCCGGGGTGTTTTCGGTTACCTGAAGAAAACGCTCGCGGCCAATAGCGAAGATGCGTTGACGATTCTCGATCGACGGGAGGGCGACTGCACGGAACACACGCTTCTGTTTGTGGCGGTGGCCCGTGCCGCCGGATTGCCTGCCCGGGAAGTCGGCGGGCTGGCATTGGGCCAAAGCCAAGGCAAGCCCGTGCTGGCGTGGCACGCCTGGCCGGAATATCACGACGGATCCTGCTGGCGCGCGGTCGATCCGACCTGGAATGAACCTGGTGGCGTGGACGGCACCCATTGGAAATTGTCCGTCGGCGACCGTGACTCCGCCTGGCTGAACCTGATGGGGCGCCTCAAGGTGAAGGTCGAGAGAGTCGAAACCCGCTAGGCTTTCCAACAGACGGGTTCCGGACGGTGTTTCAAGATTGCCCGGGATGTCTGTGCTTGAAGCGCGGCCCAACCCGGGCCATGATACCCATGAACGCTCAGTTCCCATGATCCGTTTCGAGCGGAGCCAACCATGAATGGTCGTTTTGGCAGGCGTCTTCTGGGTGCCTTGGCGCTTTTGGCCATGGTGGCTGGGCTTTCGGCCCGGGCCGATTACATCATCATCCAAGTCAACCTGAATGGCGAATACCGCCCGTTGACCAGCGCCGCGGGTGCGGCCGCCGGCATGGGTGGGGGTTCCGGCACCGATGGAATTCTGGGTGGTTCAGCCGGCGGGGCGCCTGCCGGGCCTGGCGGACCCCCGGGTGGTGGCGGGCCGGGCGGCCCTGGCGGAAAGCCGGGCCCGATGGCCGGTGGCCCTGGTTTTCCACCCGGTGCCGGGGGTGGAACCGGGTTGCCCGGAGCGTTCGCCCAGCTTCCGCCGGAATATGTTTTCGTGGTGGTGGAGATCACCAAAAACGACCTGATGGCGGATCTGACCAATGCCGTGGGTGCCCCCATCCGTCGGCTCGCCACATCCTCCGGTTCGGGTATCGCTTTCAACTTCGACACCGGCAACCCCGTGCATGTGGCATTGCTCAAGGATGAAGGCGGCACCGTCATGCCCTCAGTGGACAAGCGCCTGGGCCGGTTTATCACCAATCTGGGAACCAAGGGCCGGACCAAGCAGGAGGAAAGCCTCGAGATCTCCATGTGGGCGCTTCAGCATGGCTTGCTGAAGCGATTCGAGGAGGGAATGACAAGCCTGCAGCGCGATGCCAAGACGGCGAAGGTCCCCGGGGTGGCCGCATGGACCCAGGCCTCGAAATCGTTGGAGGGTTCCATCCCCCCCAACCCCATGGCCGATGTCCTTCGCCGTCGTTTCACCGAAAGCCGCCAGCAGGTGGACGGCAAATACTGCTCTATCATCACCGACAAGCCGGCGCAGGCGATCGAGGAGGTGCAGAAGGTCGCCAACCAGGTTGACGAGGAAATCCGTTCCATCTACGGCTGGTTCGCCTGGCACGGCATCGCGATGAAACCCCTCAGGCAAAAGGTTCTCGTCGTGATGGGCGAGAAGGTTGTTCCGCGCGCCGGGGAGGCCAGGTTCCACGATGTCGAGGGGGGCACCAACCTCCGCGGCACCCCGTATTCACTGCAGCAGGTCGTGGTCAACGATCCGCACCTGCGCAACATCCAGCAAAGGCTCAAGCAGTTCAGCCTCAAGGGGTGGAACCTGGCCAAGCTTCTCAAACTTGAGCCGCGGAGCTATCCCGATGTGGTCTCGACGGCCGGATTGGAGCTTCCGAAACTCTGCGATGTTGCCTATGTCTCCATGCTGAACATCGCCTCCGAGGCGCTGCGCACCGAGACCGAGCGCGCCGATCGCACCTTCCTTGTCGCCACGCAGTTGCTTCCATTGGTTGGTGACCTGCCCGACGGGGTCATCCCGCCCGCTTGGCTTGAGTACGGCATGGGGGCAACCTTCCAAACCCCCACCGCCACGCCTTGGACGACCCTCGGCATGGGCCACTCGGTTTACCTGCCCTTGTTCAAGGAGTTGGCCCGGGCCAAGAAGCTGGAGGCCGCTCCTGCCGATGCCTTGAAAAACACCGTTTGCGACACCTATTTCCGTCAGGCGGCGAACCTGCCGGGAAACAAGGCCTTGGCCGCCAAGGCGCACGCGACCGCCTGGTCGTTTTTCTACTACGCGGCCCGCAAGCAACCGGCCCTCCTTTCGGCTTACCTGAAGGAATTGGGGCAATGTCCCCGTGACATCGAACTGACCGAGGAAACTCTTTGGGGATGCTTCACCCGGTCGTTCCTGAAGGATCGCAAGCTTGAGGACATCGCCCGCGAATGGGATGTCTTCATCCGGCAGGAACCGCTGGAAGGTGAGCGCATGTTCGCCCTGATCCGCGCCGCTCAGGAGGAATACGGATTCGACCGCGCTCCCGATGCCCGTCGGAACGCCCTGATGTCAGCCAGCGGCCTGTTGTTCAGCAATTCCGCCATCATTCAGGAGGCCATCAAGGCCGGGATGGCTGGTGGCGCCGCGGCGGGTGGGGCCGGAGGCCCGGCGGGCATTCCCGGTTCCGGCGGGCCTGGCGGGGAGGGATCCCGCTGACCCCTGCAGGCGATCCATCGTCCGCCCCCTTTATTTGCACCCGCCGTGTCGAGTTCTCGGATACCGACATGGCGGGCATTGCCCATTTTTCCAAATTTTTTCTCTGGATGGAGCAGGCCGAGCACGATTTTCTCGAGTCGCTCGGCTTGTCGGTCGTGGTGGACCGCGACGGCGAGCGGTTCGGCCTGCCGCGCGTCAACGCCTCCTGCGACTACCTTTCCCCCGCCCGCTACCGCGATGTTCTCTCCATCGCCGTTTCGGTCGAGGAGGCCGGCAGGTCTTCCATCCGCTATGGCTTTCGCTTCAGTCTGGGTGATCGCCCCGTGGCCAAGGGCGTGATCACCGTCTGTTTCTGCGCCATGACACCCCAGGGCATTTCGGCCCGGCCCATCCCTGACTGGTTTCGCCAAAGGCTGGGAGTTGGCGCGTGAATCCCGGCGCCCATTACCTCGAGCGCCTGATGATCGACCTGGCGCGCCTGATGCCCACCGCCGGCGCGGCGTTTCGCGAACGGCACGGGTCGTGGCTGTTGGGCCGGATGCTTCCATCGGGGGCGTTCGCCGACCGGGAAGGTGAAGAGGATCTTTATTATACTGCTTTTGGCCTCAGGGGCCTTGCGGTGCTGGGTTACCTTGAGGGCCCGGTCGCCGAAAAAGCCTCGGCTTGGCTCCGTTCCAAACGGGACGCCCACGCCAGCGCGGTCGACCTCCACGCCTTCCTGCAGGCCAGGGCCCTTGTCCTGGCCGCCGGGGCAACCGACCCCTTGAACGGCATCGCCCCCGGATGGGAGGACCGCGTGGTGGCCTACCTCCGCTCGGTGCGCGCCCCCGATGGCGGCCTGGGAAAGACTCCCAACCCGCCCACCGGCAGCACCTACCACACTTTCCTGGCATTGCTCTGCCATCAGATGATCGACCGCCCTCCGGAGGACGCTGACGCTCTTCTGGCCTTCCTCGACTCCCGTCGCCGGGACGATGGCGGCTATGTCGAGGTCAAGGCGATGCGACGCAGTGGCGCCAATCCGACTGCCGCCGGGGTTGGACTGGAGCAGATCCTGCGCGGCGGCCTTTCCGGTGAGGCTTTGGAAAAAACGACCGGATTCCTGCTCGGTCTGGCTGGTTTCGACGGCGGGTTCCGCGCCAACAGCCTCATACCCGTCTCGGACTTGTTGTCCAGTTTCACGGTGGGTTGGACCCTGTCGAGGCTTGGCCGTGGCGACCGCCTCAACCGGACCGCGTTGAGGGGTTTTCTGGAGTCGGCCGAGGATCCCGCCGGGGGGTTCGGCGCCGCGGCGTGGGACGGCGGACGCGACGCCGAGTACACTTTCTATGGCCTCGGCCTCGCGGCGTTGGCTTACTCCCCGGAAGCGTGAATCCATGGCATTGCGCGTCAGGCAGGTGTCGAAGTCGTTCGCCTCGGAGGCGGGTCCGGTTCCCGTGCTGACGGGCGCCGACCTCGACATGGCCCCGGGCGACGCCGTGGCCCTCACCGGCCCGTCCGGATCCGGCAAAAGCACGCTGCTGCACCTGCTGGGGGCCCTGGAAAAACCGGATGCCGGGTCCATCGACCTCAACGGCGCCAATCCCGCGCACCTGGCGCCGGACGCGTTGGCGGATTTTCGCAATCGCAAAATAGGTTTCGTCTTTCAGGATCACCACCTGCTGCCCCAGTGCACGGTGCTTGAGAACGCGCTTTCACCCGCTTGGGCAGTCGGCAGGCCGGCGGCGGAGTCGATCGCCCTCGAGGCCAGGGCGCGGGACCTGCTCGCGCGCGTGGGTTTGGCGCATCGGGTCGACCACCTTCCCGCCGCCCTTTCGGGTGGCGAAAGGCAACGCGCCGCCGTGGCCCGGGCCCTGTTGTTGCGGCCGGATCTGGTTTTGGCTGATGAGCCAACCGGCAACCTCGACCGCGCCTCGGCGCTTTCCGTCGCCCGAATGCTGCTGGAAATGGTGGCGGGCGAAAACGCGATGCTTTTGGTTGTCACCCACAGCCCGGAGATCGCCGGGTTGTTTTCCCGCCGTTACCGGATGGAGGAAGGGCGGCTCGCGCCCGCCTGAGCCATGACCTCCCTCGCCTTGGTCCGAGCCGGACTCGCGCGCCATGCCGTGGCCCACGCCGCCGCCGCCGTCGGCGTGGCCGTCGCGGCCATGGTGCTGGCGGGAGCGCTCCTTTTGGGTTCCTCCTTGCGTCAAAGCCTGCGCGATGTCGCCATTGGTCGACTTGGGTGGGTGGAGCGCGCCCTCCTCACTGAGCGGCCCTTTCGCGCCGCCCTTGCCGACGGCCTTCCCGGCCGGGTGGCGCCCGTGCTGGTGGCGCGCGCCTCCGCCCGCGTTCCCGGTGCCGCCGCCATCGGCAAGGTGATGGTTTTGGGGGTGGATGAGAGGTTCTTTGGTGCGGACGGCCCTCCCGCAGGCTGGCCGGGCCAAGGTGTCTGGATCAATGACGAATGCGCGGATTCCCTGAAAGCGGAATCGACCCGCTTGGCGCTCACCTTGGGGCCGGCCGGGGGTGGCCCGCCCCGCGAGTCGCTTTTGGGTCAGGCGGACGACAAGTCCGCGCCTTGGGAAGTGGCCATTACCGGCCGGCTCACCGGAACCATGGCCCATTTTCAGCTTTCCGAAGGCACTGGCCCGGCCCGTGTCGCCGTGGTTCCCATCACCTTGTTGCAGGAACGGTTGTCCCTGCCTGGCCGGGCCAACGCGCTTTTGTCCGACGGGGCATCGGGCCTGGACTCGGCGTTGGCAGCGGCGCTTCAACCCGAAGACCATGGATTGGTGATCCGCACCCCCGCTTCCCGGGCGGTGGATGCCTTCGCCTTGCTGGAAAAGGCAACCGGTAACCGGCGGCTGGAGGCCTTCCGGCGCCTTCCCCGGCATGACGCCACTGCCGCGTTCGGCAGGGAAGGGGCCCCGACGCGCGAGAAATTGGAAGCATTTTATACTCGGGAAAG
Source organism: uncultured bacterium (assembly GCA_963923445.1). GTDB lineage: Bacteria > Planctomycetota > Planctomycetia > Gemmatales > Gemmataceae > REEB421. Next base: position 12,268 of record CAWUNZ010000047.1, read on the forward strand.
GGGTTACATCCTGGTCGAAGGGGCTGGTTTGTACCTGACAGCCAAAAGTGTCGCGGCGGTGGAGCGCGCCGCGGGGAAGCTGAACCTGCCTTGCTCCCCGGTGCTGGTCCATTTGGCCAATTCAATCTCCCTCAAGGATGGTCAAGGCAAGGGTGCCATGGTTCCCTACTCGGTGGTTGCTGCCACCCGCCCCGTTCCCGGGTTGACACCTGCCGTGGGCGATCTTGGAGACCATGGCATCGCCCTCGTTGATTGGAAGGGGTCGCCACTGGCGGGTGCCGCCCCGGAATCGGATGTGGAACTCCATTATTTCCCAGTGGAATCCGGAGGTGCCCCTCGCGAGGCGACCCCGGCGCCATTCAAGCTCAAGGGGCGGATTCCCCAAGAGGGAATGGCCACCGACGCCGCGATGGCCCCCGAGTTCCCCGGCATCACCGATCGCGCCGAAATGGGGGAATGGTCGGCGCCTTTTCCGATCGACCTCAAGCGTGTTTCCGCGCGCGACGAGGCGTACTGGCGGGAGTTCCGGGCCGCGCCCAAGGCTTACATCAGTTGGGAAGCCGGCAAGCGTTTGTGGGCCGGGCGTTTCGGGGAGGCCACCTCGGTGCGCGTGGGCATTCCCCCGGGAACGGGAATCGACGCCACCGTTGCGGCCTTGAGGGATGCCCTGCGTTCTGAACTGGGGGCGTCGGAAGCGGGATTGGTGTTCCGCGAAACCCGCCGATCGGCCTTGGAAGCGATCGCCCAAGGATCCGATTTCGGCGGCTTGTACCTGGGGTTCTCCTCGTTCATTCTGGTGGCCGGTTTGGCGCTCACGGCCCTGCTGTTCCGCCTTGGATTGGAACGAAGGGCGGGGGAAATCGGCGTGCTCAAGGCCATCGGCTACCGAGATTCCCATGTGCGGAACCTGTTTTTGGCCGAGGGTGCGGTGGTGGCCTTGGGCGGCGCCTGCGTCGGGGCATTGGCATCGATGGCCTACACTCCGGCCCTGTTGGCTTACCTGGCCGCGACCTGGCCCGACGCTTCCCTTGGCCGTGTTCTCAAGCCTGCCTTTGACCCCGTCGCCATGGGCCTTGGCGGGTTGATGGCTTTCGCGGCGGGAATCGTGTCGATTATTTTCTCGATGCGGGATCTTGTGAAGATGCAGCCTTTGGCGCTGCTCCGAGGTGGCACTCGCCAGCTTGACGAGTCGGTGTTGAAGCGGCCAAGGGCCGGCTGGGTGGGATCGGTCGGAGTTTTGTTGGCCGGGACGGCCTTGGCGGCGTGCTCTCCGATGCTGCCGCCGGGGGAACCCCGTTCAGGTGGTTTCTTCACCGCTGGCCTGCTGTTTCTCACCGCTGGAATCCTTGCCCTGCGCGCGGCCTTGCGGGTGGTGCTGAGGTTGCCGCTGCGGGCCACCAACGCGTGGCCCTTGGCCATGCTTGCCGCCCGAAACGCCGCGCGGCGTCCTGCCCGCAGCCTGGTCACCGCCGGCTTGCTCGCCACCGCAACCTTTTTGCTCGTGGCGGTGGAGGCTTTTCGGCGCGAGGCGCATCCCCCGGTCGCGGACGACGCGTTGGCTGTGTGGGCTGAACTCGAAGTACCGTTGGTGGTGGATCCGCGGTCTGCGGAAGGCCAATCGGCCTTGCTCGACGGGGTGGAGCGCGCGTTCAGGGACAATCCGGCCGAGGCTTCCCGGCGCCGGGAAGAGGCCAAGGCACTGCTGGGCCGAGTCTCGTTCATTCCTGTCCGACTGGCCGGAGAAGGTGAGGCTGGTTGTCTCAACCTGACCCGCCCCGACCAACCGCGCGTGGTCGCCGCCCCAGCGGGCGCCCTCAAGGATTCCGACCTTCCCGTGGCGGCGCGCGATGGCCGTGCCGATGCCTCGCTGGCGGCGGAAATCGATCAGGCATCCACGCCACCATCCGCGGCGGGAGAGGCAAGTTCATTGACTTGGATCCTGAAAAAGTCGCCCGGCGATATTCTGGTTATCAATCCTGATGGCGCGAAGGTGCGCGTTGCCGCCGCGCTTCATGATGGACCGTTTCCTTCGGAAATCCTCATTGGCGAAAAGGCGTTTCTGCAGCTATTCCCTGGTGCCGAGGGATGGCGTGTGGTGCTGGCGCGCGCCTCGTCCGCCGATATATCTGCCGTGGTTGATCTTCTGGGCACCGCTTGGGCCGACAAGGGCGCCGAGGTGGTTCCCCTGGTGATGCGGGTGAACAAGTATCTGGCCGTGGAAAACAGCTATCTGGCCACATTTCAGGCGCTTGGCGGTCTGGGTTTGGTGCTTGGAACCGCCGGTCTTGCCGTGGTGCTTTTGCGCGCCATGTGGGAGCGGCGCGGCGAACTGGCGCTGCTTTCCGCCTTGGGGTACCGTCCCGGACGCCTCACCACGCTGGTGATGCTGGAGACGGGGGCACTCCTGGTGGCGGGCTTGGGCGTGGGCGCGGTTTCGGCCCTGCTGGCGGTCCTTCCGCATGGTGGGGTGAACCGGGCTTCGGTTCCCGGGCTAATAGTGACATTGGCCGCCTGTCTGGCGACGGGTTTGGTGGCCGGCGGGTTGGCGGCAACGGTCGCCCGCAAGGTTCGCGTGATCGAGGCGCTTCGGCAGGAAGCTTGACGGAAAGGAAGTTTTCAACAATGTCCGAATCATCCGCTCCCAAGCCGGCCGCCTCCGGTCGCTGGACATGGCTCCTGTTCGTGGCCTTGGCAGGCTTGTCGTGGGGCACCTATGTGCCCGTGGTGTTCTACGGTGGCAAGGAACTCACCACCGACCCCACCAAGGTCAGCGGTCGGCTCATGTCGATCCTGTGCGTGGGTGTGGCGTACTTTTTCCTTGCGGTTTTGATCCCCCTGGGGTTGTTCCTGTCCAAGAAGCATGCCTGGCCGGCTCTCAAGGCAACCGGGCTGTTGTTCTCGGGCTTGGCGGGGGTGATGGGGGCCGTGGGCGCCATCGCGGTGATCTTCGCCTCGAAGGCGGCGGTCGATGCCGCCAAGGCCGCTGGTCTTCCCGATGGTTCCTATCGAGCCTATATCGCCCCTCTCATCTTCGGTCTGGCCCCGGTCATCAACACCCTGGTCAGCCTGGTCTGGCACCCCAAGCCCGGCAGCCCTTGGCATTTCAAGCTGGAGCACCTTCCCGGGTGGAAGCTGATTTTGGGGATTGTTCTTGTCGGTTTAGGTGCCTTTTTGGTGCTTTATGCCAAGGAGCGTGCCGAATCCGCCTCCAAGGGCGCGCCCCGGCCAGCGGCGGTCGCGAAGGCCGAACAACCGGCCGACCATTCGGAAACCCACGAGGTTCATTACGAATGGCTCGGTTATGTCCTCATCGCGGGCCTGGCATGGGGCACCTATGTGCCGATCGTGTTCTACGGCGGGCAGGAACTCACCGGCAAACCGGGTGAACTGGGCGGCAGGCTGATGTCGATCCTGTGCGTGGGCATGGCTTATTTTCTGCTGGCGGTGCTGGTTCCCTCCGGCTTGATGTCCAGCGGCGTGTTCACATGGCCCCAAAACATCACCACCAGCGGCCTGGTCTTCTCGGGCCTTGCCGGCGTGGCGGGCGCCGTCGGTGCCATCTGCGTGATTTTCGCCTCCAAATCGGCGGTGGATTCGGCCAAGGCGGCGGGCCTGCCCCCTGCCTCGTTCCGCGTGTATATCGCGCCGCTCATCTTCGGAGTCGCCCCCGTGATCAACACGCTGGTCAGCCTGTTCTGGCATCCCCAGAAGGGTGGCGACTTCATGCACTTCGGGCTTGAGAGCACCCCCGACCCCACGCTGTGGCTGGGCATCGCCTCCGTTGGCGCCGGCGCGTTTCTGGTGCTGTTCGCCAAGGAGCAGAGCGAGGCTGCCCCGGCCAAGCCGGCGGGGGCGGGAAAATGACCGAAGAGGCCGCGCAAGCCAAGGCCATCCTCGATCGCGCCGCGCCCCAGTTGGCGCACCTGTGGATGATCCGCACTTTCCTCAAGCATGCCGAGGAGGTGCAAGACCATGAGGATGTTCTGGAAGTGCCCCGCGCCTTGTTCGACGCCATCCGCGCCGCGGAACCCTCCATGGAATCGGGCGATTATCCCCGGGCGTTGCACAAGCTGCGGGGCAAGTTTCCCAAGGTGGAAGCGGCCCGCGACCTGTACCTGACCCGATACCGCGACATCTCCGACCATACCAACCACCAGATGGCGGCACAGTCGCTCGATGCCGCGGTGAAGGCTCTGGGCGCGATTCTCGCGGATTCTAGAGCAGTCTAAGGGCTTTCCTCATTTCGGCGCCCCTCCGCGTTCATCATGAAAGCGAGCGGGGAGTATGGCGAACGATCGTCGGTTAGGCACTGCTTTCCAAATTATAGGCTTATTGAATCTGTCATAGCTCTTAACCGATGAGCGAAGGGATCGACAATTCACGGCTTCATTTCATGTTGAGCACAATTGGCAAATATTCTGAAGTTTGATCGATGGCTCGAATTTCAGCGCGTTAAACAGTGAAGTTTTGCATAATCTGCTTTGGTGAGATTCCACGGTGTCTGAACAACAAAACTTCGCCTCGAGTGCATTTTTGAAATTGAATCAAGATTTTGAAACGGACGCTACCATCAAACAGATCAGGTGAGTGAGTAGGATGAATCCGGTGGTCTTGGCTGGACTTGGAACTTCGTTGTTTGGTGTAAACA
>CAWUNZ010000048.1:0-16906 GCA_963923445.1 uncultured bacterium
CACCATAACTGCTTGCCCTTACAGTAGATACGCGCACAGGCCTCGACATTCTTCGAGAAACATCGGCAAGCAGGAATAACGCGCCGTCCAGCACTCCCACCACGGCGATGGAATTGTTGTCGAACCGGGCCTCGGACCAGCGGACCAAACGGTCCACCAGTTCTGCAATTTCTCTGGATTCCAAAAGAACTCGCATGCGAAGAACCTTTCGGGATTGGAATCCGCAAAGTTTTGGCGTTCGCCTTGTCCCCGGAATCCGGGACGAGGTATACGCATCAATTGGCAAGCATACACCCCGTGGGAGATTCCGATGGCCATCCTCGAAGTTCAGGGACTGGTCAAATTCTATGGTGCGCGCAAGGTGGTGGACGGGGTCAGCTTCAAAGTTGACATTGGCGAGGTTGTCGGCCTTTTGGGCCCCAACGGCGCCGGAAAAACAACCAGTTTCCGAATGACGACAGGCCAGGTTACTCCCAACGGCGGCAAGGTCACATTTGATGGCAAGGATGTGACCACTCTTCCAATGTTCAAGCGTGCCAGGTTGGGTATGGGCTACCTTGCCCAAGAGACGAGTGTTTTCCGAAAGTTATCCGTCGAGCAAAACATTCATGCCATTCTCGAAGCCCAACCCTCGCACCGCACTCTCGGCAGAAAGCTGACACGGCAGGAGCGAATCGATGCTTGCGACAAGGTTTTGGCCCAATTCAGCCTTTCGCACCTCAAAACCAACAACGCGGCCAGACTATCCGGCGGTGAGAAGCGCCGCCTTGAAATCGCCCGCTGCCTGGTCTGTGACCCGTTGCTGATCCTTCTGGACGAACCATTCACCGGCATCGATCCGCAAACCATCGAGGATATCCAGCAGATAGTCCGGGGCCTGCGGGGCCAAGGCATCGGAGTATTGGTGACCGACCACCGGGTGCGCGAAATTTTGACAATCACGGACCGCAGTTATCTTATTAAAAAGGGGAATGTGGTAACCCATGGAACCCCCCAGGAACTTGTTCGGGATCCCATCGCCATCCGGGAATACCTAGGAAACAGCTTCTCGGATGATCCATTCGGCCTGGCGAGATCCGGGGATGAGGCCGCCAAGGGCATGCAGGCCCAAGGGACACTGCGAGCCAACGCGCCTCTTCAGGAGCACCTCAATCGGCTGCTTGATCAGTTGAGGACACCCGAGGGCGCGTCGGCCGCGGCTGAAATCATGGCACTCGGACATGCTGCTGTTCCCGGATTGCTCGATGCCCTTGAGCGAAGGGAATTGGACATGCGCCGGGTCTGCTGGGAACTGCTCAAACGGGTTCATCCCAACCCGGGAGAATACGACCCGTTGGCTCCAGAGATCACACGGGTTGAACAGGTCCGCTCCATGCGGATCGAAATGACTCGTCGCGCGGGCTAGGCAACTTATTGGAGGCAGTCGCTTGTCACCGAAAATGCAAGATTTGGTTGATGCCTACCTTCGGGGACCGTCCGACCTTAGAAGGCATGTTGCAGGATTAACCCGCGAACAATTGCTGATGCGACCGGTGCCGGGCAAGTGGTCCACTTTGGAGGTTGTCGCCCACATCGCTGATTTTGAACCCATCTTGGCCGACCGGGTCAAACGCACCATCGCGTTGCATGAACCCTCGCTGCTCGCTGCCGATGAAAACGAATTCGTTCAATCTCTGGCCTACCATCAGCGGGATCTTGAAGAGGAACTTCGCTTGATCGAGGTCACCCGCTCACAGTTGGCCCGCATCCTATCCGCCTTGCCGGATTCAATTCTGACCCGGCGAGGAATTCACAGCCTCAAAGGACCCAAGACCGTCGAGGATTTGATGCGAATGGTAACGGGACACATCGCGAGTCATCTCCCTCACATCAACGACAAGCGTCGGGCAATGGGACTACCGATCGTGAACTGAGAATCAGGCAGCGCGGGCGCCTAGTTTCCTGGCCTCAATCATGGCTTCTTGAGCCCTGACAAACGGATCAAGCAAATCTGATTTGGAAGGCAACCCATCAATGATTGATTGAATTCTGGCTTCCATCGGGGAATCCTGCTGTTTCAAAAACAGCCTTGGAGTCCCTTCCGGCAAATTGCTCAAGGGATAAAGCCCATTTCCATCCCCTTCGCGACGGCCAGCATAAACAACCGGAATTTCCAATACACTCTGCAAGTCCAAGCCTAAAGGATGGTCCACGAGGACCATGTGCGGAACAACAGCGGATTTTTCAAGCAAAGCCCTGCCAATCAATTCGGCGACAATGTGGCTTTCCAAGGTTTGGCCATAAAGGATTTGCTGAACCCGACTCGGGTTGATGGCGGTTGTCAGCCGGAACTCCAACGGTCTTCCCCATGAATTCGTGACAAGCAAAGCACCCAGATATCCTTGCTCGGAAGTGATGGCCATGAATCCCAACACCCACCCGCCTGCGGGCGGACTGATCACCGGAGAGACCATTGATTGAACTTCAGCCACAATCGGCTCCTTCAGCGAAGTCGGGGCAAACCTTCCGTTGACGCCGAACAAAACCCTCGGCACGGCTTGATCTTCCCACCCTCCGACTTCGGGAAAGAAAGGAAACCTACTTGAGGGCAGCAGGATTAACATTCAACATCGGGAAAGAACCGTGAGCCTGTTGGCAGGATTGATCCGCCCCGAACGCCAAGGCAAATTGGGTGAAGATTGCCAGCACAAGGGGTTGGCACGACTTCACGGACAAGACTGCCACCAGTGGTGACCAAGCGGTAAAATGAAGAAATGACCTTGCTATCCCTTGCCCAAACGCAAGCACTTCCCGGGTTCCTTGAATTGGGACAGGCTGCGGTCGCATCGCTACTTGAAGGCCGCGACTCATCACCTGCCATGCGAGCGCGCCAATTGGAACGCTGGATTATTCATGGACGGGCGACTAACTTTTCTCAAATGTCTGACCTGCCGGCGGGTTTGAGGCAGGAGCTACCCAAATTCCTTGTTCCCATCACCTCCACCGTTGCGAAACGCTCCATCGCTTCGGATGGCACGCGAAAACTCCTAGTCCGACTCGCTGATGGGCAATCCGTTGAAACGGTTTTGATGCTCGAGGACGATCGCCGCACGGTTTGCATCTCCACCCAGGTCGGCTGTGGCATGGGTTGCACATTTTGCGCCAGCGGCCTTTCCGGCGTGGCACGCAACCTCAAGGCCCATGAAATACTTGAACAATTGCTACTGGCCCGAAATGAACTTCCGGAAGCGGAGCGGTTGACTCACATCGTGGTCATGGGAATGGGTGAGCCCATGGCCAACTTGAACAACCTCCTCGATGCATTGGCCATTGCCACCAGCCCCAAGGGTTTGGGGATATCCTCGAGGCATGTCACTATTTCCACTGTGGGAATTCCTTCACGGATGCTGGAACTTGCGGAATCGGGCCGAAAATATCATTTGGCCGTGTCTCTTCACGCCCCGGAAGACGCGCTTAGAACCCGGCTCATGCCAACCAATGAAAAAACGGGAATTTCAACTATTCTTGATGCCGCAGCCCAGTTTTTGGCCAAAACCGGCAGGCAAGTAACATTTGAATACATCCTGCTGGGAGGGATTAACGACAGGGCTCAAGACGCCGAGCAGTTGGCCCGGCTGTTGGAAGGAAGACGGGCCCATGTGAATCTCATCCCTTTCAACCCGGTGGAAGGATTACCATGGCGACGCCCCGACAAGGAGGCTGTTTCCATTTTCCGGCAGGCGTTGGAAGCCCGCCAAGTCACCGCCACCGTTCGAAAAAGAAAGGGTGCGGACATCGATGCAGCTTGCGGCCAGCTGAGACGACAATCAGGGGAATCCTTACAAGCCAACACCTTGGCTTAAGACCCCAGCCGAGGATTTGAACCCATGCCCGCGATCAGCGAATCCAGCACGCGGTTGTCGGGTCTGGACCCAGATGTGGCGCTGATGCTCGAGGTCCGCGACGGTTCACCCGATGCCTTTGGCCGATTAATGGAAAAACATCAGGCCCGATTGCTGGGCGTTCTGGTGAATTGGTCCGGAGACCGGCAAGAGGCCGAGGACTTGGCTCAGGAGGTTTTCCTGAGGGTTTACCAAACCCGGGAAAAATACAGGGCGAAAGCAAGGTTCAACACCTGGCTTTACACCATAGCCAGCAATCTTCTCCGCAATCATCGCAGAGACAGCCGTTTGCGTCGCGCGGCGCCTCTTCCCGCCAGTGAATCAGGCCCATTCGGCCCAGTTCGCTCATTGGGAGCAGCACCATTTTCTGCAATCGGACCCACCGATCGCGCCCACAAGGAAGAAGTGGCCCATGCCGTCCGACAGGCGGTCGGGGCACTTCAAGAACGGCAGCGACTTGCGGTGCTGCTTAACAAGTTCGAGGACATGTCATACCAGCAAATAGCAGAAGTCATGAACCTTTCTGAAAAGGCCGTCAAATCGCTGCTGGCAAGGGCGCGAGCCAACCTTCGGGACGCATTGGGACCGATTCTATCTCCAAAAGACTCAGCCATGGAGGATGGACATGGCGCCTGACAAACCCGAGGAAACCAACAAGGTTGAAAAAATCAGCGCTTGGATCGACGGAGATATGACGGCGGAGGCGAGCATCCAATTTGCCGAGGCGCTGGGAAAAGATCCCCTGTTAAGGCTTGAAGCGCAGGAAACCAAGGCCGCATGGGATCTCCTTGACCATCTACCCAAGCCGGAAAACAGTCCGACCCTTACGAATAAGACTTTGGCACTCCTCCAGTTGCGGGATATCCAGCCGGCGACTTCAGAAGTCGATGCCACGCGATCGAAGCTAACCAAATCATATTCCGTGCAGATGGTGGGTTGGTGGATGGTCTTAGGCCTGGTATTCGGCATTTCATTTGGATTGAGTTGGGCTTTGATAAAAGCCGACAACCGGTCCAGCCTTGGAATCGCCAAATATTTGTGGCTCAACGCTGCATCTGTACCCGTGGAATACCGACAAGACACAGAATTCCTGAAGTGGCTTGTCGCCCCGGAAAGGTTTGGTACTCCCAAGCCATGACAACCGACCGTTTGATGATTTTCCGCACCGGCCCCTTGGCGGTCCTCGCCATGGCGAACCTGGCTTCAGTCATCATCTGCGCCTGGCCGGTCAACCAGTCGCATTTAAAAACCTTGGCTACTCGCAAGGCTCCTTTCACAGGCCGGGAACCCTCCTCCCCCGAGGAAGAAATTCAATGGGACCATTCGGAAGCTTGGCTTGAAAGCCTGGCTGAATCCGACCGCAAGATGGCTATCAAGGCATTAAGGTCTTTCCAAAGCTGGCTGGAGGAAAAGCCTCCGGCATTTCAGGCCCGATTGCTTTCACTGTCTTCAAGAGAACGAGAAGAATTGATTGATCGAACCCGGCAAAGGGAACGGGAAGGACCACTATCTGGCCTCATTCATCCGTCGGTCCTCACCGAATCATGGGCCGATGAGTTCCGCGAATTCCTGTCCATCAAACTTCTCCCTCGATTAACAGAATCTGAATTGGAAGAATTAGACAAAGCCGCCTCCGGAGAACGAAAAGCATGGTTGTCATGTGTTGCCCGCCTGGCCCACGACCACCTGTACCTCCCACAAGGCCCAGCAAGCGTTCTGGCCGCCAAAGACCTTTCCACGACATGGTCGAAGGAGTTCCATTCGCTTGACGGAGAAACCAGGAAACGCCTTCAATCCCTTGAGGGGAGGTGGCCTGATTTCGCCTTATCCCTGCTCGCGGCAGTGGAGTTGGCGAAAAAAACAATTCCAGCGGACCCATTGGGACCATGTCGTTGGGAAGACATGCCATTGCCTTGGCAAACGGCTTTGCAAAGCAAGAACATGCCCCAACAACTGAACGCAGAAAAGAATCGTATTCAGCCGTACGAAGGAAATTGGCCAGCGTACCCTCGAAAATTCCTTGAGGCATTACGCCGCAAAGGTTTGGGACCGACGGGTGTTCGCCTTCCCGGTCCATTGACAGTCTGGCGTGGCGCTTTCGACTCCCGATAAAATTGAAAAGAGACCCCTTCGGCTTGAATCCTTTCGGCACCTTCATGGAGGATGGCCTGATGGTTCGACAACCCGCCATCCGGCCAATCGCCTTGTGGCACATGTTCTTTTTCATACTCCTGGCATCAGGTTGCGGAACCAATCCCTCTCAGGCGCGTGTCGTTGCGACAACCAGTTTGGCGGCGGACTTGGTTGCCTCGCTTTTGCCACCCGAAGTTGCCGTGGACTCCCTCATGGGCCCCGGTGTCGATCCACATACCTTTGAGGCACGATCGGGAAGTATTCGCCAATTGCATCTCGCAAGCCTCGTGGTTCACCACGGCCTTCACCTGGAGGGGCGCCTTTCCGAATTGCTAGAAGGGCTTCAAAAGCGATCCCCTGAGAAGGTTCATTCCCTGGCCTCTCCGCTCCTTCGGAATCATTCCGCACGACTCCGCCGACAAGGGGGCGAGATCGACCCGCATGTCTGGTTCTCGCCACCATTGTGGCGTGCCACGGTTCCGGACCTCTCCAAGGCCCTCTCGACCGCATTTCCAGAACACGCCGAGACAATAGCGAAAAATGAAAAAATCGTGACCCAGTCCATTTCAGATTTGGATCTTGAGCTGCGCGACACCCTCTCCGCTATTCCCAAGGAATCAAGGGTGCTGGTCACCAGCCATGACGCATTCGGATATTGGGGAGCTGAATACAGTTTTGAAGTTCACCCCATTCAGGGAATTAGCACCGCCACTGAGGTCGCCGAATCTAGCCTCAGGGAACTCGCGGACCTGATCGTGAAAAGAAAGATTCCCGCGGGGTTTGTTGAAAGCTCGGTTTCCCCGCGGACAATCGAAAAACTCCAGCAAATGATCGGTGGCCGACACTTTCAACTGGGAGGAGAGCTCTTTTCCGACAGCCTCGGCCCCTCGGGGTCGGCCGCTGGCACATATGCCGGCATGCTCCGCCACAACGCGAAGATCATGGTCTCGGCCTTGGGAAAGGCAGGCCCATGAGCGCCGCCCCCCCATTGGCCCCCGCTGTGGAAATCGAGGACATGACCGTTGTCCTTGGCGAGCGCACAGCCCTGTGTGACCTTGATGTCATTGTTCCGCAAGGCTGCCTAAGCGCCGTGGTAGGCCCCAACGGGGCAGGAAAAACCACGCTTATTCGAACCGTGGTGGGATTGATTCGCCCGATCAGCGGTCGAATCGCTGTTTTGGGTGAAACATTTAGCAAAACCTGCAAAAGGGTGGCTTATGTTCCCCAGCGATCCGGATTGGACTGGGACTTTCCCGCAACGGTTCACGATGTCGCCCTGATGGGCACGCACCTTTCGATTCCATGGTGGAGGGCGCTGAGCGGCAAGGAGCGGGAAAAGGCGGCAGCGGCCTTGGATGCCGTTGGCCTGTTATCCCTTCGGGACCGCCCCATCTCGAACTTGTCTGGCGGGCAGCAGCAGCGGGTTCTCCTGGCGAGGGCATTGGCCCAGGAACCTGAGCTTTTCCTACTCGACGAACCATTCCAGGGCGTGGACGCGGCAAGCGAGCATGCGATCATGGCAACCCTCACCCGCCTGCGAAACTCAGGAAAAACGATTGTGGTGGTCCACCATGACCTCCACTCCGTCGCCGAACAATTCGATCGTGTGATTCTTCTCAATGTCAGAAAGATCGCGGATGGCCCTGTCCAACATGTGATGACACAGGAAAACCTGAGGCGCACCTTCGGAATCAGGGTTGGCTTTGATGAACGCGGACAGGGGGCGCGATGATTGCCATGCCGGATCTTGCCTGCGTCACGGGGTGCGCGCTGGTGGGAATCCTTTACGGTCTTCTTGGCTCCTTCAGCCTGGCAAGGAACCAAGCCTTGCTTGGGGATGTTCTTTCGCACGCGGCATGGCCGGGATTGGTATTGGCATTCGGACTGACAGGATCAAGAAATTTCGGCGCTCTTGCGATTGGCGCCATCATGGCTGGACTGGCGGCCATTGCTTCCTTGGATTGGCTGAGCCGCGGCAGTGGAAGAATCAAGTCGGATGCCAGATTGGCTTTGATCCTTTCAGGGTTCTTCGGTGTCGGCATGCTGGCCACCAGACAAGTCCAAATTTCGCGGCCGGAATCCATGGGGCACCTCCAAGCCTTCCTCTTCGGACAAACCGCCGCCCTGATGTGGTCGGATGTGTGCGTCATGGGATTGGCACTTGTGGTATCGGTGACAGTTGTCTGGCTTCGATGGCGGGACTTGACCGTCCTTTGCTTTGACCCGGAATGGCGCAAAACGACCCCGACATCCGGTCTGTCCACACCAGTGATTCTGAATGGAATCCTGGTATTGGGAATTGTGGCGGGGCTTCCCGTTGCCGGCGTTGTTCTGGTCAGCGCGCTGCTCGTATGCCTTCCCGTTACGGCCAGGGTTTTCACGGTCCGGTTCGCCTCCGGAACAATCTTGGCCATGACCCTAGGGGGAGTGCTTGGCGCCCTTTCCCCGATTCTGGTGATGCTCATCGAGTCGGGCGCCCGCCAATGGCATGGAAACAGTGACGCCCGATTGCCTACCGGACCTGTATTTGTATTGGCAGGAGCGGTTTGCGCAGCCATTGCCTTGTCACTTGGCGAATGGACCAAGAAAAGCAAAAAACCGGGAAAATCGCCGAATGCTGCCTATTGAATGGGAAGTTTTGCTTCTGGCATGTCTGAGTTCCGTTGCCTGCGGATTAACTGGTGCTATCGCGTTGCTAAGAAAACAGGCCCTCATGGGAGACGCGCTGGGCCATTCACTTCTTGCGGGCATTGGTGCCGGTTATTGGATTTTCGGATCCAGCCAATCCCCTTGGCTCTTTCCTTGCGCCGTTGGCACGGGACTTCTGGCGGTGGCATTGGTGGAACTGGTATCACGCTGGGTTGGAGGAAACCAATCAACGGCATTGGGCCTGATTTTTCCTGCTTTTTTCAGTATCGGTGTGGTCCTGATCAGCCTGGCTCCAAAATCCACCCACATCGACCTCGATCGGGTTTTGACCGGAAATCTGGACTTGGCCCCTTTGGTCCGCTTCGAATGCCTTGGCTTAGACATGGGTCCCCTGGCTGCATGGACGCTTTCAGCAGCCTTGACCCTGACTGTTGCCTTCATCCTCATGTTCCGCCGACTCATTGTTTGGCAGTTGTTTGACCCGCCGGGTGCCCAAGCGGCAGGATTCACTTCATGGCCGTTGACATGGGCATGGCTGGTTCTGTCCGCCGTCACCATCACCCTCGCCTTCGAAACAATGGGCACGGTGATGGTTGTCAGCCTTTTGGTGGCGCCGGGCGCGGGCGCCTGGTTGTTGACTAGAACCTTTCCGGCTTTTCTGACTGTCACGGCCTGCCTGGCCTTATTGGCAGGTTTGCTAGGCCGAGGATTCACCCTTTGGATGGACGCCAGCACAACCGCCGCAACAGCCACAACCGCCATCCTGATTTTTCTGACAGCCTATCTTCTGGCGCCAAGGGAAGGCGTCATTGCCAAATGGCGCCATTCCCGGTCGGCACGGAGAAGACTCGACAGAAGACTGGTGCTTGTGCACCTTTGGCATCACGGATTGGTTGGCGATGAAGACATCGAGTGCAAGGAACCATTGATGGCTCAGCATTTGGCGATCACGCCTGGCAGGATTCGATTTGCACTCGCGTCGTTGGAGAATTCGGGGCTGGCTGTTTTTGTCGATGGCATCTGGAAAACCAGCGAAGATGGATCAGCACTTGCCAAGTCCATCGTTCAAGGCGAGATAGAAGACTTGGAAAATTGACTCCGGGAAATCTACCGGGCGGCCCCCGCCTCGCTCATGTAAAGAGGAAGATGCCGGTAGTAGACTTCAAGGCTCAACAATGCCAAAGAGGTCATCATCACCCTGCCCCCATCCTCAACATGGGCTCCTGAAGGTTCCCAACTGCCACGCATGTGTGTCGCATTCGGAGGACTTTTGGGGCCGCCAACCTGCTTCTCAATGAGAAAATCACGGATTCCGCCCTTGCCATTCCTGTTGGGGCCGAGGTTCCAAGTGTCCCAGCAATCGTTCTGGGCCCCCATGTGATGCATGGCCTGCGTAGAATAATACAAATAGTAAATGTCATATCTCTGAGCCGGCGGGTTTTTCTTGAGGTATTCTCCGCCCTTGCGCAGGTTTTCATTGCTCGGTCGGGTACCCAGATACAGTCGGCACAGCATGCCGACGGCTGTCATGGCTGGGCTGCCACCGCCGGCCTTTTCGTAACCATAAAGTCCGGTCTTTGAGTCCATCACCGAATCGAGAAACCGCTCGACAAGCTTGTAACGCTCAGGGGCCACGCGAAGGCCTGCCATCTGAGCGCTCTTGAGCGCCATGAACATCCACCCGGTCACCGAGGTGTCCCCAGGTTGCTTCGGCGTGTATCGCCATCCACCGCCGGCCGGATCCTGAAAATCAATCACATAAGCAATGCCCTTTTGCGCGGATGCCCTGAGTATGGGATCGGATGTCATGCCAGCAGCTTCGCACATGGCGATCGTTGCCAACGAGTGACTGTAAGGCTCGCTGCTGTAGGCACCCGTTCGCTTGTCCTGCTTGGCGATCAAATAGTTCAAACCTTTTTGAACTTGGGCGTGGTATGCAGCCTTGCCTCCTTTGCCGGAATCGTCTTTTTCCTCGATCTTTTCGCTATTGGGCTTGTGGGTGATACCAGCCGCCAGCATGGGAAGGAGGCCAAAGGCTGTTCCGGCAACTCGGCTATCCCTCTTCCCGGCCTTGTTGCACCCGCAGGGTTTGCCATTGGGGAGCACATGGGCATCCAGTGCCCATGACCCGTCATTCATCTGATGGTTGGCCAACCAACGCAATCCCCGGGCAACGGAAGCTTCCGATATTTCACTACCACCACCCATCGTTAATGCGGCTTTCTTCCCACCGCCCGAGCGGCCAGCAATACCACCAACAGCCAAAGCCCCGCTCAATCCACCAGTGTTCAGCACCCCACCGCCAAGGTCACCAGCGGCATCGGCCTGAAGACCTGCAAAAGCGGTGGAATTCACACCCGGAGGTGGAGGGATGGATGCTTCATTCATCACCGGCGTCGCTTCCGCAGTCACACCCACCGGTTCGTTCTCCATCACGGGGGCGGCAACATTGTCCTTTTCGTTGGAAGGCATCGGATCGTTGGCTGCGATGTCCCGGTCCGGATCGCCAACATCTTCAAAGAAATCTTCCTTTTTCTCTTCGAGTTTTTGTGCAACGGCATCCTCAATACCCCCCTCATCCGCAACTTCATCAACCAAGGGGCTTGGGGTGATGTAAAGAATGATCAACAGAAATAAGTGCAATAGCAGGCTGGAGCCCGCAGCAATTACCACAGTCATCCAAGACGACATGTTTTTCCCCTCCAGGTACTTGTCATTATTTTAATCGAATCTGGCATCCATTGAAAGCAAATGAAATGGTCAATTCTGACAAAAATTATGACGGTCGCGATTGGTTTCCGGTTCCGTTTTCAGCGACAAAAGGAAATGGATTGTCGGGTCCCCATTCCCCCGGAGGAACTTCCCTCGCCCCACCTGTTCGGTCTTGAACATCCCTAAGCCGAGCACGGGCTTTTTTGTCTGAACGACTCAGCCACCACCCCATGAGTCCGCCTAACCCCACCGTGCCTATGATCACCGTGAAAAAAATCGGCAACAAATCCCGAGTCCAAGCACCCGGATCAGGCCCCTCCCCCTTGGCTTTGGGCCGTAACCTCAGTCCGGGCCCCATCAGCAACGGAGCATCACGCTGAACCCTTTCCCCCTCCTTGGTTTGCGCCGAGGCATAACGGTAAACCTTGTAGAAAAACCCGGCAAACGAGACCTCCTCATCCAAGTCTTCGGCAGGTTTCAAACCCGCGGGAAGGGATGCAACCAAAAGGCAGACGGGGTGCGCACCGTATTGGTCCTGAAAAATCCAAGCTTCGTACAAGGGGCCAATCCCAAATTTTTGTAATTCCGGGTCAGGAGGCAGCACCCGCAATCTCCTGACCCGCCCCTGTAATTTCACTACCTTGCCCCGCCATTGGGCTGGCCGGTTCATCAGGTCGTTCCGGTTTGGAAACGGACCTTTCTGTTTCTCAAACGCCTCCAATTCCGTTCTGCCCGCCATCGACATCATGTACAGGTAAGAGGCTGACTCGGCATCCTCAATGGGGCGGCGATCACGCGCCTGATCAATCAGGATGTCCACCAACTGAGGGACCATCGAGCCATTGAAAAATTCGTATGCACCATACCCATGACCGAGATGCAACAGGCCAAGCAATCGCCAAAGGCCCCCGTCCGCCTCGTTGGATATTTGGCCGAGGGCTGTTGGAACAACTGTTCCGGTGATCACTCCAGGTGGAGGCATAACTTTCCAGAGTTGCAAGCCCCGTTCACCCGCCCATTCCAACCCCATCACCAATCGCAACGGCGCAAAATCGTCGCCCAATGCCCCCCCGACCACAAGGGAAGCGGCGTGCGTTGGTTCCGGTGTCACCAATTGGGCGAGGACCGCTTGATGGTTAGTGATGAGTAAAAACCAAACGATCGGATAAATACACAATCTCGAATCAGGTATCCGGCTCAACCTCACGAGACCCCCAATCGCATCAGTTAATTCCCTGAATCTAGAGGGCGCTGAAGAGCGATCACAGCCTTGCTAGGATCCCCGGCGGTGACCTTGGCCACATGTCGGCAGGAATCGATCACCCGCGAAACGAATTCCCATCTCACGGAACTATAAACCTGAAACTTGATATTAATACCATCTTTGCCCTTGGACTCCCCGGCGGTTTCCCCAAAATGGAGCTTGAACGCGGGTTCCAAACTTTTCGCGATCTCCGGAGCCACGGTTTTGCTGAAATAGTCTCTGGCCCCTTGCCTTTCCTCGGGAATATCTATCGCATTGCCGGATACACCTGTGCCCTTGAATTCAATTTTGCGCAAGTCACCCGTTTGGTTGGCCACAAGGGTGATGGTGAGATCAGCTTCGAATTTTGGAGGCGCGTCCTCAGGCGGCTTGTCCTGTGGCTTGGCGGCAGAAGCTTTTTTATTCTCATCAGCGGGAAGGCTGAATGGAATTTCCGTCTCCTCCCCCACGGGTGGTTTGAAGGTCATGATGAAGAAGAATAGCAACTGGAATGTCATGTCCAGCATTGGCGTGATCGGGATGGCTGGTTCAGCCATCGGAGGGAATTTATTGCCATGGCTTTTCTTGTGGCCACCATGATGCTCTTGGGAAGGGGGAATTGTCCCTAGAGAAGGAACCTGTTGGCTGACCCGACTGACATTTTGAGGCGCAGGCTGAGCAACAGGAGCGGTTGGTTGAGCAGAAACTGCTGGTGTTGGATTGCTGACCGGGGTGGACGCAGCCTGAGTTGATGCGGGTGATGGCGGCGGAGGGGTGGCAACTGGCGGTGCTGGCTGGGGCGGCGAGGGGGGGACTTGGGTTGATTGAGAAGGGCCCGCGGAGGGGCCAACGGGGGCAATGGCCAAAACCTCCAAACCCCTTTGCTCAGCCGACTGACGAACCGCGGCTTCTGTCTCCCCCATCAAGGATCCCTCGAAAACCTGTCCGGTCTTCGGATTCTTGAGAGTCACCTTGAATTGTTGCTGGGCCATGCCACACCGAACCTTTCCCGGAACAATCCGGGGACCTATTTCGCCCCGGGCGTCGGGATCATGACGCCATAGGTGAGATCCTTGAATTGATTGACACGGCAAACCTCGGCAAGAGCGTGGACATCCTGATATTCCACATTCCGGTCGGCCCTTATACGAATTTTCTTAACCACCTTGTTTCCTTCCGCGTCCTTCGGCAACTCCTGAAAGGCATCGCGGAGCCAACCTGAAACATCATTGATGCGGTCGGCGTGCCTGCGCCGTCCACCCCGACGCAGATACAAAGGGTCAGTTTTACCCTGGGTGACAACCATGGCTTCCCCGGGCTTGAAGGTCTCGTTGGCGATCGCGATCTCTTGGGCGCTTCCCTTGAATAAGTTGAACAATCGCTCCACTTCAAGATAACGAGCGTCGCCCAACTGGGCCTTGAGCCCAGCCTTTTCCGGGCCGATGAAACGCAACACGGTTGGATCCCATGCGATCATGTTCAAAATGATCGGAGTATCCACCCCCTTGGCCGGCCTCCGGGCCTCTTGATTGTCAGGCACCTGTATTTCGGCTTTGACCTGATCCGTGACAAACCTCACGCAAATGATGAAAAACATCAAAAGCTGCATGACCAAGTCAAGGAGCGGCGTCAGGTTAGGTTCAACGACTTCTCCGCCGCCACCGCCATGACTCATGGTTTGAAATCTCCCCGGATCGCAATCGAAATCGATGTTCCTTTAAACTCAACGAGCTTGAGGCGCGGCCGCCGGGGCGGCGGCAGGCTTGCGCATGGTGTTGTAAACCCTCGAAATGATGTCGGAGGACATGTTGTTGGTCTCAGTCGCGATCTGAACAAGCCTCTTGCTGAAGAAGGTGAAGAAGAAGATGGCGGGAACCGCCACGCCCACACCCATGAGGGTCACCACAAGCGCGTGCGAAATGTCACCGGCCAAGGCGTTTGTATTCACATTTCCGGAAGCTGAACCCAGTTTTTTGAAACTGTTGATCATGCCGTAAACCGTTCCGACCAGCCCGAGCAGGGGCCCAAGTTGGCCAATGACGGCCATGAAGGAAATGATCAGTTCCTTGGAGGCGCGAACCTCATCCAGCTTGCGGGTCGCCGCGTCGGATGCCTCATCGATGCCGAATTGAAGCTTGGGAAGAGCCGCATCCAAGGATTTCGCCAGCCAGGAGGGATTATCCTTGGCGATCTGCTGGGCCTGCTGGAATTGACGATTGTCGATTGCCGTATTGAACTCGGTCAGGAAGTCTTCAGGCATAACCACCCCAAGCCTTAGTTCCATCAGAAGGAACACAGACAAGGCCACCATTCCGATGGAAATTCCACCCATCAGGAGGGTCCAGGCGATACCGGCGGATTTCATGGCGTGCACAATGAAGGATTCATCCCCCTTGTGGCTGTCCCCTGCCGCGGCGGCTTCTCCACCCCCCTCGCCCTCCTGGGCCCTGGCATGACTTGGCGCGATAACCAAGGCTAATACCAAGGCAATCAACGAGAGCGCTGATAATGCCCGTCGAAATGTCATGTTGAGACTGAGAGTCATGGCTGCCTCTTGAAAGGTTCAAATTGCAAACGGATCTTCCACCTGATCGTCTAGATGGCCGAAATGCCGTTTTGGTTCCCTTTTCCCATCGTGCCCATTTGACTTGAAATCATACCGTCCGAACAGTCAAGCGTCGTTGTCTAATTATCCTGAAGAATTGCCCACCCGGGTTTTGAAATGATCCAATGTCATCCGCAGGCCCTCCCTTCTTGGGACCTTCGGCTCCCAACCCAGCCTTTGCCTGGCCCGCGTGATATCGGGCTTGCGCACGCGAGGGTCGTCCTGCGGCAGGGGCTTGAACACGATTGGACTCCCACTTCCGGATAGCTCCAAAATTTCCTTGGCGAATTGAAGGATGGTGACCTCTTCCGGATTTCCAAGGTTCACAGGTTCCGGCGAATCCGATTCCATGAGCCGGACGATACCCTCGACCAGATCGGAGACATGACAGAAACTCCTCGTTTGGTCACCGGTTCCGTACACGGTGAGCGGTTCACCTCGAAGCGCCTGCCCCATGAAATTGGGCAACACCCGGCCGTCATCCAACCTCATCCGGTTTCCGTATGTGTTGAAAATGCGAACGATCCTGGTTTCAAGGCCATGGGTGCGGTGGTAGGCCATGACCATCGCCTCGGAGAAACGTTTGGCCTCATCGTAGACACCACGGATTCCAATAGGGTTCACATGTCCCCAGTAGTCTTCGCGCTGGGGATGAATTTCAGGGTCGCCATAGACCTCGCTGGTGCTGGCCAGCAAGAACCTCGCCTTTTTTGCCCGGGCGACCCCAAGCATGTTATGGGTCCCCAAGGAACCGACCTTGAGGGTTTGGATGGGAAGTTGCAAGTAGTCGACCGGACTCGCCGGCGAAGCGAAGTGAAGTATCCGATCCACTTCGCCATCAAGGAAAAACGGCTTGGAAACATCGTGATTAATGAACGCGAAGTTCGGATTGGCCTTCAGGTGTGAAACATTCGCGGCGACACCGGTCAGCAAGTTGTCCACGCACACGACATGGTGGTCTTCCCCCAAATAGCGTTCGCACAGGTGTGAACCGATAAACCCCGCGCCACCCGTGATCAATACCCGCATGGCTTCACCGCTTCCTCGTTATTGCAAGTTGCCAACCGTTCCTTGCTTAGCGCATCCCTCCAGAGCGGATTGGAAAAGCGATTTCGAGTGATAGTCACCCCGTCTTCCCCGGGACTGCCATTTGTGTATCCTGACTCATGTTCTACGGAGTATATGAAAGAATGGCAGCGCCTCACTCGCCCCCGCGCATCCTCATCGCAGACGATAATCCGCAAGGGGCCGAATTGCTCGAAGCTTTTTTGGCGGATCAGCCGTTTGAAATCAAACTTGCTTTTAATGGCGAGCAGGTCATTTCGGAAGCCGTTCAATGGCAACCTGCCATCATCCTTTTGGATGTCATGATGCCGCGGATCAGCGGTTTTGACGCTTGTCAGAAACTCCGCAAGGATCCCTCAACCTGCGACATTGGAATCATCATGGTTACGGCATTAGACCAACCGTCTGATATTGATCGGGCCGTCGCTTCGGGAACCGATGATATGATTACCAAGCCCGTGAATCGCCATGACCTGGTTGCAAGAATTCACGGCCTATTGGATTCCAAGTCCGCAAAAAGCGGTTCGGCCGACAGGTTTCTCACCTATATCGAGCGAGTTGACCGGGGCAACCGGTGAACGATTCAACCGATTCGGCATCGACTCCTCCCCGGGTGAC
>CAWUNZ010000049.1:0-16426 GCA_963923445.1 uncultured bacterium
GAGGGCAAGGAAGGCGCGCTCGACAAGATCAGCATTGCCGCCACGCTGAAGTATGAGCCAGGCACAAGCGCCTCGGGTTCCCTGCCCTTCAAGATTGAGAACGCCAAACTCGAAAGCACCAAGGCCGCCGGTTCCGTGCTATTCGACAACGCCAAGGGACGCGCAGAAAAGTCCTCCATGAACATGGAGGTCAAGGGCACCCTGACCATCGACATCGGCGGCCAGAAGACCGCTGTCGATATCAACCAAAGCCAATCAACGACCTTCGAGACTTCGGACGCCAATCCCGTCAAGAAGTAAAGCGCCGTGGATCGGTTGATCATCCCGAAGGGGGAGGCTTGATGGCCTCCCCCCGTTCATTTCACCACGCGCTTTTTGCAGGAGGGTAGGCTGTGCTGGCCGTGCTGGGGCGCTTGAGCCTGACTCACTGGATTCTGATAGCCATGGTTGTGGGAGGCCTCTTGGGTTGGCTGGTGCCCGAGGCTTCCCAGGCGCTCAAGCCTTTCTCAAGCATCTTCCTGCGGCTGATCAAGTCGTTGATCGCCCCCCTGGTGTTCGCCACATTGGTGATCGGGATCGCCGGGCACGGCGACGACATGCGTCGGGTGGGAAGGCTGGCCCTCAAGTCGATTATTTACTTTGAAATCGTCACCACGCTGGCCCTCTTCATCGGTTTGGCCGCCGTGAACATCACGCGCCCGGGGGAAGGCGTGGAACTTGAAAAACCCGAAGCGTCGGCCTTGGCCACGGTTCAGTCCAGCAGCGGCAAACAGGCGACATGGGGGCAGGTGCTGGAACACATTTTCCCCACGAGCATCATCGATGCCATGGCCCGGAACGAGGTGCTGCAAATCGTCTGCTGGTCGATCCTGTTCGCCATGGCAATGGCGGGGGCGCCAGCGGCAACCCGGGAAACGCTGCTGCCCGCGCTCGACTCCCTGGCCCAGGTGATGTTCCGGTTGACGGGCATTGTGATGGCTTACGCTCCGATCGGCATCGGCGCGGCGATCGCCGTGACCGTGGGGCACAGCGGTGTGAAGGTTCTTTGGAACCTGGGGGTGCTGATTCTCACCCTGTACGCGGCGCTGGTGTTTTTCGCCCTGTTCGTGCTGCTGCCGGTCGCCTTGATCGCGCGGGTTCCGCTCAGGAAATTCCTGAGGGCCACGCGGGAACCGGCGCTGATCGCCTTCTCGACCACATCGTCGGAGGCGGCGCTCCCCAAGGCGATGGCGGCGATGGAGTCGATCGGCGTGCCCAAGAGGATCGTGGCGTTCGTGATGCCGACGGGCTATTCGTTTAACTTGGATGGCACAACGCTGTATTTGGCGGTGGCCAGCATTTTCGCGGCGCAGGCGGCGGGTGTGACGCTCACATGGGGGCAGCAACTGCTGATGATGCTCACCCTGATGTTGACAAGCAAGGGAGTGGCGGCGGTGCCCCGGGCATCGCTGGTGATCTTGTCGGGAACCCTGGCGTCGTTCGATCTGCCGTTGGAGGCCGTGGCGGTGATTCTGGGCGTGGACGAGATCATGGACATGGCGCGTACCACGGTGAACCTGGTGGGCAACTGTTTGGCCACCTGCGTGATGGCGCGTTGGGAAGGCGAGTTCGACGACCGTGCTGGGGATGATGCCTGAGGCGGCGAATGCTTGCCCCGGGATACAAATCAATTGTGAGTGTGTTGAAGGATCTGGAATACAGGGCGCCAGTGGGAGAGGCAATTTCCTCATTTGATATTTGGAGAAAGACGATGGCCAAGCCAACATGGATGATGGGAACGGCATTGATTATTGGGATGGGAACTGCCGGCTTTCTTTTCAGTCAAAACACCGAAGCGCCTTCTCAAAGGGTTATTGCGAATAGCGTGGGGATGAAACTGGCCCTGATTCCCAAAGGCAAGTTCATGATGGGCAGTCCGCCCTCTGAAAAAGATCGAAAAGCGGATGAGAGTTTGCGCGAGGTGACTCTAAGTAGGGACTTTTACCTGGGTATTCATGAAGTGACGCAGGAGCAGTATGAGAAAATCTCGGGTAAGAATCCAAGCGGATTCAAAGGGTCCACATTGCCGGTGGAGACAGTGAGTTGGGATGACGCGGTGGAATTTTGCCAAAAGCTTTCGGCTTTACCGGAAGAGCACAAAGCCAAGCGGAAGTACAGGTTGCCGACCGAGGCGGAGTGGGAATACGCCTGCCGGGCGGGTACGGTGACTCCGTTTCATTTTGGAGGTGAGCTTAACGGCCTCCAAGCTAACTGCGAAGGCAAATTTCCCTACGGCACAAGTATGAAGGGAGCATATCTTGGTAAAACCACCCTTGTGGGAAGCTATGCGCCCAACGCGTGGGGCCTTCACGACATGCATGGCAATGTTTGGGAATGGTGCGCGGACTTGTATGGAATGCAACCCAAAGATCGTCAAGACACACCTTCGGGCGGCGATCGAGTACTGAGAGGCGGTTCTTGGAGTAGCAGCGCCAAGGACTGTCGAGCCGCCAAGCGCCTCAGGCTCACTCCGGTAAACAAGAGCAACAGCCGTGGATTTCGTGTTCTCATGTCCTTGGAAAATTAAAAAGCGATATTTGTAAAATACTTGTGGTTTTAGGCAGTTTTCTCGCAGTCAATTCTCTTCCGCCAGCGTCACATGGGCTTGGCGGGCCAGATAGGTGGCCAAGCGGTGGAGGTCCTGGGGCCAGGGGGATTTCCAAGCCATCCGTTTGCCATCGCTGGGGTGGTTGATCTCGAGGTCGCGGGCGTGCAAGGCGATGCGGGGAGCGCCGCTGGCGTCGGGCACCGGGGCGCCATGAAGGGGCCTGTCGTAAATCGTTTCACCGCACAATGGTGTGCCGGCTTCTCCCAGATGGATGCGAATCTGATGAGTGCGGCCTGTTTCCAGCCGGCATTCCACCCAACTAAATCCGTCGAACGGTTGAATCAGCCGCACATGGGTCACGGCATGGCGTGAATCGGCACTTTCCTCACCGGAACCGCGGCGTCCATCTCCCCGGTCCGGGACCAGATGGGATGCGATCCGCCCGGGTTTGGCAACGCCCCGGGTCAGGCCCCAGTAGCGCCGGCCAATGGTGTGGTCGCGAAACTGCTGGGCCAAGGCGGTGGCGGCGTCGGGGTTAAGCGCGAATACAACCACCCCGCTGGTTTCGTTGTCGAGGCGGTGAAGCGGCCAAAGGCGAGGCAACGGGCTTCCCGGGCCGTCTGAAAGCTGCCTGCGCAAGAGATCAAACAGCGTGGCGGGCAGGTATTTTCGTTCCCGATCCTTGTGCTCGGCCAATTCAATGGAATTGCGGTGCGTGGTGATGTTCGCCGGCTTGTCCACCACCACGATATCGTTGTCCAAATGAAGAAGGCGCAGTGAACCCCTCGGGGCTTCGGGGTTGGGGCGTATCTGGCCCTTGGGCCGGTTTTTTGGCTCGGGCGCGGATGTGGTTTCAGGCAGTATGGCCACCTGTTCGCCTGGAGCCAATCGCCTTGAGGCATCGGGGCTGACACTGCCGTTGACAGTGATCTTGTGCCTTGCGATCAGTTCCCTGGCCCGGCGCGGCCCCAGTCCATGGCGTGTTTCCAGCCAGCGGGTAAGACTCCAGCCGTTTTCCTCGTCCTTGACCAGTCCTTGGGAACCCGCCACGCACCTACTCCAGACGCCCGCTCATGGGGCGAGAAACTCGCTTTCCGGTATCGAGTCAAGATACCGTACCTCGACGAGTTCCGCTTCCATGATCTTCTTGCCTGCCCGGTGCGTGACCATCTTGGCGGGGCGGCGAAACGCCCCCATCTCGCGGAAGTCGCCATAGTACTCTTCCTGAAGCATGGGCTTGGTTTCCAAGCCCACCGGGTGATCGGTTTTGACCAGAAGGCCGGTCTCATCGTCAAACCAGAGTTTGATTTCCCTCTTACCCTTCGGCGCCACGCGGATGATGCGCGCCTGCCTTCCGTTCACCATTCCTGTCCCCGCAATCATCGGTTCCAAGGTTTTGTCCTTGAGAAGCGATACAAGGCGCATGGCTTGGTTCATGAGCAAGGTTTCGCGCAGCGTGGCGGCCAAGCCTTCCGTCACCGCCTGGGGTTGACCATTGATGAACATTCCCAGCTTGTCTCCCGAAACAAGCTGGGTCATGACGATTTCCTGCGGGCCGGGGTTCATCCGCACCACAGTCCGCAGGCGGTCGGGAAGCACCACCGAGGTTTCCGCGACAAACGGCACAGGCTTTTCCAGAAGCATCATGCTGCCCTTCAGGCGAACCTTGTCAGCTCGAGCCTTGGACAGGGCCTCCATGCCGCCATGGGCGACGATCGCCTTGTTCACGATGTCGATAGCGGTCGGTTCCTGCCCGAAGGACAAGGCTACCGCGATGGCTAAAGGAAGCATCGAACAACCCTCCCGCCGAAACGATAGATGGCCTCGGCGGGCGAAATCAATGGCGAGGGCCATGGATTGAGAGGAAGGATTCTTTGGGTTAAATTCAGTTGGAATTATTGACAAGGGGTCGGGGCATGCTTTTCCACCTGATGGCCTGCTTAGTGGCGGGGGCCGAATCGGTACCCCTCGATACCACTGTTGCCCGCATTTTTTCCACCCATTGCGTGGCCTGCCATCGGCAGGAGAAGGCCAAAGGTGGCCTCAGATTGGACACTGCTGCTGGTTTGGCCAAGGGCGGCAATTCAGGTCCGGTGGTGGTTTCAGCCAAGCCCGAGCAAAGCAGGTTGATCACCGCGATTTCCGGTAAGGACGCTGAACTTTCGATGCCTCCCAAGCCTCGAACGCCGTTGACCCGGGAGGAAACGCGGGCACTGGTCGCATGGGTGGAAAAGGGCGCCCGCTGGAGCGATGAGGCGCGGTTGAGGTCCTCGGCCATAGGCGCTGAGGAGTCCAAGCCGCATTGGGCATTCCAGCCCATCACCCAACCCGTTGTGCCCAAGGCGCCCGAGGCTGCCAACCCGATCGACTCCTTCCTGTTGGCGAGGCTTCAGGCCGAAGGGCTTCAACCATCCGCGGAGGCGGATAAGGCGACGCTGCTGAGGCGTGTCTGGCTCGACTTGACAGGATTACCCCCCTCATTGGAGGAGATCCGTTTGTTCCTATCGGACAAACGGGCGGATGCCTTCGAACAAATGGTGGACCGCGCCCTTGCTTCGCCCCACTTCGGTGAACGCTGGGCCAGACACTGGCTCGACCTGGCCCGTTACGCCGATAGCGACGGGTACGAGAAGGACACGGCGCGTCCCAACGCCTACCGGTACCGTGACTGGGTGATCGGGGCTTTCAATGGCAATATGCCATTCAACCAGTTTGCGATTGAGCAACTGGCGGGCGATCTCCTGCCCGGAGCGACCTCCACCCAAAAGCAGGCGACCGGGTTTCACCGCAACACCCTCACCAATAAGGAGGGAGGGGTGGACCAGGAGCAGTTCCGGGTCGAGGCGGTGGTGGACCGGGTGAACACCACGGCGCGGGTGTTCCTTGGCCTGACCATGGGGTGCGCCCAATGCCATGACCATAAATACGATCCGCTGTCGCAACGCGAGTACTACGAGTTGTTCGCGTTTTTCAATTCCGATGTGGAGCAGGATGTTCCCGTGCCCGGGACACCTGAATACCGGGAATGGGAAAAAGCGCGGGACGCTCATGCCGCCAAGGTTGGCACCCTGGAGGAGAAACTGAAATCGCTCAAGCAGGCAAAGGATGCCAAGGGCGTGACGGCGTTGGAAAAAGACTTGGCGGCCCTCAAGCGCGCCGCTCCCAAGCCACCGGTGATGCCCACCATGGCCAAGGGAGCGGAAAGGCAGACCCGCGTGATGATTCGCGGGGATTTTCTCCGCCCCGGGGCCACGGTTGTGGCCGGCACGCCGGCGGTGTTGCCAGCCATAAGGACCGATTCCCAGCCCACGAGGTTGGATTTGGCCCGCTGGTTGACCAGCCCGGAAAACCCCCTGACGGCGCGCGTGGTGGTGAACTGGTTCTGGAGCAAGCTGTTTGGCCGGGGTCTGGTGACCACCTTGGAGGATTTCGGCACGCAGGGCGAGCCTCCGAGCCATCCTGAACTGCTCGACTGGCTTGCCTACCAGTTCAGGTCGGGCGGGTGGGACACCAAGGGTTTCATCAAGGGCGTGGTGATGAGCCGGGCCTACCGGCAATCGTCAAAATGGCGACCTGAATTGGCTGAGAAAGATCCGTACAACCGGCTGGTTGGCCGGCAGGCCCGCCTGCGGCTCGAGGCGGAAACGGTGCGCGATGTCTGTCTGGCGGCCAGCGGGCTGTTGGTGCCGCGCGTGGGCGGCCCGAGCGTGCGGCCCCCTCAGCCCGCCGGGATCAGCGAATTGACTTACGCCAACTCCGCCAAGTGGGTGGAAAGCAAGGGGGACGACCGTTTCCGCCGGGGACTTTACACATGGTTTCAGCGGACCAGCCCTTATCCGATGCTGATGACCTTTGACGCGCCCGACGCCAACCTGTGCGTGATGCGGCGGGAAAGGTCCACCACACCGCTTCAGGCGCTGACACTTCTCAATGACCCGGTGTTTTTTGAATGCGCGCAATCACTGGGGGGCAGGCTTCGGGCGGTTTCCGGGGATGACAGCGCCCGGTTGACGGAAGGCATGCTGCGTGTCGCGGGCAGGCCCGCGCGGCCGGGTGAAAGCGAGGCTTTGCGCGAATTTCTTATGGAAGCGAGGCGGAAGGCCTCCGCAAGCGCCGACCCTGATGCCTCGGCCTGGACCATGGTGGCGCGGGTGCTTTTGAACCTGGAATCGGTTCCGGTGCGTGAATGACGGGAGATGCGAACATGACTTCCGGAATCGAAAGCCCGATTCAGCGCCTGGGACGCCGGGGTTTTCTCACCTCCGCCGCCAGCGGCACGGGGCTTTTGGCCTTGGCCCACCAATTGGCGGAAGGGGCATCGGGCCGTGATCCACTCGAACCCAAGGCGTCCCATGGCCTCCCCAAGGCCAAGGCGTGCATCTGCATTTATCTTGAGGGCGGTCCAAGCCAGATGGACCTGTTCGATCCCAAACCCAAGCTGAATGAGTTGCACGGCCAGAAATTACCCGAATCGCTCACGCAAAAGGTCAGGTTTGCCTTTATCCAGAAGGAGGGGGCGCGGGTTCTGGGCAGCCCGAGGAAGTTTTCCCGGCATGGCCAGTGCGGCATGGAACTGAGCGACCTGCTTCCCTATTTGTCGCGGCACGCAGACGACATGGCCCTGATCAGGTCGATGCACACCGAGGCGTTCAATCATCATCCCGGGCAGTTGTTGATGAACACCGGGGCGCCCGTTTTCGGGCGGCCCAGCATGGGGGCGTGGCTCAACTACGGCCTGGGATCGCTGTCGCGGGACTTGCCCGGGTATGTGGTGCTTTCCAGCGGGCGCGGCACCAGTGGCGGCACCTCGAACTGGGGAAGTGGGTTCCTTCCCTCCACCTACCAGGGGGTGCTGTTCCGCAACCAGGGCGACCCGGTGTTGAATCTGTCGAATCCTCCCGGTGTGGACTCCTCGATGCAGGAGGCGACCATACGGGCCTTGGGAAGGCTGGGAGCCGACCAGTACAAGCACTTGGGGGATCCGGAAATTGCCAGCCGGGTGGAAAGTTACGAGCTGGCGTTCCGGATGCAATCCGCGGCGCCGGAACTGATCGACCTGAGCCGTGAAAGCAAGGCGACCATCGACCGCTACGGACTGGACAGGAGCGAGCCGGATATCAAGGCGTCGCGCGGTGGCGGCAAGGGGCAATTCCGTTCGTTCGCCACCAACTGCCTGCTGGCACGGCGTCTTGTCGAGCGCGGAGTGCGCTTTGTCAATTTGTTCCATGCCTCGTGGGACCATCACAGCAACCTGGACGGCGAGTTGACGCACAACTGCCTCATGGCGGATCAACCGATCGCCGCCCTGTTGGATGACCTGAAGGCCAGGGGGATGTTGGATTCCACGCTGGTCTTGTGGCTTTCAGAATTCGGCAGGACCCCTTTGGGGGAAAACCGGGGCGGATCCACCAATGTCACCGGGCGGGACCATCATCCGTTCGCCTTCAGCCTGTGGATGGCCGGTGGCGGCGTGCGTGGCGGGCAGGTGATGGGCAAAACTGACGACATCGGTTGGGGCATCGTTGAGGATCCCGTTCATGTCAACGACCTGCACGCCACCATCCTGCGCCTTTTCGGAATGGATCATCTCAGGCTCACCTACCGGTTTCAGGGAAGGGATTTCCGCCTGACCGATGTCGGTGGCCGGGTGATTGACAGGCTGATTGCCTGAGCGAGGCCGACCCATGAAACGAATCACCCGTGATCAGGCCCGCATGTTCGCCTTCGATTGGAGGGACGAACCCCGCCTTCGGGTCGCGCCCGGGGAGGAATTCGAAATTGAGACCTGGGACGCGGGATCCGGGTATTTCAAGACCGAGGCCGACTTGGCGATTCCGGCGAATCGTCCCGGATTCAACCGTAATCCGCCGCTGGCCAACCCGGTGGGTGGTCCGGTTTTCGTCGAGGGTGCGGAACCGGGCGACACTCTGGTTGTAGACCTGCGTTCGATGGAACTGGAGCCCATTTCCTGGACCGCCGCGGGGCCTGGGCGCGGGCCGTTGGGCCATAGCACCAGGTGGGCTGATATATCCAGCCGCTATACCACCCGCATTCTCCGGCATGAACCGGGGCCGGACGGTTCAAGGGCCACTGGAACTGTCCGCATGACCGATCGTTTCGCCTGGCCGGCGAGCCCATTTGTCGGCACGCTGGGGGTCGCGCCCGAACGGGAGGTGCTCACCACCCTGGATGGGCAGGGCGCCTGGGGAGGCAACCTCGACATCGACCTGGTTCGCCCGGGAAATCGTGTTTACCTGCCCGTCTACCATCCGGGAGCGCTTTTTTATCTGGGCGACACCCACGCCAGCCAGGGTGACACGGAGTTTTCCGGAACCGCGGCGGAAACACAGGCGACGGTTCGCTTGAAACTTCATCTGGTAAAGGGATGGAAAACCACGGGCATGCGCATTGAAACCGCCGACAGGATTGTGGCCATTCGGGCTGACAGGCCGCTGGAGGCGGCCGTTCAGGGCGCCACCGAGGATCTCATGGCGTGGCTGGGTTCCGAATACGCCGTCAGCCAGGCCGACGCGTATTGCCTTGCGAGCACCTGCCCTGAATTCATCATTCGAATTCATCAGATGTGCAAGATCGGGAAATTGAATTATGTTGCCAGCGCCTCGCTGCCCAGGTCGCTCCTGCGGTGATGAGGTGACGGTGTACCGGGCTTTCAATCGTTCACAACCTTTGAAGGGGACAGCAATGATGCACGGATTGACCATGTGGCTTCTGTTGGCCGGAGACACCTTAAGCCAGGCGAATGCAACCGATTCCAAGGCTGCCCCGTTGACGATGCCCGGTGAATTCACGCCCGGCATCGAGGGACCGGCGTGCGACCGAAACGGCAGTATTTATGCCGTGAATTTCAAGGCTGAAGGCACCATTGGCCGGGTGACGCCGGATGGCAAGGGCGAGGTTTGGGTGACCCTGCCCGCCGGATCGGTGGGCAACGGGATTGTCTTCAACCGTGAAGGCGTCATGTTCGTGGCGGATTACACCCGGCACAATGTTTTGCGGATCGATGTGTCGACGCGGAAGGTCGAGGTCTTCGCCCATCAACCGGAAATGAACCAACCCAATGACTTGGCGATTTCTGCCGATGGCACCCTTTGGGCCAGCGATCCCAACTGGGCCAAGGGAACAGGCCAACTTTGGCGGATCGATGCCAACGGTTCAACCCACCGTGTTGCTACCGGCATGGGTACCACCAATGGCATCGAGGTCAGCCCCGATGGGAAAACCCTCTATGTCAACGAATCGGTTCAACGCAATCTCTGGGCCTTTTCCATCCTTCCCGACAAGTCATTGGGTGAGAAAAAGCTGCTCAGGAAATTCCCCGATTTCGGATTTGATGGCATGAGGGCCGATGTCGCTGGGAATTTGCACATCACCCGGCATGGGAAAGGAACCGTGGTTGTGGTTTCCCCCAAGGGCGAAATTCTGCATGAGATTGATGTTCTTGGGAAAAAACCGAGCAATTTGTGCTTCGGCGGCAAGGATGGCCGAACGGTTTATGTCACTGAAGTGGATGGAACCCGACTCGTTTCCTACCGGTCGGAATTGCCGGGGCTTGCCTGGTCAAGATTCCAAGGCAAATAAGGCAAGAACAGTTAAACGGTCGGGGCGGATCCGGGTTGGATGAGGCCATCACGGACCATGGCGGCAAACGACTGCAGATCCGGGGCATCGGGGCGCGGGTCGCTTGGGTTGACCAGAATGGCCTGCATTCCTATCTTTTGCGGCCCGCAAACATCGTTTTCGGGGTCATCTCCCACCATCAAAATCCGTCGGGGCGGCGTTTCGGCCAGTTTGGCCAGATGATGAAAAAAGGCCTCCGCCGGTTTTCGCCAGCCGATTTCCGAACTCACCACCACATGACTGATCGCGTCAAATTCCGGCTTGGAACGAATGATTCCGTGTAATCGGGAGTCGAAATTGGAGGCGATGCCGACTCGAATTCCCATGTCCGCAAGCAACGAGAAGAGTTCAACCACCCCCGGCAACACCGCCCACGAATCGGGGAATCCGAAATGCGCGTGTAATTCCTGGTAACAGGCCTCAGGGGAGACGATGCCCGGCAAGGTTGTGGTCACTATGTTCCACCATCGTTCCCTTTCCCGCGCCTCGCTGGTTCTAAGACCTTGAAGTCGGTCTCGGGCCTCCTCCTGGGCAAAGGCGTTCTTGAAAAGACGACCAACTTCCGCTTCGGTCGCCTCGTGCCCATGACGCCGTCCTGCCTGCAAATAGGCCCTTCTCACGGGTGGTGACGGTTCCAGCACGGTTCCGACCGCGTCAAAAAAGACGGTATCGATCACAAGCGGGGCGGGCATGGCGTGCTCCTTAAAGCCAGCTTATCATCTGCGTCTTCCCTCGGTTCGCCATCTTGTGAATTTCTAGTCGTGGGCGGAACCGACCTGGGGTGCTAAAACTAATTTTAGTTCAATCATGGATGAGGGAGTTCGGACGATGAGGCGGGCCAAGGGTGAACAGTTCGCTGGATTGACTGTGGCTATAACCACGCCCTTTCGAAACGGGGCAGTGGACTACGCTGCCTTGGCAAAAACCGTGGATTGGCATGTGTCTCAAGGCACAGATTGTCTGGCGCCAGTGGGAACAACCGGCGAATCGCCCACTCTGGACCACGACGAGCACGAGAAGGTGATAGCCACCGTGGTGGAACGGGCCGGCGGCAAGCTCAAGGTGATGGCCGGAACGGGCTCGAATTGCACCCGCGAGGCCATCAGCTTAACCAAGTTCGCCAAAAAGGCTGGGGCGGACGGCGCGTTGATGGTTGGCCCGTATTACAACAAGCCGACGCAGGAGGGGTATTACCGGCACTTCAAGGCCATTGCCGATGAAGTGGGGTTGCCGATTGTGCTTTACAACATTCCTGGTCGCACAGGCTCGTCGATGACTCCGGAAACCATTGCCCGCCTCGCGGAACATCCGGTTGTTGTCGCCATCAAGGAGGCGACCGGGTCACTCGATCAGGCTTCCCAGGTGATCGCGCTCACCAACCTCACTCTTCTAAGTGGAGACGACAGCCTGACCGTGCCCCTGATGTCGGTGGGCGGTTCCGGCGTGGTTTCCGTGGTGGGGAATCTGGTGCCCGCCGACATGAAGGCTTTGGTGGTGGCTTTCCGGGAGGGGCGGGTGGCTGATGCCATGCGGTGGCACCACAAGCTTTTCGGTTTGGCCAGAGATCTGTTGGGAATCGCCACGAATCCGATTCCCGTGAAAACGGCGCTCAAAATCCTTGGGCGGGACACCGGGGACCTGCGGTTGCCCATGTGCAGCTTGGATGAAGCCGGGGAAAAGAAGGTCCTTGAAGCGCTCAAGGCCTACGGATTGGTCGGCTGAGGCGCGGGATCGGCAACCGCTGAATTCGCTTCCACAAGGGGTTCGATTCGTACCTCGTCGAAGTAGGCGGTGCCCAAACCGGTGAGCGCCATGGTCAGATGGATTTTTCCGCTGGGCGGAACATTCCTGTAAATCGTGATTTGCCGCCATCCGCTGGTCGAGGGAAGCCGGGTCGCCAATGGTTCACCGGCTGAGCTGTCGTAAAACAGCGCTCCATCAGCGCTGGCGGAAATTTTGCGGGGAATGTTCACCCATGCCGTGCATCGCACCGGCATTCCCGCGGGCAGATTGATATCCGGAGTGTGGACGGCAACCATGGCTCGCTCCAGGGCCTGGGGCGAGTTCTTGGGATCCTTGGGCTCGATCTTCAGCATCAGGCACTGAGCGCCCTCATGGGGTTTGGCGGAGGCGGAAGGAACACGGCGCGCAGTCGTGGTGACGGGGTCCGCTGTGGAATCTTCCTGCAATGTCCAGCCCTTTTGCTCTTGATCTGGTGGCAGTTCGAAATCGCCGCCGGGCATCACATTCTTGGCAAGCCGCAATCCCCGCATTTGATCCATGTATTGCCAGTGCCTGGCCAGAGTGAAGAAACTGCCGGACCATGGAGTGGCCAAGGGGGTGTCGAGTTCCTTCAAGGCTCTTTCCCAGTGAAGCCTCATGAGAAGGCGCAAGGGGCGCAAAGCCCTTTCAGCCTCGGCGTGGGCATTCTCGTGTTCGCCATTGGCCCGCAGAACCGCGCATTTGGAGAGGTTTTCCTCCGCACGGGCGATGAGGGTGGCGGAATCGACCTCGCCATGGCCACATTGTTCAAGGTCGGAAGCGGCCTTGCGTACCTTTTGGAGTGTTTCGGTGGAAAGCTCTTGGGCCCATTGGGCCGCCGTGCGGGCATTCCGCTTCTGCAACTCCTGAAGGCGGACAATCGGGCCCGAGGCGCCAAGGTCTGGGCTGACCACGATAGCGGAAGTGAGGTGGAAGTCGCGAAGCTTGACCTTCATTCCCCCGGCGACACGGCTCCAGGGCAAAGATTTCACTCCCCCGGTGGTGACTTCCCAAGCGCTGGTGCCGATGGGTGCCTGTGGGATGGTGATTTCAAGAACCTGGGAAGCCGCTTGCCCGGGGACAAACTGGGTTCCTCGGCCGAGCCAGACGGGAAGCACAAGCAGCGCCTTGTCGCATCTCAACACCGCCGCTTGGACATCCGGAACGGATGTTTCGATCCAGCGAGGTTCCTCGGCTGTCACCAAAAGCGGTTCCAGCATTTGGAGTTCCATGTTCAGCAAAGCCAATCCCAGCAAGCGGTCGCGCCCGGAATGCGTGTCGGACAGGAATCGGTCCGACCAGAATGCCAGGCCTTTCATTCCGGACCCGATCGCTATGTGGGCCATCAAGCGGATTTGTTCGGGTTGGGGACCAACCGGATCGTTGAAAGCCTCACCCGGTTCCCGGTTGTATGCGACCAATGTCTGCCACCTGGGGAGGTGGGTTTGGATCCAAGTCCAGGTGTAGGCGTTTGGGCCGGCGAGGTTTCGGCGGGACTGCAGCCAATCACGGTACTGTGAAAATTCCAATCCGGTGTAAAGGGGCCAGCGGTGCGCGCCCAGCATGGGCTGGTCGATTCCCCCGGCGTATTTCTGGAACCCGTCGGTGACATCCAATGCGATGGGGCGGTTGGCATCGGATGTCCGTATCCCCTTGGCCATGGATGTCACGCCTGAATAGGAGGTGGTGTCCAAACCGTCTCCCAACGACCACGCCAGGGTGTTTTCCCGGTCCAAGAATCGAGCGACCCGTTGGCCGATGGCGTTCGCACCGGAAGCAAGCTGACCGGGGACGCTCCCCTGTCCCGCCTCGGTGCGTCCCAGTTCAGGAACAAGCCAAAACCCTTGCCGCACGGCCTCGTCCACATCTCCTTCAGGAGTGCCCGATTCGACCCAAAGGGTGTTGAACCCGGCATCACGCAATGTTTTGAGGGGCGCGCCGCTATGCCTGATTCCTCTCATGAAAAAGCGCTGCCCGCCTGCCATGAGGTTGTTTCCGCGTATCTGAACATCGCCTGCGATGGCCTTCGGCGCCATGGCAGTCGGTAAGCCCGGATTCGTGATGGTTGGCTTGGGTGGAGATGACGCCTCGGAAAGGGGACCGGCTTCCAAATCGTCAACATAAATCTCGGTCAGGCCCGGGCCTCCGCCCATGGATAGAACCACCCGGTCAACAAAGGCGTCTTGGGCATTCACATCGCGCTTGAGTTCATCCCGGACCAATGCCAGTTGTTCTCGCAATCGCCGGGGTGGTTGGCGCAACAATAGTTGCTGCCAACGGCCCGCCAATTGGTAAGTGTCGCCAGGGACAAGGATGCTCAGCGGGCGATCCAGTTGCTTGGGATCCCGCTCCAGTGGCAAAACCACGCGGGCGACCAATTGGGTCCCTGGCCTGTTGGATTTGATCCAAACGCCCACAGTCAATTCGTTCACGACCGGGGCCTTGCCGATTTCGTAAGTGAATTGGGCGGGTGGACCAGCATCGGCGTTGAAACGAATCAACTCGCTTCGCAAGCCCGAGTGTGCCAGCTCATCTGTAATCTTGTGATCCAGTTCCTTGGGGCCCGGGTCGGTGCGGACCGGAATCCAAAGGGTGTTTTTCCCTTCAAACCCTTGCTGCAGGAGTTGCTGGGCCTGAGCCTCAACCGCGATCAACGCCATAATCACGAAACACGCAGGTATTGAAGCACGCCCGCCCATAGGCATCGTTCCCTATATGTTTCCGTCAGGGAAATAGGACTCCGCTGACGCCATTCAGGGCGATACCAAAGATGTTTGCTGGCGGGCAAGCGCAACCGTTCACCAGGTTGCTTGTGGACTTGAAGGCTTCCGCTTGAACCCTTCAACCACCAGCGCCACGAATCGTCCGGCGGAATCAGTGGCAATCAGAGATGGGGTGGAGGTGCTAGCCCCTGTGGGGATGGTCTCTGGCAAGGTGGAAAGATCGAATTGGCGGGAATCGAAGACCAAAACCTGAGTAAGGCCTTCACCCGAACCGCTGGCAAACACGAGCTTGGGAACAGCTTTGCCTTGAAGTTCCACCAAGCCTGAAAAAAGCAATTGATCGTAAGCCATTCCCTCAGGCAGGCGAGTGTTGACACCCAAAAGGCCGAATCTTCGTTCCAACTCGATCCTCTTGGCTTCGGCTGTCGGCCCATCAAAGTCAGGCTCGAAGCCTTCCCGCATCAGCCAAGCTGCCGATTCAATATCCAAAACTTTGGGCTTTGTTGATAAGTAGATACCCAGAGATAACGCCGCCAATACAAGCAGCAAGGAAGCGCAAATCAGACTGTTTTGCCGGGATTTCCAAGTAAAGAAGGAGGTTTGCCCCTTAACCATCGAATGTTTTGGGGGAGGAACGGGAATATCGCGCATCGCCTTGGCAAGGCGGTTTTCTTCAATGAACCTGCGATGGTGCCACAGTTGGCATTCCTTGCAAGCGCTTAA
Source organism: uncultured bacterium (assembly GCA_963923445.1). Lineage (GTDB taxonomy): Bacteria > Planctomycetota > Planctomycetia > Gemmatales > Gemmataceae > REEB421. The sequence goes on from CAWUNZ010000049.1 coordinate 15,433, forward strand.
ATGATCTTCCACCGCATCCAAATCACGCCAGTCGGCTTCGCCCATGCGAGCCAGATCAAGTTCGAGGATTAATCGGGCGGTTTCGCATCTCATGTCAGCGCTCCTCCCGGTTCAGTTGTGGGCGAGGCGGATCGCCCACGGGATAGCGTGTGCGGATCCAGTCCTTGGCTCGGGCCAAACGAGACATCACCGTTCCGATGGGAATTCCCATCTGATCAGAAATGTCGCGATAGGTGAAATCCTCGAGATAAAACAGAATCAGCGGGGTGCGATAGCTTTCGGGCATTTCCAGAAGCAATCGCTGAAGTAATTCTGAATCGTGTTCTGGTTCCTTGTTCGTTACTGGGGCGACCCATTCGCCCAAATCTTCCAGGGATTCCACGGGCTTGCCACGCTGTCGCAAACGCATCAGGTGCTGATTGCGCAGAATGGAGAACAGCCATGGCTTGATGGAGCCTAAGTCCTTAATGGTGTTTAATTTGCGATTGGCTTGAAGATAAGTTTCCTGAACCAGGTCTTCCGCGTCGGCTGATTGGCCTGTGAGCCGGTATGCGTACCGATAGAGGCCTTGATGATGGAGATAGATCTGTTCAGATAAATCGCCCATCTAGAAGCCCCTGATCTACCAAACAATGATTGGATGTGACAAACAGTGTTTTTATTCCCGCAATAACCAAAAACACGAATACCCGAAAGTCAAGGGAATAAAAGTGGACATCCCAGCATCCAGTCCTATGATACCTGCGAGAAGTTCCTTGGTTGGGACTTCAGGTTGGTACATCACAAAAGGAATGGCTCCATGAAGAAGCTCCTCTCGATGTTCGTGGCCCTCGGCCTGATCTCCTTCGTTGGCTGCGGCGAAGAGGCCCCCAAGAAGAAGGAAGTGAAGAAGGAAGCGAAGAAGGAAGATAAAAAGGAAGAGAAGAAGGCCGAACCCAAGGCTGAAGAGAAGAAGGCCGAACCCAAGGCTGAAGAGAAGAAGGCCGAACCCAAG
>CAWUNZ010000050.1:0-16367 GCA_963923445.1 uncultured bacterium
CCAACCCATAGGTGGAACCTGAGGTTGCATTGTCGGCGGTGACGCTGAATGCGCGTACCGACTTGCCCGAAACCAAGCCCACCTGCACATTGTCACCGATGGTGGCCTCCGTGGATCCCTCGCCGGTGGCGCGCGCGATGGTGATCCCGACGACAACGCCACCAATTCCACCACCAGCGGCCTTGGAACCGAGGTTTCGGTTCGCCGAGGCGGAAACCGTCACGCTGTCGGCCGACTGGATTCTGGTTCCTGCACCGATGAAGGCGAACTGGTTGCTGGTGTCCTTGACGACCGCCGCCTGGGCGCCGATGTTCACGATGCCACCAGAACCGGCATACGCCTCCGAACGAACACTGCTCTCGAGCGACGAACTCACAAGCAGGTCGCCGGTGAGGTTGATGATCGAGTTGCTGCCGATGTAGGCCTGGGTGTTGCTGTTGACATTAACCACGGAAACTGCCGCGCCAAACGCGGCAAGGCCCGCGGTGCCGCCACCAGCAAGGGATGTTACGGTGATCTTTTCCTTGGCCATCACCGTGGAATTGGTCGCGGTAATGGTGACATTGTTTCCGATAAACGCGTTCACTCCGCTGGATGGCGGATTGGTGGCCTCAAGGGCCGAGGAGGCACCGTTGCTGCCGACAGCAGTCGTGGTGCTGTTTTTTCCCGAGGTGATGTTGGAGGAGAGGTCGGACGAGTTACCCCTTGTCTGGGTCATTCCAGCCATGGCAGGGTACGATCGGGCCTGGGGATCGGAACTGGCCGTGTATCCACTTCCACCTACCGTGCGTGAAGAACCTGACTGGGCGCCAAATCCACTCATTCCATCGGTGACAGCAGTGTTATTGCCATTGTCATTGACTGCCGAGGATGTGGTGGCGCCATCCTTGGACTTCAGGCTGTTTCTGGCATTGTCATCGAGGGCCGAACCGAAATTAATGACAGAGACAGAAGCACCCAACCCTATCGCCCCGCCGGCGATGCTCACTGTTGTGCTCTGAATGTCCTTATAGGACAGGGCTTTCACATCAACATTTTTCGCGGCTTTGACCGAAGCTCCATTGCCGATGTAAGCGCTGGTCACATTGCGGTTTGTTGAAACATCGACGGCGCCGGACATTCCGACGAAACCGCCGCCCACGGCTGGAGCGACCGTCTTGTTCGTGCTGGTGTTGGCGGCGACAACGGTGACCGATTGATCCGATCCGGCAACTCCCACGCCGGAATTGATGGATGCCCCTGAATCGATGTAGGCTTTTGTGGTCGACTGGTACACCGCCACGGAAATGGCACCGGCAAGCCCAAGCCCGTAGCCGGCGGCACCCGCCACCACAACGCCCAACACATCCTCGCTGGATGTCGCCTGCACCACCACGCCCTTGGCCGTTGCCGACGAGAAAGTTGTGCCCGATATATCGGTTTTCGCGTCCGTCCCGCCTCCTCCGCCGAGGCCTGTCACAGTGGCGGACGCCGAAATGTAGGCGCTCGTATTCTTAATGAAGTTGGTCACGGCCACCGAGGCGCCGACTCCCACCGCGCCAAAACCGATACCAGCCGAACCAGCGATGAGCAGGGCCGAGGAATCGTCACCAGCCTTCACCGCGACGGTGCCATTCGCGTAAACAGTGGACGACGCCCCGATGCTGGCCGTGGTGGTGTTGTCAAATGAGTTGACCGCGACTGAACCGCCGATACCGACCAATCCACCAATTCCAATGCCGATCGCGACACCCACTATGCGGTCGGCCGTGCGGGCCAGGACATTGATATCACCGCTTGCGGTGACGAGGGCCGAGGAACCAACCTTGGCCTCGGTGACATGCTTCACCTTGGCAACTTGGACACCAGCGCCACCTCCACCCACGGAGACACCAATGCCCGCGGCACCGGCGACCCCGATGTGATAAAAGTCGCTTCCCGCGGCGACATGCACGCCTTGGCGCGAATCAATGGTGCCAGTCCTGTCCTGGTTAATCTTTGCGGAATCGCCAATGGCAGCGCGGGTGGTGATCGAACTCGCCGCTGCGCCGCCAGAAAGCGCGACACCGCCTCCAGAGGCAGCCGATAGGGTGACCGCCAGTTGTTCAACGCAGTCGGCATTCACCGCCGTCACGCTTACTCCGCGAACAGAGGAGACATCGGGCACCGCTTTTCGCTTCGATGTGAGGCCGGCCTCGCTGTATCCGTTTTGGGAAATGGCGGGTTCTGACTTGCCCAGAGGCTGGACTTTTTGAATCCCCGTTCCACTCGAGGTCAGATGGATTTGATTACCGGCCCGCGCGTCCTCAATCGAGGCAGCTAGTTTTATCCTGTTGGTGGATCCGGAAACCGGTATGGCATAGTAAGTGGCGTCCTTGGTCAATCCACCAATGGCATCGCCGGTGGTCCGATAAACAACCGGATCGCCCAACCGCATATCTTCGGCGGAATTGACCTCAATGGTGTCGTCTGAAGTTCTGACGGATCGAATGAGCGGATCAGAGATGGATGTGACAAAATTGCCATTGGGCACGGAAGTGTAATTGGTGTTGGCCTTGGCATTCACCACGGCGCTTGAACCGATCAGGGCCTCGGTTGTCTTGTCCGTCACGGCCACGCCCAGGCCCAATCCCGAGAAGGCTGCCGAGACAACACCGATGTTGGTGGAGTCATCAGCGCCAACCGTCACATTTCCACGCGCGGTGGCGAGCGTGAAATTGCCTAAAATAGCACGCGTGCTGATTGAGATGTTCAATACGGAGATCGAACCCGCGACGCTCACACCTGATGGGCTGAACGCCACCGTGGTGGCGATCGCCACGATATTTTCACGGGAGTAAGCCTCAACTGAAATATCACCATTGGCGGTTATTTCGGTTCGATCCGTCGCCGATGTGCCATCGTCAATGCTGGCGAGGGTGACCTTGTTCATCACGGCGGCGTTGATTCCCGCCCCGACCCCGGCGGTGCCACCAACGGCAAGTGATCCCGCGCCTTCGCTAATGCGGGTGAGCGCCGCCGCCAGCACCTTGACAGATTGGGTGCTTCCAGGCGTCTCGCCGGTGAGGCTGTTGATTTTCGCCCCCTTGCTGATCACGGCGGTGGTCTCGGATCCAAGGTTGGATGCCGTGGCGCTGCCCGCCCCGCCTCCGGATGCTCCACCGCCGCCAGCAATGGTCACACCGGTCAGGTCCTCGGTGTAAGTGGCGGTCACGGCAACCCCACTGAGGCTGGTTGTCTGGCTTTCGTTGGACTGGTTGACCTTGCCGGAGTACACGCTGATCGGATTGCCGTTGCCGAAGGCGGTGACCAATACGCCGGAACCGATCCATGCCTTGGTCTTGGAGTCGACAATTGCCGTGACATTCGCGATCCCGGCGCCAACATCACCAACGCCGATCCCAATTCCACCGGCGCCCATACCCATGACAAGCTCATGATGGGCTTCGACGGCGACGGATCCATGCGCCTTGACCTGCTTGCCCGAGCCGGAAATATACGCCCTCACATCGTTGCTGATCACATGAATGGCAATCGACCCGCCAATCGCGATGGACGATCCGCCCGCACCGCCAACAGTGGCGGTTTTCATGGCGTATACCCCGTTGGCGCGAACCAAGACATCAGCGGCTGTGGAAGTCAGAGTTGAATTGTCCGCGTAAGCCCTGACGGTGTCCGCGATCGAATATCCGACAATCGCGGCCCCACCGGCGTTTCCACCAAGGCCGATGCCGACACCGAATGTTCCTGAATCACTTTCCGCCTTGTCATTGGCAAGCACGGAAACGGTTCCTGTCGCCGTGATGGTCGAGTTCTCGACCTTGGCGGTGACGGTCTTTTGGATCACATTCACCACGACAGCGCCCCCGATGGCGCTTGATCCACCACCGGCACCGGCAATCGTGACGGTGATCACCTTGGCGCTGCTGTCGGCCTTGACTTCCACGCCACCGGAACCGGCATTCACGGTCGAGTTACCCGTGATCGCCGCGGTCACCACATTGAGAATGTTGTTCGTTCCCAGCGAAACACCACCGGCGTTCTGGGCCGAAATGCCAATGCCGCCTGCACCCATGTAGATGCTGCTGGTGTCAAGGGCCCGGACAAAAACTCCTCCGCTTGATGCTGTCAGCGTGGAGTTGTTGGCTGTCGCCTCGATCGTGTTGATGACAAGATTCACAATGACGGATCCGCCCATGGCGAACCCTTGGGTTCCCCCACCCACTCCGAGGGCTATTCCCGTGATATTTGCCTGGCCTTGCGCCTGAACCAGGATGTTTCCGGCACTGGAAGTGACTGATGACGCGTCAATGCGCGCCTTGACCATATTGGTGATCACATTGGCGGTCAGGGCGCCTCCACCGCCTTTGGCACCAATACCGATACCACCGGCACCAATCCCGATCGTTGTCTGGTCCTGAGCCATCACTGAGATTGATTTGGATGCGGAGACCGTGGCGGAGGAGACGATTTCCGCGGTGATCTCGCTCTTGTTGACATTCACCGGGAGCGATCCGCCGATCGCGTTACCCGAGGCGCTGCCAGCCACGCCGATGCTCACCGAGACAATCTGGGCCTCGTTCAACTTGGCGTCATCTCGTGTGGGAAGTTCAATCGCCACGCTTGCGCCGTTGGCCTCCAGCGATGAAGGTGCCGTTGATCCGGGCGCCGAGTCGAATCCGGCGGTCACCGACACAGCCCCGGCACTTGAAGTGGCGGTGGAACCGGAAATTCGCGCCGTTGTCTTATTGAGGATGTCGTTGGTAGCCAATGCCACGCCGACTGCCGTTCCCTTTCCGGAAAGCGCTAGGGAACCGGTCACACCAATGATCCTGGCCTTATCCGAGGCGCTGACAATGATGTCGCCGCCGGCAAGAACCTGGGAACGCGTGGCTCCAAGAGTCCGAATCTCAGCAAGCACAGTGTTGCGGATCAAGTTGATCGCAAGTGAACCGGCACCTGCCGAACCGGTGCTGGAACCCGACCCTCCCACGGCGATGCCTACCACTTGGGTGGGTGCGTCAGCCGCGATCGTCACCTTTCCGAGGGTTGTGTCGATCCTCGAACCCTCGACATAGGCCCTCACGGTATTGGTGATGACATTCGCCGTCGCTGCCCCACCAATCGCGGTCCCCTTGGTTGATATGGCGATGGTGCCGGCAGCGCCGCCGATGGTGGATTCGTCGGTGGCGTTGAACGAGGCGTCACCACTTCCATACCAAGTGGTATTGGTGGCATAGGCCTCGGTGGTGTTGATGATCACATTGGTGGAAACATTGCCGGCATAGGAACTTCCTTGGGCCGCTCCCGCCCCTCCCACCGATATACCCACGATCAAGTTTTTGGACTTCGCGGAAACCGTCAAGCCACCTGTGTAACGCAGGCCTGAGGACCCGATCGTGACGCCGCTGAGATAGGACCGGGTTTTGTTCTGGATATCGGCGTAACCGATACCGGCGCCACCGGAGGAATCTTTTCCAATGGCTACTGCCGCGCCAATCGCGATGATCGTTGAGTTGTCGTAGGCCGTCAAAGAAACTCCGGTTCCCGTGGATGATCCGGTGAGCCCGCTGAGAGTGCTTGACGAAATATAAGCCTCGGTGGTGTTCGCGATCTGATTGACACCCAGCATGCCGCTGGCGGCGTTACCTCCTGTCGACAAACCGACTGCCCCTGCAAGCGAAACAATCCTTGCCCGGCCATCACCCGGATTGTCTGAAGTTGCGGAAAGCCCCAAGCCTCCATTGGAAAAGCTAATCGAGGAATTCTTCACCGAAGCCCGAGTGGTATCAGTAATCTTGTTGACGGCGATGGCCGCTCCGATACCCTTTTTGCCGCCATAGGAAACAGCGCCTGCCACCGAAACGATCAAGCTGTTCGTGGCGGCAGTCAGGTTGGCGTCACCGCTAAGTTTCAAGGCGGCGCTCTCGGAGATGTCAGCAACCGTGCTCATCGTCGAGTTGTTCGCGGATACCGAACCCGAAACAGCCGTTCCTTTGTCAGTCCCAGGGGCGGTGGCCACACCTGCGGAAAGCGAAATGATCATGCCGCTGCCACTGGCAATCATTCCGAGGCTGGGTGCCGTGAGTTGCACTTGTCCAACATATGCTTCGGTAGTTCCCGCCATTGTGTTGATCGACAAAGCGCCGGCGATGCCGGTGTTGCTCTTGGTAGGATCGGTGTTGACGGCGGCTGACCCGGATAGGCCAGCGACTGTCATGCTGTTGATCGCCTCGAGATTGACGGACCCGGTGGCATTCACCTGACCTTGGGTACGGATGAAAGAGCGGGCGTTATCACTGACTCCGGCGGGAGAGGAGAAGTCGCCATAGCCATTGAGGACCACGGCGCCGGATACACCGATACCCGACTTGCCGGAAGCGGCGGCTTGCTGGGTCGCCCCGCCTTGGCCCGAAGAACCGCCCACACCCTGACCACCGGAGGTAGGGTTGCCAGAGGCACCCGCGCCACCGGCGGGGGTTGAAGGCACTTCCTTCGACATCACCGCCGCCGCGATAGCGGCACCAACCATTGATCCCTTGTTCCTTGAGTAGATATTGAGAGGGCCCGAAATTGTCATTGAGGAGGTTGAGGTGGTGCCACTTTTTTCCCCGATGGATGCCTCCGTGTTGCGCGTCAGGTCATTGATGGCGAGGCTGACGCCAAATCCCTGGGAACTGCCGCGGATCAGGCTGCCTGCCAAGGAAATCACCACCGAAAGGTCGGTCGCGTCAATGTCCACGACACCACCGCTGTAGCTGATGCCAGAGGCGATGTTGGATCGTGTCGTGTTGTTGAACTGGGTGTAAATGGCGGTTCCGGAAAAACCGAATTTCCCCGCCTTGGCACCAGCGCCCGCCATGACAAGGTCAAACACACGGGTGTCGGAGTGGACAAACAAGCCGTCCTTGCCAGTCCTCATGTCCACCGAGGGCATGATCAGGGCCTCGGTGTTATTGTCCCCGATAATGACCGAGACAACGCCGCCGGCACCGCCTTTTTTCGACTCGGCGCCATTCGGACTCGCCTGAACCATCTTCCCCATGCTGTTCTTGTTGAATTCAAGGTTGGGGTTGAGTTGGAGGTTGAAAACTCCAGCTAGGCGCGAATGCTGGGAAAGCATGTCCGCCTTCACAAACACCTTCTGGGCATCGGTCTGATAGGAAGGTTTCTTGTTGATGTTCGTGACGGCGGGAGCGGAGTATGTCTTGGCAGGATCAATCCAGCCCACTATCGCCTGGGTGTTGAACTTGTAGGTCTGCACCTGGATCGAACCAGAAATTGCGGTCTCGCCGGCGGGAGCGCCAGTTGCCTGTGTCCAGTTGTTGAGTTGGAGGTAGCCGAGCCCCGATTTTGCCAGGGCGGTGTTCATCATGAAGCCAAACAGGTCATCCCCTGCCGTATCCCGCTTGTTGTCATCCTCAAACTCGCTCTTTTCCTCCTCGCTAGCTCCCGGTCCGGGGATCATGAAGGGGCTTTTGGTCTTGGCTTCAATGCGCATGAGGCCTGAGGCGTCAAGCGTCGCGCCCTGCTCCACCAGGACCCTTGACGAATAGTCGTAAACGCCCACAGCCACGGCCACCGTGACGGTCGCCTTGGCGCCGGCCTGGTTCGGATCATCGGAAACCGACGCTATCGCGCGGGTCGTCATAAGATCCCGATTGCGCAGCATCGTGGAAACCGAGAGTTCGCCACGCGACTCAAGCACGGCCGTTTGGCGGATGATGGTGTCGACATGGATGTTGGCAATCTGGATTCCAAGGCTCCCGGTCACATTGCTCTTTTGTTCCCCGGTCTTGTTCTGGAACTTCTCCGTGGCCGCCTTGCTCGATGAATTCGTGGACCCAAGGCCGAGCAGCCCCTTGATGGCTCCAAGGGCCCTGCTGCCAGCAGCCTTGGCGGCCGTTCCAAGGGGAGATTTGATAATCGCGTCGCCGAGGATCTTGCTGATATTCTCGGAGTTGATGGATCGTGTGGAGCCGACGCTTTCCGACCTGATCACGATCCCGCCAGCAGAGGCTGTCAGCGTGTGCTCAAGGCCTGTCATCCGGGTCGCCCCAAGTTCAATCCCGACAAATGGATCGGAAACCGACAAAAGGCGGTGCGACCCCGTCTGGCCCCCGGACCTGAGATTAACGGCCACGGGTGTCGTCGCCGTCGCGTCAGCGAATGTGCGGGCCAACCTCACGGCTGTGTCGGATTCCCGGATCACGAAATAGAACTGGCCGTTCACCAACCCTTCGATCGGCCTGCCGGAAACGGCCTGGTAATAAACCCGCTGCCCAGTTGACAACCCGTGGGAGGAAGGGAACGCCATCTGTTCGGATGCCGTGTTCACCTCGGCGACGATCGACGAACCGATTCTCTGCTGACTCTTCACCTCAACCCGGGATCCTAACTGATAAAGCGTGGATCCCAAGGAATTGAAGTCACCGGTGATATCGGCAACTGGGATGAAGAGATGATTGCCCACGCCTTCGGATGTCAGGTCGATGACCTGGCCATTCTGGCTCGCGGAGACTTTGAATGTTTTGGCAACAGAGTCAACGCTGGAGATGTAATAAATCGTTCCCGAAACCAGCCCGCCAATATCGGCTTGACCGCTCTCACCGTTATCAACCCGGCGATAAACCACCGCCATGCCGTTCACCGGAATAGTGTCGTTTTCCGAGAAGCGCACCGTGTCGCTAGCCGGCTTAACCTCCTGGGACTTGATGCTGGCTGCTGCGTCGGCAAGCCTGAGACTTGTGGCGGAATCCCTAATCACCAGATATGTCTTGTCTGTTGTCAGACCGGCAGGATCATCACCTGCTCCCGTCTTCGTCAAAAGCACAGAGTCAAAAGTATTCAACCCGTGGGCTGAACCGAATGTCAGCAATTCCGTCGATGCAGATCCATTGCTGATCACTATGGAAGGATCGGCGATCGCTATCCTCGGGGTGGAAAGCATATGCCTGGAACTGTCGTTTGGCGTGAAGGAACCGAGGCTCACAATCTTGTGAAATCTTTGCCCCCCAACGGATGTACCAGAGGTGGAAACGATGGCACCGGACGAGGAATTTTTCAAACTGAAGGAGTCGGCGCCAGTCCTGACAACAATGTAGACACTGCCTACCCCCAACTCAGGAATATTGCCGGATCCGCTTGCTGTTCCGCGGTAAGCAACACGGTCTCCATCGGCAAGGCCGTGGGCGGTGGAACTGAACGAGGTCAGGGTTGCTGAACTGACCGTCACGGGGGTGGCACTGGCGAGCCAAAGCGAAGTGGTCCCCTCCTCGCCCCGCTTCGGCACGGCCAAATAGGTGGATCCGCTGGTCAGTCCCGAAATGTCTGAGCCTGCCCCGGAGCGAGAATAAGTGAGTTCATCAAATGGGCTGACATTGATGCCGCCCGGGGTGCCAACCGTGGAATCGGCGACGCTGACGCTGCGAATGTCCGCCAGTTCAGAAACAAACGCGATTCTGTTCGGCGCGTCAACAACGGCCTTGTAAGGGGTGGATGCCCGGGCAAGTCCCGGCGTGAACACACCGCTGGCCAGGTTCAGCGACACCGTGTCACCGGTGACGAATCCATGACCGCTGCTGGTAATCGCAGAGTTGCTAGCCAGATCGTAACCGGAGATGACACCTTGGCCCGTGGAACCAGCGATGAATTGGTGCCCCAAGGTGTTTGCGGGAAGAGAACTGAAAGTGATGGCTTGCCCCTGGAAGGCCGCCTCCCTTGTCGGGGCGAGCCTGATGGAGGTGCTGGAGTCACGGATCACGAAATAGGCGCCACCCAACACCAGACCGGGAATCGGACCGGTGTCACTAGCCATGTTGGAATTCAGGTAAGTGACCTTGTCTCCCGTCACAAACGGCACCGCCGCTGAAAATGAAAGGACGCCGGTCGCTGCCGTGATGGTGGTAACCGTGGCGGAGGAGGACGAACTCGTGACCGCCTCCCTGGTCAGTTTCTTGAGGTAATTTCCGTCAAAGTTTTCCGGGGCTGCACTCGCCTCTGCCAATGCCTCTGACAGCGCCGTTGTCGCCGCCCCGGACGCGACAACCGCGTCGGCCTGTGTTCGGGCAAGCCAAAGCCTCGTGCGCGCCCACATGATCGAGGCGGTGGAACCAACCCCGCCAGAAGGAGACAAAACCTCGGCCGGGGAGGCCTCGGCCTTGGCCAATGTCTCAGCCAGCTTGAAGGTCCTTGCCCCGGTCTTGACGATGTAATAAGTCGACGCATCGGTCGCGCCACTGATACCGCTGTCGCCCTTGGTGAACACGACCGGATCGCCGGTGTTGAACGGGAACGCGATATTTGTCGTGAATTGCCCACCTGAAAGCGCTGTGATGGTGTAACGCTGGCGCCCTGCGGGATCAACCACACCATAGACGGTGTCGTTGTTGGCCAGGTCGGTAAGGCCCGAGCCGTAGGCGGCCTTGTAGGTCAATTGAATGTTATCGGAGAGCTTGAGTGATTCGAATGTACCCTCAAGGATCACGGACTGATCCTCAGGAACAGGTGTGAATTCCCTGTTTTGGGAAGAGGCGTCGGAACCAGCGTATGCCAGCGTTGGCGCCAATGAAAACGGCACGATCAGTCCGGTGTTGACCGTGTTGAATGCGGCATCAAAAGCGGATGCGCGCGTCGATGCGAGGCTGTTGCCGTCCTGAGTGTTGCGCGACAAACGGAAGAGTGACGAACCCGCTCCTGTGGTCAGGTTGATGGGAACGGGGGTGTCGGCCTTGGCGTCGTCCTCGGTCCTGGCCAGTTTGATGACCGTGTCGGAAACCCTGATCACGAAATAATTGTTGGGGACGACCTTGCCGTCCATGGCCGAGCCAAGGCTCAGGCCTCCTATTTCGCCCGAGCCGGAGACGCGGTTGTATTGGACCCTGTCACCCGTTTGGAGATTGTGAGTCCGGGTCAGGGTGATGGTGTCGGTAGCCGCGTCCACTGAGGCAACGTCACCTAGGCCGATGTCAAAATTATACTTGGCCAAGGCGGATTCCGCCGTCGCCTTGGCTTGCGACGCCGAATTGGTGGAGGGAGCCAGCCAGATCCTGCCGTTATCCCCCGGGGAAACAACCACGCGGTAGGCCCCGCCATTGGCCAGGCCGGGAATCGGCGTGTCGGAAGAGTTGCTGAACACAACGGGGTCGCCGGAATCCCAAAGGGTGTTGCCGACGATGTTTTCATACAGGTCTTCAGCCGCCACCACATTGAGGATTTGTCCGCCAAGGAGGTGCTTGCCAGCCTCGGGAGAACCCGTCGGGACAGCGAGCGGATAAAACGACTGGATCCCTTCGCCGGAACCGGTCAGGTTGATAGGCGAACCGCCGATTGTCGCAGCTAATTTGAATGAACTGGAGTCCGCCTGTACTACATAGTAAACGTTCCGGTTAACCAGGCCTCCTATCGCCGTGCCACCGGCGACATAGGCCACAGCCGTGCCATTGGCGAACGGTGAACCGGTGGAAATTGTGTCATTCGACAGGCTGACAGATGAATTCGAGGCCTCGGTCCGGGAGTTGCTGCTGAAAAGCCTCAGCTTGTTGGCGCCTGTGATAAGAGCCAGGTACCGCCCGTTGTCGGTCAAGCCGATGTCACCACCACCAGAAAGCCTCTTGTATGTGAGGATCTCCCCATCGTGAAAACCATGGGCTGCCGAGGTGGTCAATTCGCCCGTCGAGGAGTCGGCGGCCGACAGTGTTTCTCGAGATTGCAGATAGGGAACTGCAGGAATATCAATGGCTTGGCCGGCCATCGCCTCTGACCTTGTCGCGGCCAGCCTGATCCGGTCGTTGTCAACCTTGATCACATAATAGGTGGCGCCCTCGAGAAGCCCTGGCACTTGTCCGCCATCACCGGCTGAGTAAGTCAATTGCACGCCCGTGGAGAGGCCGTGGGAAGGTAGGGTGATTTCGTCCGTGTCCGTGTTGACTGCCGTCTTGGGTACAAATGTGCCCGTGAATTCGCCGCTGAACGCGGCGGCTCCGGTCGCGACAACCCTTCCCCTGACATCCGTGAGGATGTTGGAATTCGTGATGCTGAAATTGACCGAAACAGTGCCGTCATTGCCCTTCCGGTCGTTCTGGATAAGCGCGTTGTTGAGGGCAGCGTTTTCACCGACCGACTTGATGGAAACCGTGGAACCCGTGATGGTGGCACCATCATCGATGCGGGTGAGGACATCCTGCTTCACCACCCCGGCAGTGGCCACGAACCGGTAATCAGCTCCTGTTCCGTATGTCTTGGTGATGGCACCAGTGGCGGAATCCTTGGATTCATTCGCCTCTTCGCGCTCATACGCGGCCTCCGCGGAGGCCTTCGCGGCCCCGGTCGCCTCGATCTCGACCTCTCCCCCAGCCGTGATCGTGCTCGACCCGATCGTGAGGTTTGATGCGGCCTGTCCCCAACTGAAGGCGAACGCTAATCCCTGCAATATCTTGGGAATTGGCCGGTCGAGCACGGGTATCTTGAACCAGTTCTTGGCGGCGGCCTCAGCCTCGGCGTTTGCCTCGGAATTGATCTTGATGTTGTCAGACGCCGTGACTTCGACGGAATTGCCGATGCTGATGTTGGAACTCGCCGTGCGCGCCACCAAGGCCACTGGAAGGCTTGTGAAAGGCAACTCGTCACTCAGGCTGTCCAGGATGAGTGTCATGAACGAGGCCGCTGCCGACGAACTGACAGTGTCCTCTCCGAACATGGCGTTGCCGATTTCCTCAAGCACCGGGTAGTCGCCCGCGTTGCAATAAAGGAGGACATTGGCACCACGCAGCGCCGCGCCAGCCTGGACATCCAGTTTGGCCTCGCGTTTTGTCATGCCGAGGTCGTTGAACCAGAGGGAGTTAAGAGAAAGATTGTAGTTCTTGGCCTGAAGGCTGATTTCACCGCCTCGGATTGTTGTTGCGGCCCCACCCGTGTCGGCAAGCAGCCTGGCATTTTGGCCAACGATGATCCTCGGATGATTGAAACCGACGTTCAAAATAGGATTATAAGGGTCCGCATTGGCCACCCGCATCTTGATGTCGCCGGACTTGGCGATGCTGGGGACCGTCGTGCTCGCGTGCCGGGCAATCAAGTTCGTATCGGAAGGCGTGAAGGTCGGCGAAGCATCGATCTTGCGCGTGGAAATCGTCACGCCGTCATTGATCGTGATTGAATTGAGGCCACCGGTGACCGGATTCCTAATGGCAAGGTCGCCACCATTGGTCAGGATATTTCCAGTGATCGACACATCGATGGGAATGTAAGCGTCTGCGGCGCCTAACCCGAGCAAGGCAAGCGGAGTCCCTCCCACGGGCGAAGTTTGGATCGAGATATTTTTTCCGGAACCTACAAAATTACCGACATACACGGTGTCGACATAAAAAAGTTGAACCAGCAAATCGCGATCATCACCGGCCTTTCGGCGGTAGCCGTCATTTGACCTGCTCGTCCAACTGGATCCGTCCTCACTCCACTGAATGTTCCCGGATGAGTCGGTGCTGATGTAGATCTTGGAATTGATCTGTCCGGATCCGACGAGATTCAGAACATAGTTGCTTGTGTCTGAATCGACATCGCTGTCTGGGTATTCGGCCAAAATGGCCGGCGCCAGTCGCTGCTCCAGAACCTCGAACTGAAGGCTGGCCAACGAAGGTTTGCCTAGGCGAGCCTTCGCCTTGGAAAGTCTGGTCCTGATTTGGCCCAGCCTTTCGATCAGTCGCGAATTCCGAAAAAATCCAAGCGTCTTGCCCAAATAACTTCGCATGATGTTTCCTGCTGGATCAAAAGGTTCAGCGCATCAGTTGTTTCGGTGGTTTCAGCTTCTGAAGAATCGCAGGGAATTCCTCGTATCCATTTTCCTGATTAAGAGTTGCGATTTTTTCGAAAGGCATGGAGCTTTGTGCATGAATCGCACCTTTCCCGAAAAACAGAATAATCTCCCTAGAAGTAAAAGTTTACCTTCGGATTGTTTCTTTTTTCAACAGAAAGCAAGAAGTTCAGAAAACATTTATAAGCTGGCACACAAACCACAGTTTCCATGCACAAAACAATTCGCTAGATAATTTTTTATATCAAAATGAATTCTTTTTGGTTTCTTCGATGTTCTATGGGACGATGAAAATTCAAATCCCGTCCTGAGGTCCAGAGCATGAACTGTGTTCGAACCCTGCTTTCTTCGCTATGGCTATCCGTTTTTCTCGTCGGGTGTGGCGCTGGGGATGTACCAAAATCGGCGAAACCCTTGATCGGAGTTTCTCTACTCACATTGGAAAACCCCTTTTTTCGTGTCATTGGTGACACGATCCGAACCGAGGCCACAGGCCACGGATTTGAAACAGTGGTGGTGAGCGCCGACAAGGATCCGGCCAAGCAATCCAACCAGATGCAGGATTTCATTGTCCGCAAGGTCAGGGCCATCGTGATCAGCCCCTGTGAATCGAAGGCAATGGTCCCTGCCATCCGCGAGGCCAATGCCGCCGGAATACCCGTGTTTACCGTGGATATCCCATGCCGGGAAGATGGCGTGAAAATCGTCTCGCAGGTCGCAACGGACAATCTTGGGGGCGGTCGGGAAGCTGCAAAGGCCATGATCGAGGCGTTGGGGCCAACTGGCGGACCGGTTGCCATCCTTCACTTCAAGCAAGCGGAAAGCTGCCGGCTGAGGGTTCAAGGTTTTCGCGAGGTTTTGGACGCTCACAACGCGACGGCTTCCGGCAAGGTTTCAATCGTCACAGAACTGGAGGGCGGTGCCGCCCGCGATACATCGTTCAAGGCAACAGAAGACGCCTTGCAAGCCCATCAGGGTCTCAAGGGAATTTTCGCTATCAACGATCCTTCCGCCTTGGGCGCCAATGCTGCCTTGGAAAAAGCAGGCAAGGATAAAGCCGTGATTGTGGTTGGGTTTGATGGCCAGCCCGAGGGTTTGGAGGCGATCGCCCAAGGGAAGGTTTACGCGGATCCGGTTCAGTTTCCCGACCGCATGGGCCGGGAAATCGTCGCTGCGATTATCGCCCATTCCCGCGGTGAGGCCGTCAGGCCAGAAATTCTTATTCCCACAAGCTTGGTCCGGAAAGCTGACGCAATCAAGGCGCTCAATAAGTGACCAGCAGGGTTGCACCTGATTGGAGCGCCATGGCCAAGCTTCTCGACGAGCATGGCATGCTCATCATTCTTTTCTTGGTTGCTTCGGCATTATGCCTGGCGACGCTACGGCCACACGAAACATCTGGTCGAGCGGCAGGCCTCCGCATGGGCGAATGGCTTGCTGCCCGGCAAGCAACTGGCAATATCGTCGTCATCGCGACCGATACCGCGGATGACCAAATGTTTTTGGAAGCCCTAAAGGAAGCCGTTTCGAAGGCAGGTGTTGATGTCTTGGGCTCAATGGGGGGACCAATCGACGCCAGGAAGGCACTCGAAAAAGCCGCAGGGCTAACTGAAGTCCCAACCGCGATCGTTTGTTCGCGGTCAGCCTCGGATTGGATCCTCCTCAAAGAAAAGGGTTCGATATTTCCGGGATTGGCAAAAGTGCCATTGATTACTCCCGAAGAGGGTGTTTGGCCGGCTTTCCTTACCCGCGCCAACCTTCTCAACATCGCCAATCAAATCGCCGTGATATCAATCATTTCGATTGGAATGACTGTGGTCGTGGCCATCGGCGGGATCGACCTTTCCGTTGGGTCGTTGGTTGCGTTGTCAGGCGTGCTGGCGGCCGATTTCATTCGCCACAACGGTGGAACAGGGGCGGCTTTTGCCGTCGTAACCACCGGTTGCCTTCTGGGTATTTTGGCTGCCACCGCAGCAGGTGTCTTTTCCGGTGCCGTGATTTCCGGGTTGGGCGTGCCTCCATTTCTGGCCACCCTGGCAACAATGCTGGTAGTGCGCGGAACGACCTTGGAATGGACAGGCGGGGAATCCATTGCGGCATTGCCAGATGGATTTGTCTGGCTCGGGAGGGGAAACATCGGCCCCATTCCCGTGGCTATGGCTCTCATGGTCATCTTGTATGGAGTGTTTCACATCATGATGACCCGGTCAGTGGTGGGCCGGTACTGGCTTGCCATTGGCGGTAACCCGGTTGTGGCTCGCCTAGCGGGAATTCCTGTTAATGCCACAGTGATCGCCGCCTACGCGGTATCCGGTGCCTTGGCGGGGCTTGGGGGCATTCTTCTGACCTCCCAGCTCAGAAACGCCTCACCCACCTATGGTGACGGGTATGAACTCACGGTGATCGCCGCCGTGGTGGTGGGAGGCGCTAGTCTTTCAGGAGGAAAAGCGCGGATGACAGGAACCCTCACCGGCGCATTCCTTATCGCCACCATTCAGAATGGCATGAACCTGATGGGCGTAAGCCCGTTCGTGCAGCGAATTGTCCTTGGGACCGTGATTCTTGCCGCCGTTGTGTTCGA